>DATAEK010000047.1:0-14603 GCA_036258055.1 Vicinamibacterales bacterium
CCGGCGGTGGTGAACCCCACGGCTACGAAGAGTTCATGGCCACGGTGGATGCGTTGGTCATCGGTCGCAAGACCTTTGAGACGGTCTTGGGCTTTGATGCGTGGCCTTATGGTGAGAAGCCTGTGTTCGTGCTCAGCACACGCCCGCTGCCCACGGCGCCAGCCGGGGCGGTGGTGGAGCGTATGTCGGGAGCTCCCGCCGACATCGTGTCGCAGCTTGCCGGTCACGGTATCCGGCATGTTTACGTGGATGGGGGGATCACCATTCAGCGGTTTCTTCAAGCCGGACTCATCCAGCGCCTCATCATCACCCGTGTTCCGGTGCTGATCGGTGCCGGGATCCCACTCTTTGGCGCCGTGCCGCACGATATCGCGCTCAAGCACGTCGCGACGCGTCAGTACGCCAGTGGCCTCGTTCAGAGTGAGTATGAGGTTGCCGTCTGACCGTGATTCGAGCCGGCGGCGCTGAACGCTCGCGACAATCGCCCACGAGACGCCTGCGGCTCTGGGCTCGTAGACGCAGGACAACTTCGCGAATGCGCCTGCCGGTGATTCCAGTGTCGCGATAGCCTCCCCCAAACAGTTCAGCTGCGGCGCGGCACCTCTCTGATGTGTCGTTCGCTGGCCCGTAACGACTTCGTGGCGGAAGCGACCGAACGGCTCGCGGTTGCGCTGCGACACTGGTCTCGAGCGTGCGCCGTCGCCCGCCGTCCTTGTGGTTGGCGCGGCGTTTTTGAGCGCTCGCAGGCGCGTAGTCCAGCCGACGCCGGCATCCCGCTTGCCTGACGGGCCGAGGTTGCCCTGCAGATCGCGTCAAGTTGCTGAACCCACGATCCGACGCGCGCGGATCCGTAACGTCGATCACATTCTTCGGCCGGGAGGTACCTCATGAGCGCACGCGTGTGGCTTGTCGTATGGATCATCGCCGGAGCGAGCACCGGCGCCACAGCCGCTCCACACGCGGCCGCGCCGGCGACCCCGGTGCGGTTCGAACGTAACGACGGTCAGACCGACCCGCGCGTGCGGTTCGTCTCGCGAGACCCGCACTTCACGCTTTTTCTAACCGACGAGGCGCTCGTGATGTCGCTCGCAGGCGACGGCGGGCGCGTATCCAGCGTGCGAATCACGTTCGAGGGCGCGCGCTCGTCGCCGCGCATCGAGGGCGTCGGCAATGTGAGCGGCACGACGAGCTATTTCCGCGGACACGATCCATCGGCCTGGCGGACCGGCATCGCCGGATACCCGAGCGTCCGCTATACAGGCGTCTACCGCGACGTCGATCTGATCGTGTACGGACGCGAACGTCAGGTCGAGTACGACTTCGTCGTGGCGCCGCGCGCGAATCCCGCTGTGATCCGTCTCCATGTCGACGGCGGCACGCCGTCGATCGTGGAGGGGGGTGACCTGCGGATCGCGACACCATCGGGCACGGTGACGCTCTCCCGCCCGAACATCTATCAGGACGGTCCGGGAGGACGCCGCCGGATCGACGGCGGCTACGTGCGGCTGGCAACACGAGACATCGGATTCAGAATCGGTCGCTACGATCGATCGCTTCCGCTCGTGATCGATCCCGTTCTCGCCTACTCGACGTATCTCGGCGGCAGCGACTGGGACTTCGCAAGCGACCTGCGCGCGGATGCAGCGGGGAACGCGTACGTCTGCGGCTACACCGCGTCGCTGGATTTCCCGACGACGGACGGCCAGACGGTCTCTGGCGGCTCCTACGACGCGTTCGTGGCGAAGGTCCGTCCGAACGGCACGCTCGCCTGGGCCACGTATCTCGGCGGCTCGGGATTCGAGAACTGCGAGACCCTGGCCGTCGATCCTGATGGCTCCGTCTACGCGGTCGGCGGAACCACGTCCACCAACTTTCCCGTCGCCGGCGGACTCCAGGCTTCGCTCCACGGGACCGACGACGGTTTCCTGACGAAGCTCAATCCTGAGGGATCTCAGATCCTGTACTCGAGCTATCTGGGTGGTTCCGGATCCGAAGGCATCGGAGCCGTCACGATCGATCGATCCGGCGCGGCGTATGTCGCCGGTATTACCACATCGACGAATTTTCCAGTCGTCAACGCGGCGCGCCCGCAGTATGGCGGCGGCGTGTTCGATGGGTTCGTCGCGAAGGTCACACCGGCGGGCGACGCGCTGCAATTCTCGACGTATCTGGGCGGCAGCGACGTGGACGAACCGTCAGCCATTGCGCTGAGCCCGCGCGGCGAGGTGTATGTCGGCGGCATGACCATGTCATCCGACTTCCCCGTGGTCACGCCGGTGCAGGGGCAATATCACGGCCTGTTCGACGGATTCCTGTCCAAGCTGTCGGCCGATGGATCGAGGGTGCTCTACTCCACGTACCTCGGCACGAGCGGATGGGACTCGGTGCTCGACCTGAAAGCGCTCGATGACGAGACGCTGCTGGTCGCCGGCTACGCCGGATTCGGCTTTCCAGTCACGCCCGGCGTATTCGGCGCGTTCTTTCACGGCTCGCGCGACGCGTTCGTCAGCCGGTTGAGCGCCGACGGTCAACGATTCATCTTCTCCACCTACTTCGGCGGAGGCCACGACGATGGCGCGGTGCGCGTGGACGTGGATCCGGCGGGACACGTCTGGATCGTCGGCAGCACGGACTCGACGGACCTGCCGATGAAGAATCCGCTGCAGGACACGTATGGAGACGACGGGTGCTGCCAGGACGCGTTCGTCGCCGAACTCTCGGCCGATGCGACGCAGCTGCTCTTCTCGACCTATCTGGGAGGGACCGACATCGACAGCGGCACCGGGCTCGGAGTCGACGGGATGGGCAATGTCTACGTCGGAGGACAAACCGCGTCGTCGAACTTCCCGACCGTCGAGCCGATCATCGCAGCGCCTGCGGGACCGCGCGACGCCTTCGTTGCGCGCATTGTCGTGAACCATCCACCAACAGCGGACGCGGGACCAGCCCAGCAGGTCAACGCGGACGCGACCTGTCGCGCGAGTGTGACGCTCGACGGCGGCGGCTCGTCGGATCCGGACGGCGATCGCCTGTCGTACGCGTGGAGCGGCGGATTCGGGAGTGCGACGGGGGTCAAGCCGACGATCTCCGCCGGCGTCGGGACGCAGACAATCACCTTGACCGTGTCGGACGGTGACGGAGGTACCGCGTCCGATACCGTGCAGATCTCCGTCATCAACACCGTACCGACGACGATCAGTCAGCTTACGGCCACGCCGTCAACGTTGACGCCGCCAGACCACCGCATGGTCGACGTGACGATCGCCGCGCTCGTGGCGCCCGCGTGCGGCACTACGGCCACGTGCCAGATCGTGTCCGTCAGCAGCAACGAGACCGCGAACGGCGCGGGCGACGGCAACACGTCGACCGACTGGGCGATCACGGGCCCGCTGAGCCTGCAACTTCGCGCCGAGCGATCAGGCACCGGATCCGGCCGTATCTACACGATTGTCGTTCGCTGCACGGATAGCTTTGGCAACAGCTCGACGAAGAGCGTCGCGGTCACGGTTTCGTGACGCCGCGCAGGTCATTGCTGCGGAACGGCCGTGATAATCGAACCGGACGGGTCCACGAGCACGCCGAAACGCTGACCGTTCGAGCATTCCAGGTAGTACACCGTGAGCACGCCCTTGGGACTGGGGGTTTGACCTTTCACCTCGCTCTTCGCGCCTGCCGGGCAAGCCCAACCGAGCTTCTGGACTCCCGCAGCGAGCTCCTCGGTTGAAAGGGTCTTGCGAGGCGTCTTCGTCGGGTCGTCTGGTGTCGAAGGTGAGGTGCTGGCGCCGGGGCTGGTGCCGACCAGACCCTCCGCGAGCGGAACATGGGTCAGGATATCGAGCCATTCCTTCCGTCGCGCGGGCGCTAACGGGCCTTTGCTCTTGGCGGCGTAGGCCAGCCGGTACATTCGTTTGTCGCTTTCGATCGTCACCCGGTCGATCTCGCTCGTGGCCTCGAAACCGCCGCAGCCGGCGTCGCGGAACTCGTAGATGGCGGTTCTTTGATCCTGTTGAATAAGGTTCCACACGAGCGACGGGCAGCCTTCGGCCAGTGACGAGCGAAGCCGATTGACGAACTTATCGATCGGAACGGCCTGGTGGAAAACCGTGCTCGTGACCAGCTCCCGCCAGTTCTCCACCGTCTGCCCGGGAAGGACGTATTCCGTCAAGATCTCGGTCGCGTTTTCCTGACGGTTCCCGATCGTCCAGCCGCGGCCGTCGAACCCTGGTGTCTGCGCTGTCATCGACGATGATGACGCCGTGCAATACAGCAACGCCGCGGCGATCGCGCGGCAGATCCGCGAGGAAGGGATCATCTGTTCCTCCCGCCACGACCGGCAACTCACGACGAACATGCGACGCAACGGCTGACCCTGCAGCCGCGCCGCGAGATTATAGTGGGGAATCTCTCGGCGTTGCGCACCCCTTCCCTCAACCGCCAGTTGCCGTTATGAATCCAGAGCTTGAAGTGAGGCTCGATTGACCAAGTTCCCGGCGTTGCCCGGCGCGTGAAAGTGACGTGAATGGCAGTGATAAGACGTTCAAATGCAACGTCGATCAGGCGGGGCACTGAGGCAGAATACGGTGACCGCTGGAGGTGCATGGTCGTGCCGAGGTCCGACGTCACGGTGAGACGACTCCTCTGGTACACGCTCGCTGTCGTTCTGCTGGCCGCGGTCGTCGGGTCAGGCGCCCAACCTCGAGCGCCGCTCGAGCGGCATGAATTCATCATCCGCGACTTCCAGACCGAAAGCGGGGTCGTTCTGCCAGAGGCCCGCGTCGTCTACACGACGCTCGGCACGCTGAACGCCAACGGGGACAATGCGATCCTGCTGCCGTCGCACTACATGGCCAATTTCAACGGCTACAACTGGCTCATTCGCGGCAGCGATCCGGATCGGGCGCTCGACCCGGCGCGCGATTTCCTGGTTCTGACGGAGTTGTTTGGCAACGGCCGATCCTCGTCGCCCAGCAACACGCCGGAGCCATTCCACGGTCCGCGTTTCCCGGTCACGACGATCCGCGACAACGTCGAGGCGGTTCATCGCCTTCTCACCGACCACCTCCGCGTGAAGCATCTCCGCGCGGTCATGGGGTTCTCGATGGGCGCCGAACAGGCCTTTCAGTGGGCCGTCAGCTACCCGACGTTCATGGATGCCATCGTCGCGACATCTGGAACAGCGAAGTGCTACGGCCACGGATACGTGCGGCTGGAGGGCCAGATCGCCGCTCTGACAACGGATCCGGCCTGGCAGGGCGGCGACTATGCGACGCCGCCCGCGAGGGGCCTCGAGGCGTTCGGTCTGGTCTGGGCCGGCTGGCTCTATTCGCAGGAGTGGTGGCGCCAGGAGCTGTGGCGCACGAACTCGCCGGCCGGGACCACGTTCGAGCAGGCGTGGCAGGGATTCCGGAAGCGCTTCAACGCCGACGCGAACGACTACATCCTGCAGGCGCGGACGTGGCAGCGTCACGATGTCGGGACCACGCCGGGACTCGGCGGCAACGTCGAGACGGCGCTGCGATCGATCAAGGCGCGGGTGTTGTACATGCCGTCCGAAACGGACCTCTACTTTCCCATCACCGACGCCCGCTACGAGCAGGCGTTCATACCGCGCGTCACGTTCACACCGATCCCGTCACTCTGGGGCCATACCGCCGGCGCCGCGAGTAATCCTGCGGATTTGCGATTCCTCAACGTTCACATCGCGGCGTTTCTGAAGTGACGACGGCGCTCGAGAAGGTGTCCGCGAGCTGCGCGTATGGTGCCACGTTCATTCGACGGCTCAAGAATGCGGCTGCGGCCGAATCCTCATCTCGGGCGTCGAGGGGCTGGACGAACGAACCTGGCCAGGCACCGATTGGGGATCCCGAACGGCTCGTACGCGACGTTCTGCGGACCTGGCCCCATCGCGCTGGCGGAAACGGCGCGTCAGGCGAGGTTGTAGAACAGATCGACAAAGGATCGGACCGCGCCGTCCATGCCCGCCACCTTCGGGTTCGCCGCCTCGATCAGCCAGTACTCGTCGGGCGCGTGTGCGCCCGCGCCGTGACCGAGCCCGAACTGTCCGGCCGGCAGCTTGAGCGGTGGTCCAGTGAACGTCACGCCCGGCCATGATCCCGCGAGCCGCGGCCACAGGAGCGGATCGATTCCTGACTTCCGGTAGGTGTCCATCATCGCCTTCACCAGGCGCGAGTCGGCCGGCGTCTCGGTCGGATCGTAGCCACCGCTCATGTTCACCTCGACGTCGCCGAAGCCGTGCTTTGCCAGGTGCTTCTTGATCAGTTCCAGCGTGTCCTTGGCGGTCATGTCCGGGACCAGGCGCACATCGAGTTTCGCGAGCGCGCGGTGGGGCAGAATCGTCTTCCCCCCAGGGCCGGTGTAGCCGCCGACAAGTCCTTCGATGTTGATCGTGGGCTGCGACACGAGCCGCACGAGCGAATCGTGCCACGACTCATCTCCGTACCACCGCGACACGCCCAACGCCTTCTTCGCGGCCGCTTCGTTGCGACGCGGAACCGCCGCCTCGAGGATCTGACGAAGCTCAGGACTGAGCGGGCGCACCTTGTCGAAGAAGCCTTCAACCGCGGGCGTGTGTCCATCTTCTTTGACGAGCGTATGCAGTGCCTGCACGAGGTGCCAGGCAGGGCTGTCGATCTGCGCCTCGTAACTCGAATGGACGTCCTGCGTCGGGCCGCGGCCCCATTTCTCGCCGGATGACACGAGCTCGAGCTCGATCACGCCTTTCGATCCCAGGTTGACCTGGACCGAGCCGTCGAGATCCTGGTTGCCGAGGGGAATGATGATGCCGACGCTCTTGCGCAGCGCCGCCTCGACCTCCGGCTTGAACACGATCTCGCGGAAGTTCGGGGATCCGATCTCTTCCTCTCCCTCGCAGACGAGCACGAGGTTGATCGGCAGCTTCTGTCCGGCCGCCTTGAACGCGCGTAACGCAGCGAGGCACGCGATCTGCGGCCCCTTGGTGTTGGTCGCGCCGCGGCCGATCATGATTTTCCCCACGCCGGACCGGTCCACGATCCGTCCCTCGAGCGGCGGCGCGCTCCATTCCGACGCGTCATATTGCTTGACGTCGTACATGAAGTAGAGCGCCAGCGTCGTCGCGGCGCCGGCATCGAGCGTCGCGAAGACGCCCGGCTTCCCCGCGGTCTGAACGACATCGACCTTGCCGAACCCGGCGTCGCGGGCGAGCCGGGCCATGTACTCTGCCCCCTGCGGATAGTTGCGGTTCTCGGCCGCAATCGACGGCAGGGCAATCCACTCGCGCAGCATCTGGATCGTGGCATCGTGCTGTCGCGCGATCTCGCCGGCGACGGCCTCGCGGCCGTTTTGCGCAAGGAGACCGTCCGATCCCGCAATCGCCACGGCGGCCGCTGCGGTCATGCTCGTGTGAAGGAAGTCCCGGCGAGAGACGTCATGCGTTGAGGCAGGGTCCATGCTGATTCCTCGTGAAAGGCGGACGACAGCGAGTAACTATAGTTCGTCAGACCACGGTTGATCCAGGCGACCGGCTTCGTCGAAAGTTCGGGTTGACGTGAATTCACTGCCTCAACAGCTGCGCGCGTGGCTGGTCTGGCTTCTGTGCTGGGCCGTCCTTTCCAGTACTGCCTGTTCCGGGCGGTTCGCGAAACCCGCCGCCTTGAGCGACCATGAGTTCTGGACCTTGATCGAGGCGGTCTCCGAGCCGCCAGGCCGATTCGACGTCACGGAGAACTTCGTCTCCAACGAACGTCGCTTTGCCGAAAACGTCAGATGGCTTCGTCCGGCAGGTGGGGTCTACATCGGCGTCGGCCCGGAGCAGAACTTCAGCTATATCGCAGCCCTGCGCCCGGCGATGGCCTTCATCGTCGATATCCGGCGTGAGAACCTCGATCTGCACCTGCTGTACAAAGCGCTGTTCGAGCTGTCGACCGATCGCGCCGACTTCGTCTCGCGATTGTTCTCACGTCCGCGTCCACCGGGTCTGGAGTCGTCGACCGCCACCGTCGAGGAAATCTTCACACGCTACGACGGCGTGCCGCCTTCCCCCGAGCAGTACAGCCGGACCGCGACGCTCGTTCGCGAGCGGCTCCTCGCGACGCATGCGCTTCCGCTGTTACAAACCGATCTGGATTGGATTGACCGCGCCTTCAAGGCTTTCTACGTCGACGGACCCGAGATCCAGTTCTGGGGTTCGCGCACCGTCCACGGTGTCCGACCGTCGTACCGGCAGCTGATGATGACCGAGGATTTCAGCGGTCAGCGCCGCAGCTTCCTCGCGACGGAGGATGGATTCAGGTTCGTCAAGCAGCTGCAGTCGAGGAACCTGATCGTTCCCGTAGTCGGCGATTTTGCCGGCCCAGCCGCCATCCATCGAGTGGGCGATTACGTTCGGGAGCATGAACACCTCATCCGCGGGTTCTACGGTTCGAACGTCGGTGTCTACCTGAACGCTCAACAGACGCGTGCATTCTGCCGGAATCTCGCGACCTTGCCCGCCGCGCCGGGTGCCTGGTTCATCGAAAGCGAGGGTGTTCGATCGCTGACCTCGAAGCTGAAGGCCTGCCCGGCCGACGCGAAGTGATGGCTCAGGGCATCCGCGAGGCTACGGCTTCATGGTGGGCAGGCATGGAACAGGCTATAGACTCTCTACGTCTTAGGCTATAGACTATCTATAACCGATGGCCCTCCATTCCTCGCGGCCCGACGCGCGCACCGACCTCCTGCACGGCACGCTCGACATGCTGATCCTCCGAACGCTTCAGTGGGGACCGCAGCACGGCTACGCGATCGGCCAGACCATTCGCGCGCAATCGTCCGAGGTGTTGCAGGTGGAAGCCGGCTCCCTGTACCCCGCCCTCCAGCGGCTCGCCAAGAAGGGCTGGGTGACCGCCAAATGGGGTCAGACCGACGCCAACCAGCGCGCCAAGTTCTATCGGCTCACACCCGAAGGCAAGAAGCAGCTCCTTCGCGAGGCATCCCGATGGGCCGAACTGGTGAACGCGATCAGCCGGGTGATGAAACCGGCCTCGACGCCCGGAACCGAGGAGTAGTCGCGAACGAGGAGCAGGATATGTCGATCGTGGCCTGGCTCAAGCGGCTGAAGCGGCGGCGTCTCGATGACGAGGACTTCCAGGAGGAAATCCGGGCGCATCTGGCCATCGCCACCGACGAGAAGATGGCCGACGGCGCTGATCGACAGACCGCGCGCTATGCCGCGCTGAGAGATTTCGGCAACGTCACGCTGACGACCGAAGCCGCCCGCCGCGTTTGGACACCATGGTGGCTCGAGGCGCTGCGCGATCTGCTGAGCGACGTCCGCTACGCGATCCGCGCGCTCGCGAAGAACAAGACCTTTTCGCTCACCGTCGTCGCGGTCCTCACCCTCGGCATCGGCCTGAACGCCGCCGTATTCACGATGCTCAAGAGCATGGCGCTGAACCCGCTCGCCGGTGTCGATCATTCGGCCCAGCTCCGCGTCATCTACCGCGAGACGAGCGCGGGACGTCTGCTCCGCGTGTCATATCCGGACTACCAGTCCCTCCGCGATCACGATGGCGCGTTCTCGGATCTCATGGGCTTGTGCGCGATCCAGGTGGGCCTGGGCAGAGGCCGAAACGCTCGCCCGGTCTGGGCCGAGCTCGTCACCGGGAACTACTTTCAGGTCCTCGGCGTCCGCGCCGGGCGCGGCCGCACGCTTTTGCCGTCCGACGAGATCGCTCCCGGCGGCCATTCCGTGGTCGTGCTCAGCGATGGTGTGTGGCGGCGCGAATTCGGCGCCGATCCGGAAATCGTCGGCAAGACGATCGAGGTCAACCATCTCCTGCTGACGGTCGTCGGGGTTGCCGATCCCGCGTTCCACGGAACGATCCCGGGCTACGACGTCGAAGTGTTCATCCCGGTCATGATGGCGGCCCAGATGGGTGTGGAGGGTGGACTCCCGCGGACCACATCATCGAAAGTTCTCTCCGATCGCCGCGCGGCTCTCCTCGTTCCGCACGGCTACCTCCGGCCGGGCGCGACGCTGACGACCGCCGCCGCCGAAACCGACGCGCTCTGGGCCACGCTCTCGCGCGATCGGCCGCTTTCGGATCCCACCGAACGGCTGAGGGTCATGCCGTTCTGGCAATCACCGAACGGTCCACAGACCTACCTGCTGCCGTCGCTGATCGTGCTGAGCGCGATGGGTGCGCTGGTCCTGCTGATTGCCTGCGCGAACATTGCCGGGCTCGTGCTGGTGCGCGGTGTCTCGCGCCGCGGCGAGCTCGCGGTGCGGTTGGCGCTCGGCGCGACCCGCACACGAATCGTCCGTCTGCTGCTCGTCGAGACCCTCGTCCTCGCCTTGCCTGGCGCCATTCTGGGAGTGGAAGTCGCGCAGCGCGGGATCCCCGTGTTCGTCGGCTACGTGGAGTGGCTCGCGGCGCCACAGCGCCTCTTCTTCAATATCGGGGTCGACAGCCTGGTCATCGGGTTCGCGGCGCTGATGGCCTGCCTGTGCGCGCTCGTGTTCGGGCTGGTCCCGGCGCTGCAAAGCTCGCGCATCGATCTGGTGTCGGTCATCAACGAAGACGCGTCGCCCCGCGGTGCGGGGCGAGGACGGCTGCGCGCGGGTCTCGTGGTCGCGCAGGTCGCGGTGTCGCTGCTGCTGCTCGTGGGTGCCGGACTGGTGACGCGCAGCCTCGCAGCGGCGCGGGCCGCGAATCCCGGCTTCGATCCGAGCCACGTGACGTCAGTCGCGGTGGACGTCAGACAGAACGGCTACGACGAGTCGCGCGGTCGGGTGTTCTATCGCAATCTGCTGGACGCGGCGCGCGCGGATTCGGGTATCGAGTCCGCGACCGTCGCGGCCTTCAATCCGATGAACCTGATCGATACGCCTGCGCTGCGAGTCGCGATCGAGGGCTACGAACCGCGTCGAGGCGAAGATCTGGCCTTCCAATCGAACACCGTCGGCTCGGACTACTTTCGCACGCTGCGGATCGCGCTGATGGCGGGGCGAGCGTTCGAGGGCCGGGACGACGAGACGGCGGCGCCGGTGGTGATCGTCAACAACACGCTCGCCGAACGATTCTGGGGTGGCGCGGTCAACGCGATCGGCAAGCGGATCCGCGTCGCCGATGGCGACTGGCGAACGATCGTCGGCGTCGCGGCGGATGTGAAATACCTGCGGATCAACGAATCACCGCGTCCGTATCTCTACCTGCCATTCGAGCAGGCGTACCGGTCGAGCATGACCCTGCATACGCGAGGTTCGGCGCCGCCCGACGTGCTCGTGGACGGGGCGCGCGCGCACATCGCGGCGCTCGATGCCGATCTCCCGATTCTGTACGCCCGATCGCTCGACGAGCGGATTCGTGCGTCGCTGTCTCTCTTCCAGTTGACCGCGACGATGCTGTTCGTCTTCGGAGTGGCCGGCATGGCGCTCGCCGCGATGGGGACCTATGGACTGGTGTCCTACATCGTCGAGCAGAGCACGCACGAAATCGGCATCCGCCTGGCGCTCGGCGCGTCAGGCCGATCGATCGTGCGCGGGTTTCTCGCGCGAGGCCTGCGGCTCGGCGTGGTTGGCGCGGCTCTCGGTATGGTCGCAGCCCTCGGCGTCAGCCGGCTGCTCGCCAGCGTGCTGTTCGGCGTCAGCACGACCGACGTCGTCACCTTCGCGCGCGCGCTGGTGATCGTCCTGGGCGGCGTGGTCGTCGCGACGATCATTCCAGCCTGGCGCGCGTCGCGGACCGATGCGCTGAGTGCGCTGCGACATCAATAAGCCAACACGATTGGGCGCTACCGCACCAGTGCGCCGAACGCCCAGCAGATCGACGCGTTGGCTGTCGCCATCGTGAAATCGTCGGTGCCTCTGGGCGAAAACAGCTCGAGCACGGTGTTCGACGTGGCGATGACCAGTGCAAGACCGATCCACGCCGGCGGCAACCCGTGACCCACCACGACCCAGAGACAGAAGATGAGTGCAGCGACGAAACCGGTCACGGTTCCACCGATTGACTTCCGATTGACGTCGCCGATGCCCCAGACCCGGAGCTTCTGTTTCCCGAACAATGCGCCGCCGACCTCCGAGCTCGCGTCGGTCACGAGGTAGGAACCCCAGATCAGTGCGAAGACCACGGCGAACTCGCCCGGCTGGAAAATTGCCGCCAGCCGCGCACCGAGCGGCACCATCACGAACTTGAAAACGGTCCACAGCGTTGTGATGAGCAGGCAGTTCGCGCGCGCCAGGACCCCGTCCATCACCCGAGACTGCGGGCCGTAGAACGCCGCCGCCAGGAATCCATCCGCGTAATAGAAAGCGAGGAAGATCCAGCTCGTGACGACGGCGTCGAAGAGGTTGTCCTGCAGGAAGCGGGTGGCGAAATTGGCCGACGGATCGGCGGCAATTTGCGAGTAGAGATAGAAGAACCCCGCCATTCCAAGCGTGATGAACCGGCCTCGGCGGCCGATCATGTCGACAATGCGAATGCGACGCTCGGAGTGACGGCTCACGAACGCGCCGACGTCGAACGGTGTGCGCATGCGGGAGGAGAACGACTGCCGGCGCTCCTCCTTCGAGAACCCCACGAAGAATCTGAGCAGCAGCGCTTTCACGCCGTACCAGATGAAGCCCCACAGGACATTGAAGAACAGGATGCCGGTGAAGACCTGCGCCAGCCGCTGGCGATTGACTTGAGACGTGAGGAAGAAGTACGGGTTGGCCCCGGTCGCCAGTATTACGGCCCAGAAGAGTGTCAGCGCGGCGGTGAAATAGAGCGCGCCCCGGAAGATGCGATCCGCCGTGCGGCGGCGTTCGGCAAACTCGGAAGACTGCAGAGTGTCGCTCACACTGAGGCCCCGATCCACCGCACGGCGCATACGCTCAGCCTTGTACGCAGTTGGACGTGCGTAATGTTAGTCCGAACCGGCGATTCAGGGCAGAAAGTAAACGGGGTTTGGCAACTTGAACGTCCGTTCGGCGTAGCCGCCCGCCAGGTCGCTTTGCTGGTCGCCCAGACTGAGGACGATCGTATACCCCTGCTCGGTGAGCTTGCGTCGCTCAGGCGCTTTGAAATCGACCGCGCTCGCAAACTGAGCGCCCTCGGGCTGCAGGATGACGCCGGTCCACTCGTACCCCTGATCCTTGAGATTGCGTTCGGTCGCCTCGCGCAGGTTTGCGGGGCGGCCGGTGATGAAAAACACCGCCACGCCCAGCTCGCGTGCGCGGCGCGCGAGTGCCAAGGTCGGAGCAATCGCCCTGGATTGACCGAGTGCCTGCCACGCCCGAAGGCCGCACGGCCCCTGCTGGAGATCGCACGGGCCATTGACGATACGAGCCCAGCCGTTGATCCGATAGGCGGGCCAATTCGAAAGCGACGTCTCGTCGATATCGAGAACGATCGCCGCCTTCGGCGTCGTTTTCACGCGCTCCTCGAGCCAGGCTCGGGCGTCGGCCGCGATTTTCGTGACGTCCTCGTCGTACCGGCCGCCGCTGATGTATTCCGCGACGAGACGCTGTGCGTCGTAGAGATTCGGTACGGCTGCCGCCGCGCTGGTTGCCTGAGGTGCAGCAGGCGTGGTCGTGACGCCGGCATGCGGTGAGGTCGCGCAGGCGACGGCGCAGGCGAGAACGCCAGATGCCAGCAAACCGGACTTCCGCCGCGCTCTCATTGTTCTCTCCTGTCTCGATCCTTCAGTGCGTCCATTTTCGTCGCCGACACCTCACGCTGTCGAGCTGAGAATGTCGGGCCGTGAACAGGACGATCCCGCGGACGAACAGAGGATTGACGTTGGGGAGCTACTCGTTGCGCAGCACCACGAGCGGATCGACCGACGCGGCGCGTCGCGCCGGGACGACTGCGGCAGCGAGTGAGACCAGCACGAGGATGAGGGCGGCGGTTCCCAGATTGACGACGTCAGTGGACGACAAGCCGAAGAGCAGTCCCTCGAGTGTGCGCAGACCTGGCCCGTTGACGAGTCCTCACTCCGCCTGGCCGGCGACCAGAGCAGAGCTGGAGAAGACGCTCGAAAAACACGGGCTCGCGCGCGCGGAGCTGATGGGGCGTTACGAACGCAGCGATAGGGAGGCGACGGCTTCGGGCCTGCCGTTGCGCAGCTATTCAGGAAGCGGCAGCTTTCCCGGTGGCCGTGGCTTCGATGCTTGATCGTCCGAGCCGCCCTTCACCTGTTCGCGATCGTTGGGCAGCGTCTGTGGCTTTGGTGTCGATTGCTGCTCGGAGGGGTTCTGATGGTCGCGCGCGATACGGTCCTGCTTGCGCATCTCAGCCTCCAGGGAAAACCCGTAATGTTGAGCTCGATGTAATCCCACCCTCATTGTCGCTCCCCAGGCGCAATGCCGTCGAGCAACTCGGGTGATGAGCAGCGCGAAATCGCCGCGTATGTCGACGGTTCATCATCGACCATCTCGGCCTGTCGCGCCGTCCGCGCAGAGCGCTGTGAGCGAGGAATGTGAACCCTGCGCAGAAGAGATGTCGCCGTGGAGACCCGGCTCACTCGCTCCGGCTGACCACCGCCGTGGCTTCGATCTCGACCAGCGCGTCTGGCTCGATGAGACCGTTGACGACCACCATCGACATCGCCGGGAAATGGCGGCCGATGATCTCGCGGTA
>DATAEK010000056.1:0-5251 GCA_036258055.1 Vicinamibacterales bacterium
CCTGCAGGCTCATCGGCAGATTGCCGATTTCGTCCAGGAAACAGGTGCCGCCGGCCGCCAGCTGAAAGTGTCCCGTTCGCCGGCGGTGCGCGCCAGTGAACGCGCCCCTTTCGTGGCCGAACAGCTCGGACTCGAGGAGCGCCTCGGGAATGGCGCCGCAATCGAGCGCGATGAACGGCTGCCTGCGGCGGTCGCTCTGGCGATGAATCGCTCGCGCTACGAGCTCTTTGCCGCTGCCCGTCTCTCCGACGATCAGGACGCTGATGGTGGACGCGGCCACCAGCGCGACCTGTTCCACGACCTCCTTGATTTGCGCGCTCGGACCCATCTCGCCTGTCAGCTGGTCGGCGTCGTTCCTGTTGACGCGCCTGCGAAGATCTTCGACCTCGAGGTGGAGGGCCCGCGCGTCGAGCGCCCGGCGAACCACGGCCACGACGTCCTCATGTGCGATCGGCTTGGTGAGGTAGTCGAACGCCCCCAGCTGCGTCGCGCGAACCGCCGTCTTCACGTCGCGTGAGGCGGTCAGCATCACAACAGGCAGGGAGGGGTAGGTCTTTTTGAGGAGCTCGAGTAGTTCGACCCCGCTGCCGGTGGGGAGAAGCACGTCCAACAGGACGATGTCGGGATGCTCGGCCGCGATTCGTGCCATGCCGGCGGTGCCGTCGTGAGCCGCCAGAACCTCGAATCCTTCGGCTTTGAACGTCGCCCGCACCAACCGGCAACTCGCTTCGTCGTCGTCGATGACTAGGAGCGTCCGACTCATGAGTCTCTGGCCCACTATGGTGATTCCACCCCTATTATGGCGTACACACCATAGCGTCAACGCCAGATTCGAACGGTCGAGGCCTGAAAATCCGTGACATTCCGCACATTCGGGTCGCGGCCTCGCTGGCCCGCGTGTCGCAATGTACACCGAGCTTGGCAGGGACGTGACCGGGATCGCAGGGACGGGTGCAGCGTCAACTGCCCTGTGCGCGAGCCCTCGACACGGGAATCCCGCCCCGCGTGGGTGCCCGTGAGGCGCTCCGGAAGGAGACCCCATGCAAGTCACGGATCTTATGCCGACCCCCCCTCAGGTCTGCCATCCGGATTCCGATCTCGGCACCGTCGCTCGGATGATGCCTGATCGACCGCCCGAGCAGGTGTCGGCACTTCGCGCGGAGGCGTTGAACGCGCCTGCGGAGGACGGGTTGATGACTGCCGCCAGGCATCGGGGTACCGTCAAAGCGGGGCAACTCGACGCGTCCTTCAATGCCGCTCCGGAGCTGCTCGACGCCATTGTCGACGTGCTCGACGTCCGCACCGCGTTTCCACGCCTATCGGGAATCGTCCAGAAGGTGCTGCCACACGATGCGCTCACGACGGCGTCGTTCGCTGCCGATGGACAGCTGATCGGAGCTGCGGCGACAGGCGGTTTCCCTGACCTGGTGTCGCATGGGTTCAGTGCGCCACTCCCTGACGACCTCATCGTCGGCGACTTGATGGCCGAAGCGCTGCCGGTGACCCGTGGCGTCAATCCGACGGAGACACTGGTGGCCCTCGGCTACCGCTCCGTTCTAAGCGTGTCCACGCGGGCCCGCGATCAGGTGTTGACAATCGGCTTCTGGGCGAAACAGCCGCACGCGTATGACCGTCACGATCTGCCGCTGGCGCGCTGGATTGCCGGTCACCTTGCCGTGGCTGTCTCGCACGAGCAGCTCGCCAGCGCGGGACGACTGGCGGCCGAGAACCGGCCGCACGCCGAAGGCCTGCAAGCGCGCGTGCAGATGTTCTCCGACGAACTGGCGTCGAAAGAGCACGATGGAATCATCGGCCAGTCGCCGGCCTGGCAGGACGTCCTTCGGAAAGCCATGCAGGTCGCTGCGACCGAGACGACCGTTCTACTCACCGGCGAATCCGGGACCGGCAAGGAGGTGGTCGCTCGGTTCATTTATCGTGCGTCGGCCCGTAAGCGCGGTCGGTTCGTCGCCCTGAACTGCGCTGCGTTGCCCGAACAGCTGCTCGAGTCGGAGCTGTTCGGCTACGAGCGAGGCGCCTTCACCAGTGCGCAGCAGGCCAAACCGGGCCAAATCGAGCTGGCCGCCGGCGGTGTGTTGTTCCTCGATGAAGTCAGCGAAATGAGTCTGTCCGCGCAAGCGAAGTTCCTGCGTGTCCTGCAGGAACGTGAGTTCAAACGGCTGGGGGGCACGCGGTCCTTGCAGGCGAACGTCCGCGTCATTGCCGCCACCAACCGGAACCTGCGGAACGCGGTCGAAGCCGGAATTTTTCGCGAAGACCTGTACTACCGGCTGCACGTATTCGACATCGAGATTCAGCCGCTGCGCGAACGGCGGCTGGACATTCTCCCGCTCAGCAAGGCGTTCCTGCAGGAGATCGGCCGATCGATGGGCCGCCCGCCCGCCCGCCTGACGCCAGAGGCATGCAAGGTCTTGTTGCAGCACGCGTGGCCCGGCAATGTGCGACAGCTGCGGAACGTGCTCGAACGAGCGGCAATTCTTTGCGAGGACGGGCTGATCGACGGACATCACCTCGCGCTCGACGCTGCCTCCAAGCCGATCGCCAACGCGGCGACCGACTTGAATTCCGTCGAGCGAGAGGTGATGGCCCGAGTGCTTCGCGAGTGCCGCTGGCAGAAGTCCAAGGCCGCCCGGCGCCTTGGGTTGTCCCGCACTCAGCTGTACAGCCGCATACGCAAGTACGGACTCGAGCCACCCGTTCAGAGCTGAATCGACTCTGTGTATCCACTGAAGAAAGTGCCCCGCAAAGCCAGCCGCGGGCTGCGGGCCCTGGCGCCAATCATGACGGCACGATGCAATGAACCAGCATTCCGGTCAGATTCGCGTGCTGACAGTTTACGATCATGCGCTCCTGCGGGCCGCCATAGCCGGGGGCTAGCACGATGATGGAGCGCCCGGTTGGGAAAAGTCCGCTAAAGATCGCCGAAGCTACAGGGAAGCTGGGAGTCGTGCTCGTTGGGATGGGTGCTGTCAGCACGACGACGATCGCCGGTGTGCTGGCGGTGCGGCGCGGGCTGGCGAAGCCGATCGGTTCGCTTACGCAGATGGGGACGGTACGGCTTGGCAAGCGCACGGACGCGCGATCGCCCGCGATCAAGGACTTCGTGCCACTCGCGACGCTCGACGACATCGTGTTTGCTGGCTGGGACATCTTCGAAGACAACGCCTACGAAGCGGCGAAGACGGCAGGCGTCCTCGAGCCGTCGTTGCTCGATCAGATTCGTCCCGAGCTCGAAGCGATCCGGCCATGGCCGGCCGTGTTCGATCGCCGCTACGTGAAGCGGCTCGACGGGCCGAACGTCAAGAGGGGCGCGAACAAGCGCGAGCTCGCCGATCAGGTGCGCGACGATATCCGGCGATTCAAGGAAACGAACACGCTCGATCGTGTCGTCATGGTGTGGTGCGGGAGCACTGAAATTTATCTGACCGAGACCGAGGCGCACGCCAGCGTGGCCGGTTTCGAAAAGGCGCTGGAGGCGAACGATCCGGCGATTCCGTCGAGCATGGTGTACGCCTACGCGGCCATTCAGGAAGGGATCCCGTACGCGAACGCGGCGCCGAACCTGAGCGCTGACGTGCCGGCATTGCTGGCGCTGGCGACCGCGAATGGCTCGCCGATCGCGGGCAAGGATCTGAAGACGGGGCAGACGCTGATCAAGACCATCATTGCGCCCGGTCTCAAGTCCCGCCTGCTCGGGGTCGAAGGCTGGTACTCGACGAACATCCTGGGCAACCGGGACGGGGAGGTCCTCGACGATCCCGAATCGTTCAAGACGAAAGAGGAAAGCAAGAAGTCGGTCCTCGACTACATCCTCCAGCCCACTCTCTATCCGGAGCTGTACGACAAGCTTTGCCACGTCGTGCGGATCAACTACTATCCGCCGCGCGGCGACAACAAGGAAGGGTGGGACAACATCGACCTCTTCGGCTGGCTCGGCTACCCGATGCAGCTGAAGATCAACTTCCTGTGCCGCGACAGCATCCTGGCCGCGCCCATCGTGCTCGACGTCGCCTTGTTCCTCGACCTCGCCAAGCGCGCGGGCATGGACGGCATTCAGGAGTGGCTGTCGTTCTATTTCAAGAGCCCGATGCACGCCGCGGGCCTGTATCCGGAGCACGACCTGTTCATTCAGTTGATGAAGTTGAAGAATACGCTGCGGTTCCTGCGGGGCGAGGATCTCATCACGCACCTCGGGCTCGAGTACTACGACTAATACAGTCGGCAGTCGCGAGTCGACAGTCTCCTGGAAACCAATCGCTGGTGTCCGTAACCATGGTTCGTGATTCGGGCGGAGCTTCCATCCGTACGCTCCCTGCAGTGACATGCTTGGAGATTCCGTTTGAAGTCCTCGGTCGCCTTCTCCGTCATCGTTTTCCTGCTTCTCACCGGCGCGCCGTCTTCCGCCCTGGCGCAGGTCCTCTACGGATCGCTTGTCGGCACGGTCACCGATGAAACGGGGTCGGCCGTGCCCGGCGCCACGGCTACGATCACACAAAGTGAGACGGGCGCGTCGCACCAAGCCATTACCGACAGCGCTGGCGCCTACCATTTCACCACCGTGCCATCGGGCACTTACACGGTGACAGTAAAGCTGCTCGGGTTCCGTACGTTCACCCGCACGCAGGTTCCGGTAACGTTGAACAGCGTGACTCGTGTCGATGTCTCGCTGCAGGTGGGACAACTCAGCGAGACGGTTTCAGTCGCGGCAGATGCGCCCCTGCTGCAGACCGATCGCGCTGAAGTCCGTTCTGAACTGAAGACCCGCGAACTGGTGAATCTTCCGGTGTCCTTGAACCGGAACTATCAATACCTGTTCCGGGTGCTGCCCGGCTTCACGCCGCCGGCGGAAGCGCACTCGGTCCCGGCGAATCCATCCCGCGCGCTGGTGTTCAACGTGAATGGCGCGAGTCGCAGCTCCAACAATATCCGCGTCGACGGCGTGAGCACGTCGAACGTCTGGCTGCCGCACGTCTCGGCCTACGTACCCGCGCTCGAATCGCTCGAAACCGTCAACATCGTCACCAACAGCTTCGACGCGGAACAGGGGCTCGCCGGCGGCTCCGCGATCAACGTCCAGATCAAGAGCGGCACAAATAACTTCAAAGGTTCGTCGTTCGGATACCACACGAACGAGAAGCTGCGCTCGCAGAACTACTTTGCTCCCCCTGGCACGCCGAAGGGATTGTGGCGCTACAACCAGTACGGCGGCACGGTCGGCGGCCCGATCGTGCGC
>DATAEK010000057.1:0-28397 GCA_036258055.1 Vicinamibacterales bacterium
GCGATCGAGCGCTCGGTTGGCAAGGCTAGGCGCGTCATCGACACACGGAAGTAGAAACCTATCTCACAACCGAATGCGAGCGAGCGTCGCGAGCGAGCCACGCGATCGGAGCGAGCCGGCGGAGCGGCGAGCGAGAGCGCGTGTCGGGGAGTCCGAGGGGCAAAGCCCCTCGGATGAGACGTAGCGTCAGCTGCGGCCTGCAGCCCTCACGTTCGAGGCGGACCGGCTGTCGAGGACGGTTCGCACAGCTGTGACGAATTCCGTGAACCTCCTCGTCGGGTGCTTGCGGCCTTCCGCTGAAAGGGATTCGAACAGCGTCTCCCGAACCGACCGAGACAGTTCGAGCTGCACCCCCGCACCCGACGTCCCGCGATTGCACACGTTCGTCTTCTCGCGGCCTTGCAGGTTCGGATTCGGGTGCACTCTCACGTCGAACCCCTGCTCGGTCAACGCCGTTCCTATCTGTTCGCCCAACGAATCGTCCAGGCCACCGAGGAAAACACCCTCACCGTCCTCGCTCTGCTCGCCGTGCAGCGTCACCACGACGGCTGAGGTTGTGAGCAGTTGCTCACACAACGGCTCGTCGAAATGCGTGCTCGTGATGTGAAGGTCGGAGTTCTTCTTCGCTTTCAGACCGTCGAACGCGTAGAACGAATGCGTCGCAGCGGCGATGCCGTCCGCGATCTCGGACGTGCCCGGCTCGATGCCGCCGCCGTGCGGCGCGATGATCGCGAACGCCGGTCTCGCCCGGCGCACCCTCACCTGGTAGTCGATGCCGGCGTCCTCGTGCTGTGCCAGATCGGCGAAATTCTTGTACTTGTCGGGCATGTCGGCCTCCTTGGTATGACGGCCGTGGTCGGTTACAGCAGCAGACGATCAGTGGCCGCTGGATCGGCCGCGACCGCCTGCATCACGCCGAGCGCGAGCTCGAGCAGCTCGCGCGAATCGAGCAGGAAACACTGCGCATCCCCGACACGTCCGCCGCGGTTGCCCGTCCGCGACAGATACGTGTCGACGATGCGTGCGAAGAACCGTTCGGGCCAGTTCGAGTGCGCGCCGTCGGCGGAGGAATCGAATTCCTCCATGTCCCGCCAGACGCGAACGCCCGACTCGTCGACCGGGACCTTGAAGCGCGCCACCCGCTTGCCGGGGATGTCGACAATGTGCTCGGCGTAGTGGAGGAAGGTGACGGTGTCATGGTCGCACCCGAGCAGCAGGATCTTTCCGTTGAGCGCGACGAATCGCTCGAGGAGCGAGCCGCGTCCGAATCCGTAGTCCCAGGGCTGTTCCGACAGGAGGAAGCCCGTCTGGTTGCCCCAGACGACGAACCGCGCCACGTGCGAGTTGACCTGTGAACCGGGGTAGGTGCGCAGCAGTTCGACCAGCGCGCCGTTGTCCCGCGCCGACCGCGCGGTGAGCGCATCGAACGCGGGAAGCTTCTCGAGGATCTCGCGCTCCTCCCCGGGGCTGAGGTTCCCTCGTCCCACCTCGTCCACGTACTGCGGACAGCTCGCGTACATCACCAGCGTCCCATGAGAGGTCAGCGCATCTTTGAGCGCGAGGTGGATCTGATCGGGACCTCCTGCAATTGGACCGACAGCTCGGACCGATGCGTGCACCATGACCGTATCGCCCGGTGCGACTCCGAGCTGACGGAACGCTGCCGACAAGTCCTGCCGCGAATGCATGGGTGCGAGTGGTAACTCCAGAAAGATTCGCCGAGCCGCTGCTCAACGCGGCGGTACTGTGAAGAGGTAGAGCGTTGTGCCGTCTCGCCCTTGAACGCGCTTGTCCGGCGGCCAGTCTCCGATCGCGAACTCGTGCGAGACGATCCGCGTACCGGGCCGGAGCGCACGTCGCAGCCGCGGCTCGAGCTTGGCATTGACGGCCGCAGACAAGTACAGCGTGACGACGGTTGCCTCGGAAATATCCGTGGTGAACAGGTCGTCCTCGATGAACGTGACTTTCGCGACGACCTCGCCTTCCCGCGCAACCTGGCGCGCGATTTCGACGAGCCGCGGATCGATCTCGATGCCGACCGCTCGAGCGCCGTACTTCTGGGCCGCCAGAATCGGAATGCGGCCGTCACCGGATCCAAGGTCGTAGACGACGTCCGTGGCTTTCACATCGGCGAGCTGCAGCATCTCGTCCACAACGCTCCCCATCGTCGGAACGAACTCCACGTCCGGCGCCCGCGCCGGGGCGCTGGGGACCGTCCAGAGGAACACCTGCGTGCCGTCCGCGGTGTGAATCGTTTCATCGGGCGTCCAGTTCCCGATGCCGAACGAATTCGAGACGATCCGGGTACCGGGGCGCAGCTCGAGTCTCAGCTTGGTCTCGAGCCGCTTGTTGACGCTCGGCCACAGATACAACGTGACCACGGTGGCCTTCGAGATGTCGGCGGCGAAGAGATCCCCCTCGATGAACGTGACCCTGTCGGTGACGCCCGCGTCTACGGCTGCCTGGCGCGATTTCACGATCAGGGACGGCTCCAGCTCGATGCCGACCGCCCGCGCGCCGTATTTCTGCGCCGCGAGGTTCACGATGCGGCCATCGCCGGATCCGAGGTCGTACACGACGTCGTCAGCCTGCACCCGCGCCAGCGTGAGCATGGCATCTGCCACCGCGAGCGTGGTGGGTTCGAAGCCGACATCCGGCGGATGTGACCGCGGCTGGCGGGGAGTTTGAGCGCGGACCGGAAAGAGAAGCACGCCGACGAACAGCAAAAGGCAGAGCGCCGCACCGGCGGACGATGTTGCCTTCGTCGTCATCAACGAAGCATAGTTTGGAAGTTGATGGCGTCAAGACCGGTCCCGATTCTCGCCGTCAACGGCGGATCGTCCAGCATCAAGTTCGCGGTGTACGACAACGGCGGCGAGCGGGCTCCGCTACGGCAAGCTCGACTGGGTCGGCCTCGAGGGCGCGACTCGAGGTCATCGATGGATCGTGAGTCATGACCGAAAACACGCACACGCTCGAGGGTCCCGAACTGCGCCGCATCGACGCGTACTGGCGGGCGGCCAACTATCTCTCCGTCGGACAGATCTATCTCTTCGACAACCCGCTGCTGAACAAGCGCCTGGCGCTCGAGCACATCAAACCGCGCCTGCTGGGTCACTGGGGCACGACGCCGGGGCTGAACTTCATCTACGTCCACCTGAATCGCGTGATCAAGGCGCACGACCTCAACGTGATCTACATCACCGGCCCGGGGCACGGCGGGCCGGGACTCGTAGCCAATGCGTACTTGGAAGGGACCTACACCGAGGTCTATCCGCACGTGTCACAGGACGAAGCGGGAATGAAAGAACTGTTCCAACAGTTTTCGTTCCCCGGCGGGATCCCAAGCCACGTCGCCGCGGAGACGCCTGGCTCGATCCACGAGGGCGGCGAGCTCGGCTACGCGCTGTCGCATGCCTTTGGCGCCGCGTTCGACAATCCCGATCTGATCGTCGCGTGCGTCGTCGGCGACGGCGAGGCGGAGACCGGTCCGCTGGCGACCAGCTGGCACTCGAACAAGTTCCTCAACCCGGTTCGTGACGGCGCGGTGCTGCCGATCCTGCACCTGAATGGCTACAAGATCGCCGGTCCCACGGTTCTCGCCAGGATTCCGCACGATGAGCTCGACGCGCTCCTGCGCGGCTACGGCTACTCGGTCCACGTTGTCGAAGGCGACGACCCGATGCTGATGCATCAGCAGATGGCCGCGACGCTCGACACCGCCATCGATGAGATCCTCATCATTCAGCGCGAGGCCCGCGCGCGGGGATTCAAAGCGCGCCCGCGGTGGCCGATGATCGTGCTGCGATCACCAAAGGGCTGGACGGGACCCAAGAAGGTTGATGGGCAACAGGTCGAGGGCACATTCCGCTCGCATCAGGTCCCGATGGGCGAGATGAGCCGCCCGGGGCACGTGAAGATTCTCGAGAAGTGGTTGAAGAGTTACCGTCCCCAGGAGCTGTTCGACAAGACAGGCAAACTGATCCCCGAGCTCGCCGAGCTTCCGCCGATCGGCGAGCGACGGATGAGCGCGAACCCGCACGCCAACGGCGGTCTGCTCCTGCGCGAGCTCAAGATGCCGGACTTCCAGAAGTACGGCGTCGCTGTACCCAGTCCGGGTACGAGCCAAGCGGAGGCGACGCGCGTGCAGGGCGTGTTCATCCGCGACGTGATCGGCTGCAACCCTGACAACTTCCGCATCTTCAGCCCGGATGAAACCTCGTCGAACCGCTGGAACGCGGTCTTCGACGTGACGAACCGCTGCTCGACCGCCGAGATCATCCCGGGCGACGATCACGTCGCGCCCGACGGCCGGGTGATGGAGATGCTGAGCGAGCACCAGTGCGAAGGCTGGCTGGAGGGGTATCTCTTGACCGGACGTCACGGGTTCTTCTCGTGCTACGAGGCCTTCATCCACATCATCGACTCGATGTTCAACCAGCACGCCAAGTGGCTGAAGGTCTCGAAGCAGATCCCGTGGCGGCGTCCGGTGGCGTCACTCAACTACATGCTCACGTCGCACGTCTGGCGGCAGGATCACAATGGCTTCAGCCATCAGGACCCGGGCTTCATCGACCACGTCGCGAACAAGAAAGCGGACATCATCCGCGTCTACCTTCCACCGGATGCGAACACACTCCTCTCGGTGACCGACCACTGCCTCCGCAGCCGCAACTACGTCAACGTCGTCGTCTGTGGAAAGCAGCCGGCGCCGCAGTGGCTCGACATGGACGCGGCGGTCAAGCACTGCACCGCCGGCCTCAGCATCTGGCCGTGGGCGAGCAACGATCAGGGCGGCGAGCCCGACGTCGTGATGGCGTGCTGCGGCGACGTGCCGACGCTCGAAACGCTCGCGGCCGTCGATCTGCTTCGCCTTCACTTCCCGGATCTGAAGGTGCGCGTGATCAACGTCGTGAATCTGATGAAACTGCAGCCGCCGAGCGAACATCCGCACGGTCTGAACGACAAGGAATTCGACGTGCTCTTCACGACCGACAAGCCGATCATCTTCGCGTTCCACGGGTACCCGCTGCTCATTCACCGGCTGACCTATCGCCGCACGAACTATCGGAATCTGCACGTCCGCGGCTACAAGGAGGAAGGCACGACGACCACGCCGTTCGACATGGTCGTCCTGAACGATCTCGATCGGTTTCATCTGGTCGCCGACGTCATCAATCGCGTGCCGGGACTCGGGCCACGCGCGGCCTACGCGCAGCAGGCCATCCGCGAGAAGCTCATCGAGCACAAGCACTACATCACCAGGTACGGTGAGGACATGCCCGAGGTCCGCAACTGGAGATGGGGTTCGGCTACTGCAGCCGGACGGAAGAGGCCGGCCGCTCGACCCGCCGGCGGTACGACGCGGCGGCGGCGACGATGACGGTGTAGAGGTCGGCTGATTGACGAACTCCCGAGCCGAGAACGCTACAATGTCGGGACGTTGAGCACGACGGTACAGCCGATCGGAGGCGCCCTACCGCACTTCCGCGACGTCGGCATGCGTGAGGTGAGGTGATGCGGCTCCACCCAGGCGTGCGGCTCGGTCCATACGAGATCCTTGGCCTGCTCGGCACGGGTGGCATGGGAGAAGTCTATCGGGCGCGTGACACCAAGCTCCATCGGGACGTCGCCGTCAAGGTCCTGCCCGACCTCGTGGAGGCTGGTGCCGGCCCCTCGTCGGCCTTCCTGTCGCGCCGGCCAGACTCGAACGACGACCGGCTGGCGCGATTCGAACGTGAGGCACGGCTCCTCGCGTCGCTCAACCATCCGAACATCGCCCACGTCTACGGGCTCGAAGAATCGGACGGCGTCCGCGCGATCGTGATGGAGCTCGTCGAAGGCGAGACCCTGGCGACGCGCATCGCGCGCGGACCGATCAGCGTTCGCGACACGCTCGCGATTGCAGGGCAGATCTCGGACGCACTCGAAGCGGCGCACGACCAGGGCATCGTCCATCGCGATCTCAAGCCAGCGAACATCAAGTTGAGCGCCGATGGCACTGTGAAGGTGCTGGACTTTGGCATCGCCAAGGTGCTGAGCACGGTCGACGCGAGCGACACACCGACCATCCTGGTACCCACGACGGACCAGGGCCTCATCATCGGCACGGCTGCCTACATGGCGCCCGAACAAGTTCGCGGAAAACCGGTCGACAGACGCGCCGACATCTGGTCGTTCGGCGTCGTTCTATACGAGATGCTGACGGGCGAACGACCGTTCCGGGGTGAAACCCTCTCCGATACGCTCTCCGCTGTACTGGAGCGGGAACCGGACTGGGACCGTCTTCCGTCCGACACGCCCCCCGGTCTCCGTACGCTCCTGAAACGTGCGCTTCGAAAAGATCCGAAACACCGTCTTCGCGATGTTGCTGACACGTTCATTGGCGAGGTCGACGCACCGGTGGTTGAGGAACCGGCTGTCCAACCGACCCGGCGTCCGTGGATCTGGATCGCCTCGACCGTCGCGCTGCTCGTCGCGGTGCCGCTGGCTGCGATGCTTGGCTGGCGCTACGCACGATCGAACGTCGATCCCGGCTGGTCCGGCGAAGTCCTGGGCGGCACGTCGATCGCCGTAGGGCCGCGCATTTCGTCGGATGGCGCGATGCTCGCGTTCCAGGCCTGGGTCGACGGTCTGAATCAAGTGGCTGTCATGAAGCCGGAATCGGGCAACTGGACCGTGCTCACGCACGACCGATCGCGCGGGCAGATCATGGACGTGAGCTGGTCGCCCGACGGGACGAGGATTTATTTCGATCGGTATCTCGATGTGCCGCGTGGGGTGTTCGCGGTCCCCGTGTTGGGCGGCGATTCCCGGCCGATCGTGGACGACGCGATCTACCCGAAGGCCCTTCCGGACGGCAGTCTCCTCGTCGTGAAGTTGACTGCCGACAGACGCTTTCAGCTCCACCATGTCTGGCCGGACCAAGGGCGATCGGATCCGCTCCCGGCTTTCTGGACACCCAATCAGGGACTGCCGCTCGTTGCCCCATTTCCAGACGGGCGCGAGGCCGTTTTTTATGGGCTTCCTGCCGGTGCTGAGTCGGGTGCGGCGTACACCTTGAACGTGATCGATTTGACGAACGGACGATCACGCGTTCTCGACTCGTCGATCGAGATCGTTCAAGGCGCGTTTTCGGGCGGCCTCGCCGTCGCGCCCGACAGCGGGCAGGTGCTCGTCGATACGTCCGCGGGAAACCTCCATCGCATCGTCGCCATCGCGCGCGACGGATCCAGGCGGTCGGTGTTGACGCTCTCCGCGCAGACCGCCTATCTCGACGCGGGTCGCGACGGAACCATTTATGCGGACCAGCTCGATCGGATCGGAGAAATCCTCCGCGTTCCCCTTTCCGGGGGTGTACCCGAGCGGATGGCCGTGGTTCCCAGTGCCCTGGTGGGAGAGGCGTTCCCGTTGAGCCTCCCAGACGGACGGGTGCTCCTGTCCTCCCGGTTATCGGGACGCATGCGCATCATGGTCGCTGCCGGAGGACGCGACCCGTCGCCACTGCTGGAGACGCAGATGGACAGCAGAACGCCGGCGGCCGTGGTGACTGACGACGAAGTTGCGTTCCTGCTGGATGCGCCCCCGAACCAGACGATCGCGATCGCATCGCTGGCGACCGGACGCGTTCTTCGACGGCTCGAGGCGACACGGGGGGCCAGTGTGGCGAGCCTGGCCGTTGCCCGCGATCGGCAGACGATCTTCTACGCGTCGCGCGGCACGGTCTGGGCCGTGCCCGCCAACGATGGTCCGACGCGCAGGATTCATCAGGGTGACGCTGTAGCCGTCGATCCGCGCACCGGCGAACTGGTCATTCAGCTCTTCGATGCGAGCGGGGCCAGGCTGGTGCGGGTCGATCCTTCGGGCGGTTCCGAACGTCCGATCCGCTTCACGAGCGACGTGTTCATGGCGCTTCTGCCGATGTCCGGTTCGGCCGTCGATCAGCGGGGTCGAGTGCTCGTCCAGGTCACGGGACGAGATTTCTGGTTCTGGCAGCCCGGCGTTCTGGATCCGGCGACGGGCCGTCTCGATCGCATTCCGCTGAACTACGACGGTGATGCGCTGTCGCCGGGCTGGAGTCGCGACGGTGCGGTGGTCATTGCCGGTTTCTCGCTGGCATCCTCGATCTGGCGGTTTCGTCAGCATACCCGGTGAGCGCCCCGAAGCGCTACGAGATGCACAGTCGAACGATCGTGATGTTCACCGAGGAACCGCGACGTCCAGTTTCGAACGACCGTCAACGAATCCCGGGCCGCGCGCTGCTCGGCGGCGACGACGAAACGGCTGCCGTCGGGTGCGACATCGTACTGCGATGCCCGAGGCGGCCGTCACACTCAACGCCACCAGTTTCAGGACGAGCGCTCTGCGGACCATGGGTTCTGCCTCCTGGGGGCGGAAGCAAGAACCCGGAGCAAAAACCGCAAGGCACGAAAAACCGCCTAAAATGGCTGCACATTGGAAAAGACGGTTCAGGAGATTCAGCCGGCGTCACCGTCCTCCTGCACGCGTGGCGCGGCGGGGCAAGGCGGCCTTCGATCAGTTGACGCCGCTCGTCTACGACGAGCTGCGCCGGCGGGCGCGTCACTACCTGCACGGTGAACGGCCGAACCACACGCTGCGTCCGACAGCCCTCGTCAACGAGGTCTACCTGCGGATGGTCAACGTCGAGCGGGTGAACTGGCACGATCGCTCGCACTTCTTCGCCATCGCGGCGCGTCACATGCGCCGAATCCTCGTGGACTCGGCGCGCGCACGGCGCAATCAGAAACGCGGCGGGGGGGCCGCGAACGTCACGTTCGACGAGTACCTGGCGCCATTCGAGCGCGGTCCGGATCTCGTCGCGCTCGACGATGCCCTCGAACAGCTGGCGCTTCAGGACCCACGCAAAGCGCGCGTGGTCGAACTGCGCTTCTTCGGCGGTCTCACGAACGAAGAGATTGCGGACGCGCTCACGATTTCAACGGACACCGTGACCCGCGACTGGCAGGTCGCCAAACTGTGGCTGCGGCGGGAGATAACGAAGGAGAGGCCGCGCATCTGAGGCGGCAACCGTCGCCGACGGGACTAACCCATCCGGCGGCGCGTCATCCGCAGCAATGCCGACACGAGGAGGAATGGAACGAAGAGTGCGGGCCCGAGGAGTCCGAACAGTGCCGGTTCGTCGTGCGCATGCGGACCCACCTCCGACGTAGTGATTCCCAACGCGCTCCACACGATCGTCCAGGCTGCGCCTGCTGCCGCCGCCTCACGCCACCAGCGCGCCTGATTCGCTAGTCGCAGCGGCACCATTCCCGAATAGATCAGAAATCCAAGCCCGATCGGCCAGAACGCGGCTGACTGACCAATAGCAATGGCCATGGAACCGCCGACCGCCAGGACCGCGGCGAGCAACCACCGATGTTCGATCAGTTCCCGCGCTGTCTTGACTGCCACAAGGGGCCAGGCGAGCCAGATCGCCAGGCCCACGCAAACCACGGTGACTACGGCAAAGGGAATTGAGCCTGAGGAGTCCGCGATGAGCCCGCGATGGATCTTCGCGGCGCCGATGGTGGTGATCCATCCGATCAGCAGGAGCACCGTGGCGGCCGTCAGTCGGAGGGCTCGCAGGCGACGAGTATACTCGCCAGTCATCGCCCGAAGCCGGCGTCGGCAGGTGTGACGACTCACGCCTCGATATAGAATTCCCAGCGACAACCGACCATGGAAAACCTCGAGAATTCACTCGCGCAAATCACGATGGCGCCCTACATCGTCAAGGCGATGGCGCTCATCGGCGTGCGGCGCCGCGCTGGCAGCAACATGTTCCGTCACCAGATCGGCACGCTGGCCATCCTGCTCGACTACAAGATCACGGATCCCGTCCTGCTCAAGGCGTCCGTGATCCACGATCTCTTCGAGGACGCCGCGACGATGCCCGGCGTCACCGAAACGGAGATCACCCGGATCGATTCGGACGGACCCGCCGTCTACGCGCTCGTGATGGAGGTGACCATCCGCTACGTCGATGGCATCAGGGAGCCGAAGGCCCAATACCTTCGGCGCATCATGCGCGAGGGTAGTGCGCGAGCGAAGAAGCTGAAGCTGGCGGATCGCATCAGCAACCTGACGTCGCTCGGCTATTTGAACGACGTGGCGTTCGTGAAGCGCTACCTGGCGGAGACCAGAGCCTGCATCCTGCCCTACGCTGCAGAGGTCGATCCGAACATGTTTCGGGAGCTGTCGGATCTGGTCGAAAGAGGCGAGGGTTGGCTGCCGATGATCGCCAGTCACGGAACCGATCATCACTGACGCAGGCTCCGACACCTTCCTCCGTCCATTGATTCGCCTGCAGCAGCGGACTACGATGGGGGCGAAGCCTGGTACGGCTATGGTTGGTCAGACGGTCGGCCACTATCGCATAGTCGAGGAGATTGGCAGGGGCGGGATGGGCGTGGTTTATCGCGCCCGTGATCAGCGCCTCGACCGCGATGTGGCGGTGAAGGTTTTGCCCGCTGGGACCTTGACTGACGAGCGTGCGCGCAGGCGTTTCCAGCAAGAGGGTCTGGCGCTTTCCAAACTCAACCACCCCAACATCCAAACCGTCCACGACTACGACACCCAGGGCACCATCGATTTCCTGGTGACCGAGTATGTCCCCGGCATCACGTTGAGCGACAAGCTGGCCGGGAAAGGGTTGCCCGAAAAGGAAGTCTTGCGGCTGGGGCAACAGCTGGCCGACGGCCTGGCGGCCGCCCACGAGCAGGGCATCGTCCATCGCGACCTGAAGCCCGGCAATCTCCGCCTCACTCCGGACGGCCGGCTGAAGATTCTCGATTTCGGCGTCGCGAAGCTGATCGAGCCGCTCAGTGACACGGTTGCGACCCACACTCTGACCGAGGCGCAAACTCTCGTCGGCACGCCACTCTACATGGCCCCCGAGCAAAAGCTGGGAGAGCCGGTAGATGCCCGCACCGACATCTATTCGGCGGGCCTGGTGCTTCGCGAGATGATTACTGGAAAGCACCCGCGAGCCCCGGAATCTTCCGAGCTGGCCGAGAGCTCCCCACGCCTGCAGCAAATCCTCGCGAAATGTTTGGAAAAGGAGCCTGAGAACCGTTATCAGTCTGCAGGTGAGTTGGCGGTGGACTTGCGCCGGTTGTCCATGCCTGCGGCCGCGCCGGTCGCCAAGGGTCCGCGGCTCCAGCGGACGATAGCCGCGACAGCGGTCACCATCGCACTACTAATTGCGGGAGTGCTGATGGAGCTGAATGTCGGTGGCGTGCGGGAGCGGCTGTCGCGAGTTGTCGGCATGGGGGCCCCGCGCCACATCGAGTCGCTGGCGGTGTTGCCGCTCGAAAACCTCTCTCACGATCCCGAGCAGGAGTACTTCGCAGACGGGATGACCGAAGCGGTCATCGGAGACCTCGCGAAAATCAAGGCCATCAAAGTCTTCTCACGCACCTCGGTGATGCCGTACAAGAACTCGACGAAGCCGACGCGCGAAATTGCAAGGGAGTTGCAGGCGGATGCTCTGATTGAGGGATCAGTGACACGTTCCGGAGATCGCGTGCGTATCACCGTTCAATTGATCGACACATCGTCGGATCGGCATCTCTGGGCAGAGAGTTACGAGCGTGATTTGAAGAATGTCTTCGCGTTGCAGAACGAAGTTGCACAGGCGATTGCGCAACACGTGCAGGTCGTCATCACACCCCAGGACCAGGCGCGCTTCGTCAAGAAGAGTCCAGTAGACCCGGAGGTCTATGAACTGTATCTGAAGGGGCGCCACATCATGATGCGTGGCGGGCTGGACGAAGTGCGGAAAGCGATCGAATACTTCCAATCCGGCCTCGCAAAGGATCCAAACAATGCTCTGATCTATGCAGGTCTGGCGGATGCCTACATCCAGCAGATGAGCGATGTGCACGAAAGTCCTGTAGAAGCAACCGCCAAGGCCAGAGCCGCAACGCTGAAGGCGCTGGAACTGGACGAGTCGCTTGCGGAGGCTCATACCGTCCTCGGGACTATCAAGTACTCCTATGACTGGGATTGGACTGGTGCCGAACGGGAGCTCAAGCGGGCGATGGAACTGAACCCGGGGTATTCGCTGGCGTATGTCAGATACGCTGTGTACCTGACGATCGTTGGTCGGCAACAGGAAGCCCTCCCGTATTTTGAAACGGCTCGCAGGCTGGATCCGCTTCATTCCTGGACCTATCTGGGTGAGGGATTCACGGATTTCATGGCGCGCAAGTACGATGAATCGATTGATCGATATCAGAAGGGATTGGAGCTTGAGCCCGATCCCATGACTTACTTCGGACTTGTGTTGGCGCGTGCCGAGAAGGGAGATTACGCGACGGCTATTTCGGAGGCGGAGAAGGCGACGAAACTCAATGACAGCCCACTCCTGCTGACCAGTCTGGCGAGCGCGTACGCACTGGGCGGTCGACGCGCTGATTCAAACCGCGTACTCCGGCAACTGGAGGACATCGCGAAGCGCCAGGGTCCAGCACCGGCATGGCATGGCCGAGGGCCCAGCCGCTACGTTTGTCCCTATGAAGTGGCTGGCGTCTATGCCCAACTGGGGGACAAGGATCGGGCATTTTCGTGGCTGGACAAGGCGTACCAAAGCCGAAGCTGCATGTACTGGCTTCGGCTCGATCCCAGACTCGATTCGCTTCATCCCGATCCACGCTACCAGGAACTGCTGCAGCGGTTGAACTTCCCCCCGCAAGACGGCGCGCCGCGGAGTTCGATCACATCGCGCGGCGGCCGTACGGATTGACGCCATCACCATCGCTCTGATTGTTTCTCAACGTCTCGCATTCCTGATCGAGCTGACGCAGCCGTCACAAGCGGCCTTGCAGTCGTTCATTCAGTGCCTGGGGCGTGGTTCCTTCATGAATACGTCGTGACGGCCAGCTGCCCCCGGGCGTCCGCCCTCGCCGGCGCTCGCTTCCTTCGAACAAAGCACTTCACTCACGGCTTGACGGTGATGTTCCCCGACGTCACGGGCCAGGTCCGGGCGTTGTCGTCGGGCCAGATGCGATCGTGGCAATACGCTGCCGAGCTGGGGATCACGCCCTCGAAGCCGACGAATGTCGTGCGATCTGTTGCCGCCTCGGCCTGCCCGTTGTCGAGGACGCGGAACCAGATGTCATGTCCGACCTGATGCTGGGGGGCGAGGAAGCTCGGGTCGGTTGACTCGTTCTTCTCGATGACCCCGCCGACCCACGCTCGATGATTCGCCGCGTCGACGGCCATGCACGTCACCCGGCCCCTGAAGTCGACCGTTCCAGTTCCGCTCTCGAGGCGCTGGTGAAAGTTTCCGGTCGCGCTGCCATCGCCATGCAGCACGGCGCTGAAGGCGAATTGCGTGTCGAACGCATTCTGCAGCAAGTAATGTCCTCCGCCCGTCGTCGAGCCCTCCACACCTGCGCTCTCTGCTGGCGCGACCGTGACTCGGCCGGCGACGGGCTCGGTTGGAGCTGTGGGCGCGGGAGAGTGTTGACACGCGAGCAGAGTGGATACGGTGATTGCGAGAGCTGTCGCCTTCATCCTGGTCATGATGCCTCCGCGACACCAGCGTGATGGTTCATCGACTGTGGTGGCTTCGGCGACTGTAGCGATTGCCTGTTCGATGGTCTTGAACCCACGATGCAATTTGGTAGAAAAGGCGCGTTTGTCGAGCATTGACTTCCGGGAGGGGCCTGCCTATTCTCGGCGGACTGGTGCCTCGCAACGCCGATCCGGTTTCCTTCGGTTCGCCGCGCTTCGTCAGCGTGGAGGCGGGCCCCTGTCTGGTGACGAACGCCTGGTTTCCGCCGTGTGCCTGGCTTCCGCCGCACCATCACGCGCGCCCGATTGCCGCTATCACGCTGGCCGGAAGCGGGCGCTCGGTGCTGGGCTCACGGGAGGTCGTCATGGATCCCGTCGGGCTCCACACCGAACCGGCTGGAGACACGCACAGCAACTCGTTCGGCACGGCCGGCGCGCACGTGATCGTGATTCAGCCCGACCCTGCTTTTGAGGAACTCCTGCGTCCGTGCCGCGCCGTTCTGACCGAAGCTCAGAGCTTGAGGCTGCCGGAGGCTGGCGCCATTGCGCGACGCCTGCAGGCGGAGATGGACGCTCCTGATACGGTGTCGCCGCTGGCCATTGAAAGCGCCTGTCTCGAGCTGCTCGTTGCCGCCGTGCGCGTCGTCCAGGGGCGACGGTCCGCTGACGGGGGCGCTCCGCGCTGGCTCTCGCGCGTCGTGGAGTACATGCACGCGCGCTTTCTCGAGAGCCCGACGCTCGGCGAGGTCAGCCGCGTCGCCGGCGTCCACCCCGCTCATCTGGCGCGCGAGTTCCGACGTGCGTACAAGCAGTCTCCGGCGTCGTATGTGCGCCGACTCCGACTCGAGTGGGCCGCCGAGCGCCTCGAGCGCGGGCACGAATCGGTCGCCGACGTCTCTGTGGCGAGCGGTTTCGCGGATCAGAGTCACTTCACACGGGCGTTCCGGCGACATGCAGGGGTGACGCCCGCGGTATATCGGCGCGATCACGCGAAAGCGCGCCAGTCGCCTCACGGCGCTCTTTGACCGCGCCGCCCGACGAGCTTGGATCGGCACGCACGTTGCTCGAGCTCCGCCGGGAGGAAAGACGATGTTTCCGATTGGCGACGACCGTGGGCCGGGCGGATCCACAGCCGTTGTGGTGATCGCCCTGATAGTCCTCAATGTCCTCGCATTCCTGCTCGAACTGACGCAGCCGTCACAGGACGCGTTGCAGGCGTTCATCCAGGCCTGGGGCGTGGTTCCGCACGAGTATGTGGTGCGCCACGACCTGCCTCCGACCATTCCGCTACCCTTCTGGTCCACGCTCTTCACATCGATGTTTCTCCACGCCGGCTGGATGCACCTGGGTGGAAACATGCTGTACCTGTGGATTTTCGGGGACAACCTCGAGCGCGTGATGGGACACGGCCGGTTTCTCGTTTTCTATCTGATCTGCGGAATCGCGGCGGGGGTCGCGCAGATCGTCGCGAGCGGCGCGTCGAACATCCCGAGCCTTGGCGCATCGGGCGCGATTAGCGGCGTGCTGGGGGGCTACATCCTTCTCTTTCCCAACAACCGGGTCCGCGTGCTCACGCGCGGCGGCATCGCATCGGTTCCGGCGCTGGTCGTCCTCGGGCTGTGGATTGTGATTCAGTTGATCAGCGGCTTTGGTTCGATTGTGGCCAGCGCCGCTGAGTCCGGCGGCGTTGCCTACATGGCGCACATCGGTGGATTCGTCGCAGGTTTGCTGCTGGTGAAATTGATGACTGTCGGCCGGCCGGCATATGCCTGACTAGTGTCGCCGTCTCCGAAGTTGATTGGTGAAGTCCCGGAGCGCGGCGTCCGCTCGTGCCTCGCGACCGGGAGGCGCTCGAACCGATGACGATCGTGAGATCTCTGGCGTCGTCTCTGAGCCTGCTGGTCACGTTTTCCACGCAGTCGTGCAATGCGCCGCCGGGGCCTCCTGATCAGGACTCCTTCGCGGCGGCGCGCGCGCGAATGGTGGAAGACCAGATAGCCGCCCGCGGCGTGCGCGATCCACGAGTGCTGGCGGCGATGCGTGAAGTTCCCCGCCATCTGTTCGTGCCGCCGGACCAACAGCCGATGGCCTACGACGACGTCCCCCGGCCGATCGGCTTCGGTCAGACGATCTCGCAACCATACATCGTTGCCCTCATGACCGAGCTCGTGCGGCCGCGGTCGAGCGATCGCGCGTTGGAGGTAGGCACTGGATCCGGGTATCAAGCGGCAGTGCTCTCCCGCCTCGTCTCCCATGTGTACACGATCGAGATCGTCGAACAACTGGGGCGCGAGGCCGAAGCGCGCCTGAAGAATCTTGGTTATGCCAACGTGACCGTTCGTGTGGGCGACGGATACGCGGGGTGGCCGGACGGTCCGGCGTTCGACCTGATCGTGGTGACGGCTGCGCCCGATCACGTGCCGCCGCCGCTCCTCGCTCAGCTCAAGCCCGGAGGACGCCTCGTGATCCCCGTCGGTCCGATTTCAGCGGTGCAGCAACTCCGGCTCATCGAACGGGACGCGGCCGGACAGGACCGGACGACCGTCGTCGCACCGGTCGCGTTCGTTCCGCTGCGGCGCGGACGATCATCGATTCCGTGAGGTCTGCTCTGAGCCTGTCCGTGCGAGCGGTTGAAGCCCGACACTACTCGTACTTCACGGACGCCGGCGGCCGCCGACGTGTGCCTTCTTCACGAGCGTGACGGCTTTCTGCCGGTCGGCAGCCGAATCGAAGCCGAACACCGCGGAATACTTGCGCCCCATCACCTGCGCGACTACGAACGCCATGTTGATGCCCGCGTCGGCTATCGCTTTGGCGATTGCGTGGCCGAGTCCTGGCCGGTTGTCGCCCGTGACGAGCAACGCAGGAATGCCTGAATCGGCGAAGCCGGCAGATTGCGCGGTGGCAATCGCGTTCTTGGTTCCGATGGGGTATACCTCGACGGCCCCCTTGCTCTGGTTCCCCGTGTAGCGATACGCCATCAGGACCTGAAGATCGACGCGGGCCAGCGGCTCGATTGACGCGGCAAGCGCACCGGGCCGATCGTCGATCTCACGTCGCCAGAGCGTGATCGGTTTCACCGTGACCGCCATGATTGCTCCTCTCTATTTCGCCAGTTGACCCTTGTTCAGACGGCCGAACCGCCAGTTTGGATCGTCGTGACCCAGCCCGTACTGGACGGTGAGCGTTGAGCCGTCCTCGAGCTGCGCGAATTCCGCACTCGTCAACGTAAAGATCACCGTGCCGGTATCGCCATTCTGTAGGTATCGGCTGGCTGTGAACTCCTGACTGCCGATCCTGAGCACGAGCAGTTCACCTTGCGGCAGGAACTCACGGTTCGACGTCAGCTCGATTTCGACATCAGTCGCTCCGTTGATTCCGGATGTCTGACGGATCGCCTTCACCTGATTGTTGTCGCTCTTCGAACCTGTGTCGTCGACAACCGAGTCGTCGCCCGCCACGACCTCGGGCGCGAGCCGTGTTGCCGCGTTGAGCGCGCTGAGAGTCGAGAGGCGGATGTTGCCGATGAAGATCTCATCGCTCTTCGTGTCGTCGAACGTGAATCGCACGCCGCGGAGATTGTTCACGATCGCGGTGCTCCCGAAGGAGGCGAGCGGAATGCGAATCGTCTGAAGGATTGGATGCGGCGACGAGCCGACACCGATAACGAGCCCTCCAACCGGGCCTGTCAGGGTCAAGTAATTGCTGATCGGGATGGGGGTGGACAGACTCCCGTCCGCGCCGACGAGGCGTACCGAAAAGCTGGTGGCGAAGAGCCAATGGGAGTCGGTCTTGGTGCACGCGGAATCGCCGCACTGGCGAGCAACGCGAAAATCGAGCGTCTTGAAACCGCTGGCACTCTGGCCGCTTCCCGGCGCGGTCCAGTTGCTCTGAAAGAACGTGTTCGAGCCTGGCGACTTCCATGCGATCTGCGCCACGCGCTGCTGTGAGCTGTGGTTGGCAATACCGCCGTGGTTGACGGTGACATTACTCGCGGTGTTCGCCGCGCCGGAGCTGTTGAACCCCGTTGGCCGGTCGAAATCGTCGAACGTCCTCGTAACACTCGCGTTCGGCGAATCGGTATAGCCGCGATCGATGCGCGTAACGTCTTCCAGGCCTACCGGCAGTTCGAACTGCGGATTGAACAGGTCGGCGAACGTCGAGTCGGTCGCGCCACCGACATGCGCGCGGAAAAATGCCAGCACGCTGAACAGCGCCGTCGTCCGCTCGTCCGCCGACCCGAGCAGGTGATCGAACAGCCGCTTGTGACCGAGGCATCCCGGCGAGTCGCTCAGCTGCCATTCTGTATTGTAGAAGTTGTGGTTGGTTCCCCAGACCGTGAAGGTCGATTTGGGCGTCGCGGGAGTTTCCGTTCGAATCAGGAGCATCCGATCGAACGGCCTCACGCCCTGCAGGGTGAACACGTCGCCATCGCACATCGGCAGCAGCACGTTCCATGACGTGCCGTCGGCGTTCAGAATCCGCGACGTCTGACCGTCGACCGGGCCAATCTCGAAGATGCCCTCGAAGCCGACCGGCCCGATCCGTGCAGGCCATGGGCTTCCCGGATCCCGATAGATGTTGTACGCAGCGCGGACGCCCTCTCCGCCGCGTGAATGTCCGAGCATGCCCATGTGCGCGAAATCGAGTTGTCCGGCGAGGCTGAACCCGAGGCTCGGCGGCGTTGGCGCGCCCGAATTCCACTCGTGGAGGCGCTGCAGGTGCTTCAGGATCAGCCGCCCGCGACGGAGGTTGTTGCCGCGATCGTCGAGAGTCCCGGGCGCGGCGTTGACACCCCGGTTGGCATTGATCGACACGACGATGTAGTTCCACGAGGCTAGGCGCTCCGCGAGATACGCGTAGCCTTCGTGACTCGGGACGACGACGAAGCCCTCGGGGCAGGTGCCGAAGAACGTGTACTGCACGTTGATGTCGAAGCGGCCCGGACCGGCGCCTTCGAACCGGCCGCACGTCGCGTGATTGCCGTGCAGGAAAATCAGGAGGGGATGCGGCTTATCCGCGAGATCCACAGGACGGTATACGCGCGCCCACAACTCCGTCGCAAGCTCGGTTGATACGTCAGGGTCGATCGCGGCTGGCAACTTGTATTCGGAGCTGGTCGTCGCGTACGGGCCCGGTGGCGTCGCATCCGGTGCGGTCTGGGCCTGAGCGATCGCGGCCGTGAGGGCGAAGCAGGCGATGAATGCGAGGCTGACACGCGCGGTCCGCATAGATTCCTCCCCGGCTGTGTGATGACAACGGTCGAGAGCAGGCGAGAGTATACCTGCGCGGCGCTGAGATGGACGGCATTCGTGAATTCATCGATGACCGGACGTGTCATGGCAATGGTTCAGCTGCGAGCGTGTGATTTGCCCGGCGATCGCCCCGCTTGACAGGCCGTCGTCCCGGCGCCTATAAATCGCGTCATCGCCACTACTGAGAGCCGCGCCGTCGCGGCTCTTTCTGTTTCATCAGCCGCGTAACCCGCGGCTTTTGTGTTTGAGGCGCAGCCATGGCTGACGAAGGCTACGTTACAGCCGGCGATGGTGTCCGGGTGTACTTTCGAGCGGCAGGAACAGATCCCAGGGTCGTACTCGTGCCGAACGGCATGCACCTCGTCGACGAGTTCGCCCGGCTCGCGCGCGATCGGACGTTGATCTTCGCCGACCTGCGCAACCGTGGACGCTCCGACGCCCAGAGCGCTGCCGAGGGACGCGGGCTGGACGTCCGGCAGGACGTCGAGGACATGCACGCGATCGCGATGCACCTCGGAGTCGAGTGCGTCGACGTGATTGGGCACTCCGTCCAGGGTCTGATCGCCGGAGTGTTTGCGATGACCTATCCCTCGCAGGTCAACCGCGTCGTGCAGATCGGGCCGATGGCGGCCAACCCCGACACGGAATACCCAGCGGGTCTGAGCAACAGGGATGCGGTGTTTGCCCAGGTGATGAACGCGCTTGCGACGCTGCAGGCCGAGCGCGCGAATCATGAGCCGGAGGCGTTCTGCCGGATGGTGTGGGCTGTTTTGAATCCGCTCTACGTGACCGACCCGGCCAACGCGGACCGGATCCGCTGGTCGAGGTGTGAGCTGCCCAATGAGCGAGGAGCGATGCGGTATTTCATGGAGCATACGATGCCCTCGATTCGTGCGCTCAATCTGACTGCGGAGCAATTCGCGCGCGTCACCGCGCCCGTTCTGATCGTCCACGGCAACCTCGACCGAAGTGCGCCCTACGGCGGCGGACGCGAGTGGGCCTTGCGGTTGCCCAATGCGCGTCTGCTCACGGTGACTGGAGCGGGTCACGCCCCGTGGATCGAAGCGCCAGACCTAGTGTTCAGGGCGATCGATGTGTTCCTACGCGGAGCGTGGCCGGCCGAGGCGGAGCAGGTGGCGCCGACCCGATTTACAGCGTGACTTCATCCACGTAGCACCACCCCCACGTGTCGCCAGGTTCGAGCGAGCGCATCACCGGGTGGGTCGTCGCATGGAAATGCTTCGTGGCGTGCTTGTTCTTTGACGAGTCGCAACAGCCGACGTGACCGCAGGTCAGGCAGATGCGCAAGTGGACCCATTCATCGCCCATGCGCAGGCATTCTTCACAACCGGGCGCGCTCGGATGGACTGCACGGATGCGGTCGAGATGCGCACACGGTCCCTGAGGGTGGGGCGTGAAGGTCACGGTCGATTCGACCTCGATGGGCTTCTCTGTCGGCGCTGGCCGATCTACGGTCTCGACGGCGGCGTCGCTCGATCTGAAGAGATGCGCTGAGGCCGCGAATGCCTCGGCCGCGCCCTCGATCGTCAGCACGTCGCCTTCGGCAATCGTGGCGGTAGCGGGGTCGAGACGTTCGCCGGCGCGCTCGATCTGCTTGAGCTGAAGTCCGGTCTCGGCGTTCAGACGTTCCAGCGAACGACCGACAACCGCCGCACCCGGACGGACGACCACGGTGCGCGTGTCGATGCAGTGCCCATCGAGGCTGCAGACGACCGCGGGCTGGTCAGACCTCTTGCGAAGGGCGGCATAACCCCCACGCCGGATCGCTTCCTCGTGCGTGGCGATGTCTTCTCCAGCAATCCGGTACTGGCGCAGCACGTCCGCGAAGATCTGGACGATGCTCTCGAGCTCCTCGATGACGACCAGGTCGGCGCCCTCGCGGGTGAGCACCTCGGCATCCGATTCGTACCGCGTCCTCACGATGATCCGGGCGGTCGGCGCGAGCGATCGCGCGACCGCCACGATGCGCAGCGCCGTGGCCGGCTCATCGTCGGAGATGACGACCGTCTTCGCGCGTTCGATGCCGGCGAGGGTCAGCGTATGCTGACGGCTCGAGTCGCCGCGCAGCACGGGCAGTCCCATTTCCTCCGCTTCGTTCGCGCCGCCAGGACTGAGCGTGGTGATGACGAATGGCACCCGCGATCCGTCGAGCACCCGCACGAGGCGTTTCGCCGCCTCGCCGTAGCCCGCCACGATCACATGATGCTGAAGGTGGGCGAACGTTTCGATCGTCGCCTCCGACTGTGCTTCGGCCGCGCGTCGCGCGGCGCGGATGCGTATGCGTTTCAGCCGTTCGCTCAGCCGCGCACCGAGCGAGGCCAGCTGCGGTGATGCCACCATCAGCAGCACCGTCGACGCAATGAACGTCTGTGAGCCCGTGGCGCCAAGGCCTGCTGGGGACAGCCCGACGTCGCGCCCTGCACGATCGAGAACGAACGAGAACTCGCCGACCTGTGCCAGCGTGAGCGCAGACGCGGCGGCGACGGCGTGGCCATAGCCAAGCGCGAGAACGCTCCCCGCGGTCGTCAAAACTTTCACGATCACGACGAGCGCGACTGCAGCGAGCACCAACGGCAGATGATGCAGCAGGAAGTTGAGATCCAACAGCATCCCGACCGAGACGAAGAACGTCGCGCTGAACAGGATCTGGAGCGGCATGATCTCGCCAAACGCGTGATGGCTGAAGCGGCTCTCGCTGACGAGAAGACCAGCCAGAAACGCGCCGAGTGACAGGCTGACGCCGGCGGTGCTCGTCAGCCACGCGGTCCCGAAGCAGATCGCGATGACGGTGAGGAGGAACAGCTCGGGGGAGCAGGTCAGCGCGACGCGCTCGAGCAGGCGCGGCATGAGCCGCCGCGCGACCAGGAGCACCGTCAGGATCAGTCCGAGCGCCTTGCCCAGCGCCCACGCGATGTCGGCCGCGGATCCGTTCCCGTGACCGAGCATGGGAACGACGAGGACCATCACGATCACCGCCAGATCCTGAAAGATGAGGAGCGCCAGGATCACCTGACCGGTGGTGGTCGTCGTGTCGCCTCGATCGGCCAGCAGCTTCAGCACGATCGCGGTTGACGAGAGCGAGACCAGGAACCCCGTGAAGAGCGCGGCGCGCCAGTCCACGCCAGCCGCCGCCAGGACCCCGAGGATCACGGCCGTCGCGAGCGAGACCTGGAGCCCGCCGCCGCCGAAGATGAGGGCCTTGATGCGGGCGAGCTTCTCGAGGCTGAACTCGATCCCGATGGTGAAGAGGAGAAGGATGACGCCGATCTCGGCGGCCGCGTCGACGAGCACCGGATCGGCGACGATCGCCAGTCCGTGCGGACCGATGACGACGCCGGCGATCAGGAACCCGACAATCGGGACCAGGCCGATCCGGTAGCTGAGGTACGCGATGAGGGCCGCGGCCACGACGATCGCGACCGACTGCACGATGAACGGCGGCGCAATCGCAGTGGCAACGACGGGCATGGGGTCGATGATGACAGAATCCGTCGTGCTGAGATCATTGTGACAGAAGCCCGGCGGTCACTCAGCAGCGCCCGCGCGCGAGCTGGAGGTGGGGCCCCGGAGAGCACTGAGAAATGCCGACCCGTCATGTACGATGAGTCCGGATGCCAGCCAAGACCGTACACGAGCTGCTCACCGTCGCCGGCCGCGAGATCCCGATTTCCAATCCCACGAAGGTCCTGTTTCCTCACGCCGGCTACACGAAGCTCGACCTCGTGCGCTACTACCTCGCCGTCGCCGACGGCGCGCTCCGCGGAGCTGGTGGCCGTCCGAATGTGCTGGTGCGATACCCGAACGGGATCGACGGCGAGTTCTTTTATCAGAAGCGCGCACCCGAATCGCGGCCTGAGTGGATCGAGATTGCCGCGCTGCAGTTTCCGTCGGGGCGGACGGCTGAAGAAGTCGTCCCGCGAGATGCAGCCGCGCTCGCGTGGATGGCCAACCTCGCATGTCTCGAGCTCCATCCCCATCCGGTGCGGGCGGACGATCTCGACCATCCGGACGAGCTGCGCGTGGATCTCGATCCGGTCCCAGGCGTCGAGTGGAATCAGCTCCGTGAGGTTGCGCGCGTCGTGCATGCCACGCTGGACGATCTGAAGCTGATCGGCTGGCCGAAGACGTCAGGCTCGCGAGGGATCCACGTCATCGTGCGGATCGAACGTCGCTGGACCTTCACGGAAGTACGCCGCGCGGCTCTCGCCCTTGCCCGCGAGGTCGAACGGCGCGCGCCGGCGCTCGCGACGAGCAAGTGGTGGAAAGAAGAACGCCACGGTGTCTTCCTCGACTACAACCAGAACGCGAAGGATCGGACGGTTGCCAGCGCATACTCAGTGCGCCCGAAGCCTGACGCGCGCGTGTCGGCGCCCGTGACGTGGGACGAAATCGGCGTCTGCGAGCCCGAAGCGTTCACGCTCAGGACCGTGCCCGCGCGATTCGCCGAGGTTGGCGATCGCCACGCGGACATCGATAACCATCCATGTTCGCTGGAGGGTCTGCTCGAGCTATCCGCGCGGCACGAGAAGGAGGGACAGGGCGATGCGCCGTGGCCGCCGCACTACAGGAAGCAGGCTGGGGAGCCCGCGCGGGTCCAGCCGTCACGCCGCCGCGTCCCGAAACATCCGCTGATCGAGATCGCGCGCGCACAGAAGAAGGAAGACGCGCTCGCGGGGCTCGATCGATGGAAGGCGCGTCATCCCGAAGCCGCCGGTCATCTCGAGCCGGCGGACGTTCTCGTCGACGCGATGCGCGGGCGCTTCCACACGTGGACGCGGATCCGCATCAACCTGCAGCACGTGCCGGAGGCGATCAGGCCGCCACAGGAAGCGCTCGACCCTGACGATCCTTTCGATTGGTCGGGCGTCACCGCGGATTCTTTCCAGCGCCGAAGACCTTCTCGAGCTCGTAAGCCGTCGTGATTTCGAGCTGATCGTAGCGGCAGTCGTGCGGCTGCTTGTCGGGACGCCACCGGAGAAACGTCGCCGCGTGGCGGAAGCGCGTGCCCTGCATGTGATCGTATTTGACCTCGCAGATCCGCTCGATACGGAGCGGCTCCCACGACAAGTCCTTGCCCGCGCTCCACCGGCTCTGTCCGCCGGGCATGCGGGTCATCTCGGCGCCGCCCCAGTCGGCCCACTCGCGCCAGGGATGCCCGTCGAGCGCCCGCTCGCGCAATGGCGCCAGCTCGATCGCCAGCGCTTTCCGCGCCGCCATGGTGAACGACGACGTCACTCCGACGTGATGAAGGTGACCTTTGTCGTCGTAGAGTCCGAGCAGAAGCGATCCAACCAGCACGTCTTTGCCGGTCTTGTGCCACCGGAATCCGGCGACGACGCAGTCCGCCGTGCGTGCGTGCTTGATCTTGAGCATCGCGCGCTTGCCTGGCTGGTAGAGGCTGTCCTCGGGCTTCGCGATGACCCCGTCGAGGCCGGCCCCCTCGAAACGTGCGAGCCAGTCGGTCGCGACCTTCGGGTCGCGGGTCATCGGCGTCAGGTGAATCGGGGCGGTCGCGTCCGCGAGCAGACGCTCCAGCGCGGCTCGCCGCTCGTGTTGTGGTGTCTCCCGCAAGTCCTTTCCATCGACCGCGAGCGCGTCGAATGCGACGAACGACGACGGCGTCGCCTGCGCGAGCTTGGCCACGCGCGACGCGGCCGGATGGAGCCGGAGTTGAAGGGCGTCGAAGTCGAGGCCACGAGGCGTGGCGATGACGATTTCTCCGTCGAGCACGCAATCGGGCGGCAGTCTGGCGACCAGCGCGTCGTGGAGCTCAGGAAAATAGCGATCGAGCGGCCGGAGATCGCGGCTCTGGATGTAGAGATCCGACGAGCCGCGGAACACGATCGCGCGAAAGCCGTCCCACTTCGGCTCGTAGAGAAAGCCGCCGTCGGGTGGGAGCTCGTCGGACAGCTTCGCGAGCATCGGCTCGATCGGGGGGAGCAGGGGATACGAGCCGGCCGGTTGCTCGAGCGGTGGCGGTTCGCTCTCGTTCTTCGGTGTCGATCTGCGCGGGGGCATTTCGTCATCTTCTCTCAATTTGCCGCGGGGCCCCACCCCCGCGGCCTGCCAGCGCTTCGCTTCGCTCGCGCCGCTGGTTAGCGGCAGCAACCTGCTTTCAGCTGGGATCTGGCGGGGCCCCAGCCCCGCGGCCTGCCAGCGCTTCGCTTCTTTACTCAGATTTCGAACTTGGCTCATCGAGAACGCCGCGCAGGTCGGGCACAGGGAGCCGCGCCGGCCATCGCGTCAGGAGCGGGAAAACGCCTCTGCGGACATCACGTTTCGGTGCCGTAGGAGATCTGCATGCGCCGCACGGCGCGGCTGGCGATCCACAGAGCGAACGCGGTGAGGAGCAGCAACCCGAGAATCGCACCCGGACGCGAGGCAGGAGCGGCGGGCGCCGCCAGCAATCGGATCAGCGTCGGCGCGTCATCGTCCATCGGTGCAGGGACGGGACACAGGGACTGCAGGTAGTACAGGATGCTCATCTTCTGGACGACGTGCGGCAGGATGCCGTTGGCCCCTTCCCAGATGAGCAGCACGGCCGCTGGGATGATGGGATTGCGGATGTAGACGCCGACCGCAAGAAAGACGCTGCCGTAGCCCACGCAGCCGAGCGCCGCCGCCGCCACGTACCAGAACGCGTGTCCCATGCCCCCGGCATTCCAGTAGGCCTGGACTTCGACTGCATCGTGCGGCCAGATCATCGCCGCAAACGTGAGCAGGGCGCCGCCGCCGAAAATCACGGCGGACGCAATCAGCCCGGCCGCGTACTTGCCCGCGAGCAACACCTCGCGCCGCGCCGGCGCGAGAAACCAGAAGTGGAGCGTCCGGTTGCTCATCTCCCCGCGGAAGAGATACATGAAAATGCCGAGACAGCCGAAGAAGATCGCGAGCCGTACGTAGAAGTACTGGAAGATCCCCGCGAAGATCGCCCGGTCCTCTTCGAAGTCGAGCACACGGTGGATGTCCCGGCGCTGCACTTTGCCGTCGACGAACAGGAATCGGGCGGCCCGCCGTCCGTCGAAGTAGATGAGGTCGCGATACTCGGTCCGCTCCTCGACGAACCCGGCGCCGGTAGACGAGGCGACCGTGGCGAAGGTCTTTCCTTCGTTACTCACCTGGATGTTGAATTCGCGGGTGTCGGAGTCCTGGGTTTCGCCTCCAGCGCTGGCGTGCTTGACGATGAAGCGCGTCACCGGACGAACCGCTCCCAGATCCACCTGCAGGTACAACGGCCAGTCGCGAGCGCACCACCGGTCGGCCTGACCTCCCGACACGCTGCCGTTCACCGCCTTCTCCGGCCCTTGATCCACGCTGCACGGCAGGCTTCCGGTGACGGGACGGTGAAGCGCGAGGTTCACCCGGCCGTCCGGCCCGTAGACCTCGAACTCGTAGATCCTGGCCACCGGCTCCCCGTTGTAAGCCGGACGGATGATATTCAGGCGGACGAAGCGGGCGTCGACTGACGGCTCGATCACGTGGGTCGTCGTTCCGGCATTGCCAAGCCGTTGCCGGGCGCGCCGGCTCCGCGTCGACCAGCGTTCCTCGGCCGGCTTTCCCAGCCGCTTCTTCACGTCCTCAACCGATTCTCCCTCCCGGACGCTGTCGATCAGGCCCGGGGTAATCAAGCCGCGCCGGGCCAGCCGCTCGCTCCGGAACTTCGCTTCGAGACCGTGGCCGAAGAAGATCACCGACGGCAGGAGCGCCAGCCCGTAGACCCACAACGAGCGCCTGGCGAAGAAGACACGCCGCAGCTCGATCGTGGCAATCGTCCACGCCTGCCGGGCCCGGTCCGGGAAGGCACGCGGCGTCATTTCTCACCGCCGATCAGATACTCGTACAACGCGTCAACGTTCTCGTCGGCCGGCACGACGCTATCGATCCGGTGGCCGTCGAGCGCGATCCGTCCGAGCGCCCGTGCGAACTGCTCCCGGTCGCGGGTCATCACCAACAGGCCGAGCCGGTCGTCGTTCAACTTGATCTCGGTGATGTGCGGCTCGTCGAACAACAGCGCCGCCACGCCGGACGCGTCGCCGTCGCGGCACCGGACGATGTACTGGCTGGGATGCTCCTGGATCTCGTCGCGCACGGTGCGGATTTTCCCCTCGGCCACGATCATCCCGTTCGCGATCAGCACGACCTGATCGCTGATGAGATCCACCTCCTGGAGCACGTGGCTCGAGATGATCACGTGCTTTCCCTCGGCGGCCCAGGAGCGGAACATGTCGATGGTCTCCGCGCGCACCAGCGGATCGAGGCCGTTCAGCGGCTCGTCCAACACCAGCAGGTCGGGATCGTGCGCGATGGCCTGCGCCAGCCGTACCCGCTGCCGCATGCCCTTGGAATAGCCCGCGACCTTGCGGTTCGCCGCGTCGGTCAGACGCAGGCGCTCGAGCGCCTTCCACGCCCGTTCTTCCGCTTCCGATCGCCCGTAGCCGAAGAGCAGGAGCCCGGTGGTAATGAAGGTGAACCCGGTGGCCCAGCGCGGCGCGGTGTCGTACTGCGTGGCGTATCCCGTCATCCGCATCAGTGCTTCGGGATCGCGCGGCGAGATCCCACGCATGAGGATGCTCCCATGGTCGGGGAAGATCAGGCCGGTCATCAGGTTCATCAGCGTCGTCTTGCCGGAGCCGTTCGGCCCGACCAGGCTCGTGATTCCCGGTGGGATGTTCAACGTGACGCGGTTCACGCCGAGCACCTCGCCGTAGAACTTCGAGACCTCTTCAAAGACGACCGCCGGCTCGGTCATCTCTGATCCGGGGGGCTTCGCCCCGGCGGACCCCCCGACACCCGCCTCCGCTAAAGCTACGGCGGGCAAGCGCTCTTCCTCCAACCCCCGCTCCGCCTTGGGCGCCGTAGCGCGTAGCGCGGAGGCGGCTCGCGTGGCGAACTGGCTGCGCTCGTTCATCGGACCACCTCGACGGGCCGCAGCTTGCGTTCGATCACCAGGACGAGCAGGAGAACGAACGCCGCCAGCGCGAACAAGGAGGCCCCGGCCCCCGGGCCGTCGGGCGGATCCACGCCCAGCAGCGTGCACCACACCCGGTTGACCGCCCAGGCCGGATCCAGGACGTGCCCCCACGTCACGCGAAAGACGTTGTCGATCATCTCGGACACGCCGCTCAGGATGAAGAAGAAGGCGAGGCTGACCGCCCCGGCAACCACTCTCCACTTGACGTACGCGGAGCTGGCCATCGCGACCAGGCTGAGGACCAGCAGCCAGAGGAGGAAGCCGACCACCACGCCGGCACCGAGCGTCCAGTTCGTCAGGAACCACCAGCCGCCAGCCAGGCCGACCTGCAGTCCGAACAGGAGGAGTCCCGGAATCCACGTCACGACCGACAACATGCCGACGATCACGGCGAGCCGCGCCAGCGCGTAGCTCCAACGCGTCAGCGGCCGGCTGAAGTACAGCGGGAGCGCGTTGTTCGCCAGGTCCGGCGCAATCAAGCCAGGCCCGGCCAGCGCCGCGAGGAAGACCGCGCAGGCCCCCTGGACGTACATGAAAATCGAGAAGAACCTGCCGTTAACCTGGATGAACGCACGAAACTCCGGTTCCATGCCCTGGAGCAGTTCAACGTG
>DATAEK010000064.1:0-30293 GCA_036258055.1 Vicinamibacterales bacterium
CTCCGGGCGCCGATCTTTTCTGAACTCCGACGCCGCGGCGCAGGTCTTGCGACGATCGCCGTCCGAAAGGGCAGGGCACGCTTTCAGCTGCGGCCAGAGCACCGGCATCCTGTGCAAACCAGGGGACGGCTTCGTGCGACATGCGCGCGAGGTCAGCGCTTCGGGTGATCGCCGCGCTGCAGCTTCTGAAGAATCGCGAGCGCCGCGTGGCCCTGCTCGACCGGCACGAACAGGTGATCGTGGTGGACCGCCGCGATCACGTTGCAGCTGATTCCGGCCGCCGTCAGCGCACCGGCGACGGCAGCCGTCAGCCCCACCGCTTCGAAATCCGAGTGCACCATCAACGTGATCCACGCCGCCCGAAAGGCGACCTTCCAGCCGCGTTGCGTGGCAACGTCTTCGTAGACGACGGCCGTCACTCCCTCTGCTTCTCGAAAGAGACCCAGAAACGGAATGGATTCCGTGTCAGCATCAGGCGGAAACTGACAGAAGGCGACGGCACGCGGGTGCATCGCTGGCTGCAGGTGCTTCAGCAGTTGATCGAGATCCGAGATCGAGGCTGTCATGAACGAAACAGCAACCGGCCACGCGGCCCGGCTGCGATCGCCTCCGCGAGACGTCACGATATCAACCCCACGCGAACGGCACAACTCGTACAACATCGAGGCTCACGACGGCAGAGGACGATCATCCTGTCCAGGTCGCGGCGATTGACTCCGCGGTACGAGTCGCCCCAACATTCATGGGTGAACCAGCGAGCTGAGGAGCGATGTATGACCAGACCGAACCCAGTGCGCCTGGCGCTCGCATCGGTGATCTTCGCCGCCGCCTGTTCGCCGTCGCCATCGGCGCCGCCCCCGTCCTCGTCCCAGCCGGCTGCCGGGGCGCCGCCGTCGGCCACCGCGCCCCCACCGGAACCGCCGGCAACTGTCGCCGCCAGGGCCGACGACCAGCCGATTCCCCCGACACCATCGCCGTACGATGCACTGCCGCCTCACGCGCGCGCGGTGTTGGACAAGCCGTTCACCGGCGACCTCGACGAGATGGTGAAGCGCCGGCTGATTCGGGCCGGCGTGGTGTTCAATCGCACCCAGTACTTCATCGACAAAGGCGTGCAGCGTGGCATGAGCTACGAGGCGATCAAGCTGTTCGAAGACGAGCTGAACAAACGGCTGAAGACTGGACTGCTCAAGGTCCACGTCGCCATCCTGCCTCTCCAACGCGATGAGCTGTTCGCCGCGCTTCAGGCGGGCAAGGTCGACTTCGTGGCGGCGGCGCTCACGATTACGCCCGAGCGCGGCAAGGTCGCCGACTTCAGCACCCCGACGCGATCGAACGTCTCGGAGATCGTCGTAACCGCGCCCGGAGTGACGGCGCCGGCGACGACCGACGACCTCTCAGGCCGCGAGGTGTTCGTACGCAAGAGCAGCAGCTACTACGAGAGCGTTCAGCGCCTGAACGAATCGCTCGCGAGCCGCGGCAAGCCGCCGGTGATCGTCAAGGAAGCGCCAGAGGCGCTGGAAGACGACGATCTGCTCGAGATGGCCAATGCCGGCCTGATCGAGCTCACCATCGTCGATGACTTCCTGGCGGATTTCTGGCATCAGGTGTTCCCGAACATCGAGTTCCACAAGAACGTGGCTGTACGCACCGGCGGCGAGATCGGTATCGGTGTGCGCAAGAACAACCCCAAGCTGCTGCGCGCGGTGAACACCTGGATCAAAAAGTACGGGCCGCGCACCGCCTTCGGCAACATGATGGAACGCCGCTACCTGCAGGACGCGAGCTACGTGAAGAGCGCAGCCGCTGAGGCCGAGCGAAAGAAGCTGCGCGCGCTGGTGAAGATCTTCGAAAAGTACGGGAGCCAGTACAGCGTGGACTACCTGCTGATGGCGGCGCAGGGCTATCAGGAATCGCGGCTGGATCAATCAGTGAAGAGCCAAGTCGGCGCGATTGGGGTGATGCAGGTGATGCCGGCGACTGGCAAAGAGCTGAAGGTCGGCGACATCAGGCAGGTCGAGCCGAACGTCCACGCCGGCGTGAAGTACTTCCGGTTCATGATGGACGAGTACTACAAAGACGAACCGATGGACGAGATCAACAAAGGCCTGATGACGCTCGCGTCCTACAACGCCGGGCCGGGCCGAATCCGCCAGCTGCGACGCGAAACCGCGGCGCGCGGTCTCGATCCCAACAGGTGGTTCGGCAACGTCGAACGGGTCGTCTCCGAACGGATTGGCCGCGAGACGGTTCAGTACGTCAGCAACATCTACAAGTACTACGTCGCGTACCGGCTCGTGCTGGATCGCGAGCAGGACCGCGCGCGTGCGAAAAGCGCGGTACAGAAGAATCCGTAGAACGCCGGCTATCCCGCGACCGCGCGTTCGAGCGCGGCGATGTCCAGCTTCTTCATCGGCAGCATCGCCTCCATCACCCGCTCCGCTTTTCCGGACGTGTGATCCTTGAGGAGCTCGGGAAGGACCGTCGGAACAACGAAAACTGAGAGCTCGATCGCGGCCGAGCTGCAACTGTGGGGGGGTAGTCAGTCGCGGCCGGCGGGGATCAGCGGCATTCGCTCGCCGCCAGCAAATGGCTTGAGCGCGACGCAGACGAAGTCGTTCGCCGGCGTCGGAATGTTGTAGAGCCGACCGAGCTCCGAGATCCGGCCGCTCAGCCAGGGCAGCTCGAGACGGCGTCCGCGCATCAGGTCCGTCGCCATCGACGCGATTGCGTGATACGGCATTGTGCGCATGGAGGCCAGGCGGCGGTCGACGGTTTCCTGCGCGATGTTGGCGCCCGTCGCGCGCCCGACGCGGACGGCCTCCTCCATGATCCGCAGCAAGAGCGTCCAGCTCTCCTCGTCGTCGCGCACCGCGCCGATCGGCCGGCGGAGGAGCGCCGTCATCGCGCTGATCGGCACGAGCTGGACGAACTTCTCCCACAGCATGTCGATCGGCGTTGGCGTCAGCACGAAGTCGATCTCGGCGCGCCGGCACGCGGATTCGAAGCGCTCCAGCGCCGCGCTTCGGACGCCGGTGAGCATGCCAGCGACGATCCGCTGGGTTTCCGTGCGCTGGATGATGATGCCGGGTTCTGAGATCCCGGCGTTGACGAAACAGCTGCCGGCCGCGACGTGGCCCGCGCCGAAGGTCGAGGCCACGTGCTCGTGAGCATCGATGCCGTTCTGAAGCGTCACGACGACGGTGCCCGGCGCGATCAGCGGCCAGAGTGTCGGCAGCAGCTCCTCGAGATCCCAGAGCTTGACGGCGAGGAGCACGATCGAGACCGGGCCGATGTCGCGGGGCTGATCCGTGGCGTGCACGCGCATGAGCGCGTAGTCGCCGCGCGCGCCGGTAATCCGGAGCCCGTGGTCCTGCATCGCCGCCAGGTGCGGGCCGCGGGCGAGGAACCAGACGTCCTGATCCGCGCGGCAGAGCGCGGCTCCGAGCGCGCCGCCCACTCCGCCGGCGCCCACGACGGCGATTCTCATGCGCGTGCTCTCGACTCCGCCCGTCAGGAACGTGATGTTGGTGCTGGACATGTAGGAGTATTGAAGCGTCGACAAGTGCATAGTCAGGTGGCCTCGTCGGGCGCGGATCTCAGCTCAGGGGCGGCAGTCGCCATGGCGGTTCAGTTCGACGGACATCCTCATCTCGATTGAGAGAGCTGAGCCTGTTTCGTTTCAACGCGTGGTCCAGCTGTTTGGGATCTGGCGTGGAGGCCACCGATCGAAGCGGGCGGGCCTCGCGGTATTCTTGGGCGCCACGATGCCAGACGGCCGTCACGGTTCCGCCAACTCCATATTGATTGTGTTGTCGGGCCTTCCCGGCGTCGGCAAGACGACCATCGCCGTCGAACTGGCACGGACACTCCCAGCCGTCCACGTCCGTATCGATTCTATCGAGCACGCCATTCGTCAGTCGGCGTCGCATGCGAGCCTGCCAATCGACGACGCCGGCTATCTCGTAGGGTACGCGATCGCCGGAGACAACTTGAGCGTCGGCCACACGGTCGTGGCCGACTCCGTGAATCCGTGGCCCGAAACGCGGGATGCGTGGGTGGCGGTCGCGCGCCGTGCTGGAGTACCAGCGCTCGAGATCGAGATCGTCTGCTCGAATCCCGACGACCACCGCCGCCGGGTCGAGACGCGAGTCGCGGATCTTCCGGGCTTCAAGCTGCCGACCTGGCAGGACGTGGTGTCTCGCGACTATCGACCCTGGGTTCGCGATCGGGTCGTGATCGATGCGTCCCGCCTCAGCGTTGCCGACAGCGTGGACACGATTCGACGAGCGGTCAGGTCCGCCGCTCGCGCGACCTGAGACCTCTGACGAACCCTGACTCTGACACGCCGCGCGATCGTTTGGCCCCCCGGTGAAGGTGCGAACGTGACGCTATTCGTGACCGACTGCGCCCGGAGTCGAACGCCGACTCAACCGAGCTCAAGCTCTGCAGAATCGCTCGCGATTCGTGCTCGGAGGAACGTTGCGCTTTTCAGGTAACCTTGCGTTTTGGCCCATCGCTAGCCGAGGAGAACTTGCATGAGCAGAGTCACGACGAAGGACGGCACCCGTATTTACTACAAGGACTGGGGTGAAGGGCAGCCGGTGGTCTTCAGCCATGGATGGCCGCTGAGTGCGGATGCATGGGAAGACCAGATGGTCTTTCTCGCGTCGCGTGGCTATCGCTGCATCGCGCACGATCGGCGCGGTCACGGTCGATCGAGTCAGCCGTGGAACGGCAACGACATGGATACCTACGCTGACGATCTGGCGACGCTCACCGAGGCGCTCGATGTGCGGGACGCGATTCACGTCGGACACTCGACCGGAGGCGGTGAGGTCGCAAGGTACATCGGACGTCACGGCACGAAGCGCGTCAGCAAGGCGGTGCTCATTGGCGCGGTGCCGCCGATCATGCTCAAGACCGCGGCAAATCCCGGCGGACTGCCCATCGACGCGTTCGATCAGATTCGCGCGGGCGTTGTCGCCGATCGGTCGCAGTTCTTCAAGGATCTGAGCGCGCCCTTCTACGGCGCCAATCGATCAGGCGCGAAAGTGTCGCAGGGACTGCGGGATTTCTTCTGGCTGCAGGGAATGCAGGCCGGCTTCAAACCGGTCATCGACTGTATCAAGGCCTTCTCGGAGACGGACTTCACGGAAGACCTCAAGAAGTTCGACGTGCCGACGCTGATCCTGCATGGCGACGACGATCAGATCGTGCCGATCGGCGCCTCTGCGATGCTGTCGGCGAAGCTCGTGAAAGGCGCCGTGCTGAAAGTCTACCCCGGGTTCTCGCACGGCATGTGCTCGGTCAACAAGGATCAAATCAACGCGGATCTGCTGGCGTTCTTCAAGACCGGCCGGGTCGATGCGCCGGAAGAAGTCGGACGAGTGGCGCGCAGCTGATCGCACGCGCACGAGCTGGAGCCCAGCCTCGAACGCCGAACGCCGAGCCGCGAACGCCGAATGCCGAGCGCCAGGCGCCGAACGCGACAGCGCTCGTGTGAGATGAGCCGCTCAGGGAGCCGTCTGCGTACGCGATCAGTCCCTGAGCGCCCTCATCGGTTCGATTCGTGACGCGCGCAGCGCCGGCAGGTATCCCGCGAGAAGGGCCACGGCGGTCAGCACCACGACGGCCATCACGAACGTCATCGCATCGAACGGCGACGTGGCGTAGAGCAGGCTGGCAATCAACCGCGCGAGCGCCAGCGACGCGATCGTGCCGATGGCGACGCCGGCTGCGGTCAGGCGCATCGTGTCGCCGATCACCTGCCGGCGAACGTCGCGACCCGTAGCACCGAGCGCCATGCGCACGCCGATTTCCGCGGTGCGCTGGCTCACCCCGTACGAGACGACCCCGTAGATACCAAGGCTCGCGAGCAGCAACGCGAGCAGGGAGAATCCGCTCAAGAGCGACACGAGAAATCGCCGGGGCGACAGACTCCGGTCCACGAGACTGTCGAGCACCCGCACGTCGCTCGCGACCAGACGCGCGTCAACCTCCGCCAGCGTTCCACGCAGCGCCGTCGCCATCGATGCGGGCGGCAGCGTCGTCCTCACGATCAGGTCGCTGCCGACGCCGCTGCCTCTCGACAGATCCAGGTACATCTGATTGACGGGAGCTTCGTCCAGGCCGCTCTGTCGCACGTCCGCGACGACGCCGACGATCGTGAGTGGCTGATTGCCGGTGACGGCTGGCCGTCCGATGGGATCGACGCCGGGGTAGAGCGTGCGCGCGAGCGTCGCGTTCACGATCACCGGAGCCCGATCCTTCATGGGATCGTGCTCGACGAAATCCCGTCCCGCCGTGATTCGAATCCCCATCGCGCTGAAGTACCCCGGGCTGACGACGTACACGAAGACGATGGGTGTTTCTCCGGGCCCGTAGATCTTGCCCGGCACGCGGAGACCCCACGTGCGATTCCGCTCGAGCGGCAGTGCGTCGGTCAGACCGGCAGCCTCGACACCAGGGAGCGCCGACACGCGGCGAATGATCTCGTGACCGATCGTCGTCCGCTGCTCGAGCGACGACTCGCTGGGAACGTCGACCCGCGCCGCCACGGCCCGCGACGGTTCGAACCCGAGCTCGACGTCGAGCAGCTCGAGGAAGCTGCGCGCCAGGAGTCCCGCGCCCACGAGCAGAACCCCGGCCAGGGCGATCTCCGCCACCACCAGCCCGCGCCGAATCCAGGCCTGACGGACCGAGTCCACCATTCCGCGACCGTGTTCCTGAAGCGCGCTCTGCGGTGACACCCCGGACACCCGGAGCGCCGGAACCGCGGCGAACACCACGCCCGTGAGGCACGCGATCGCGGCCGTGACGAGCAGCGCCGTCGTGTCGATTCGGACGAAGTGAAGGAGCGGCAGGCTCATCGAGTCATTCGCAACCAGCCAGACGGTGAGGCCGTACGCCAGCGGCACCCCGATTGCGGCTCCGACGATCGCGAGGAGTACGCCCTCGATCAACAGCTGACGAATGAGCCGGGCACGTCCTGCTCCAAGCGCCATCCGGACGGCGAACTCACGGCTGCGCGACGACGCGCGAGCCAGAAGGAGATTTGCGAGGTTGGCACACACGATCAGCAGCACTGTGCCGACTGCGCTCCACAAGAGAATCAGCGAGGGCCGCATGCGGCCGCTGACCTGATCCTTGAGCCCCAGCAGGCGCGCACCGACACGTCCCCAGTCCTTGTGCGCGGCCATGAGCTGCGGAAGGAGGGTCGCAAATTCCCCGCGAGCCTGCAGGAGATCCACGCCCGGACGGAGTCGCCCGACGATCGCGAGCGTGTTGCCCCACGGGCGCATCTGATCGAGATCGGCAGGTACGAAGAGATCGACGCGCGTGCCCGGCGTGAACACGGAGGAGAAGTCGAAGGTCGCGGGCAGCACGCCCACGACGGTCACGGCGCGGTTGTTGATCGTCAGGACGCTGCCGACAATCGCCGGGTCCGCGCCGAACCGCCGCAGCCATAGGCCGTGTGCGAGTATTGCGGCGTGCGGTCCGCTGGACGTCCCGCCGCCGGACGCGCCGCTGTGATGGTGCTCGCCGGGTCCGAAGAGGCGGCCGAGCGCCGGTGTGACGCCGAGGGTCTCGAAGAATTGCGGCCCGACGTCCACGCCCACGAGTCGCTCCGCTTCGCCCCGACCGGTCAGGGTGTAGCTGCCGTAACCAAAGAACGCGAAGTACGCGGCGAGGCTCTCGAACGATCGGTTGTTGCGCAAGAACTCCTCGTACCAGTCCACGCGGAACGTCGCACCGCTCAGCCCGCCTGAGGTTCCAGTGTTGGCGATCCAGACGAGACGTTCCGCATTCGGAAAGGGCAGCTGGCGCAGCAGCAGAGGATTGACGATGCTGAAGACGGCCGTGTTCGCGCCGATGCCAAGCGCGAGGATGACGATGGCGATCAGCGACACCCCAGGCTCGCGCCGAAAAACGCGGAATGCGTAGCGCAAATCCTGTTTGTAGCTCTCAATCGGCGGCATGCGGCTTCTCCTCGGTCCCGTCTTCACGGCGACGGAGCGATCGTATTATGCGAGGCGAACTCTGCTTGGGTTGATTTTCCTGAGCTGGTTACGGGCGTGAGATTTGACGGCCACGGAGACCGAAGGGTTGCCGCCCGAGCAGACGTCGGATACATCGTTGGCGCGCCGTCCGTCGTAGACTCAGACCAGGACAGGTTGCCGCGGTCGCGGCGCACCTAGCGTGTAACCTTCCGTTTACTCGAGCATTACATCGTCGATCAATCATCCCCGGCGGATCCGTAGGACGGCTGCTGCGAGCCGTTCGGGCCTGGCCGGCCTCGTGCAGGACACTCCCGCATGCCATCACGCGCATCGCTCGCTGAAGTTCCTGGCTCACCGGAGGTGGTGGCCGTCCTCGACATGGGCGCCAGCGCCATCCGCCTGGCCATCGCCGAGCTGGCTCCACGACGACCGCCGCGGATCATCGAGGAAGTTTCCAAAGGCGTGCTCCTCGGGCGCGATACGTTTTCCGGCGAGGCGATTCGTTCTCACACGCTCGACGCCGCGATCAGCGCGCTCGAGAACTTCCGGCAGCTGATGGACGGCTACGGTGTCACCCAGGTCCGCGCGGTCGCGACGAGCGCAGTCCGCGAGGCTCGCAACGGCGACACGTTCCTCGACCGAATCCGCGGCCGTACCGGCATCGAGTTCGACATCATCAACGAGGCCGAGGAAAGCCGGCTGGTGTATCTCGCGGTCCGCGATGCGATCGGCACGCACGCATCGTTTCTCGGTGCGCGCACGCTCCTCGCCGAGGTCGGCGGCGGCAGCACCAGCCTGACGCTGCTGCGGCGAGGCGAGCCGAATCGTTCGGGCGTGTACGCGCTCGGGTCAGTGAGAATCCGGCAGCAACTCGACCTTCGCAGGCACAGCGTCGAAGTACAGCTGGCGCTCATCCGGCGCTACGTCGCGAACGTCATCGAGGAGATTCGGGTCGAGATCCCGCTGAATCGGGTCCATCACGTCATCGCCATCGGCGGCGACGTTCGTTTCGTCGCGTCGCAGATTGCGGACAGCGACAACGAGCGGCTCCGCCAAATCCCACGGGAAAAATTCCTGGCCTTCTGCGAAGAGATCGAACGGCTCGACGAGGACGCGCTGGTCGACCGCTTTCGCCTGCCGGCGGTCGAAGCGGAAACGCTCGTGCCAGCCCTCCTGGTGTATCGCGCGCTCCTCCTGGAGACCGCAGCGAAGGCGGTCGTGGTCTCGGATGCGTCGCTCAGGGCGGGCATGCTGCTGGACCTGGCCGATCCCGGCGGACGGCTGAGTGCCGAGGACTTCGAGCGTCAGGTCCTGGCGAGCGCCGAAGCACTCGGGCAGAAGTACCGTTTCGACCACGAGCACGGGCACCAGGTCGCCAGGCTCGCGACGCGTCTCTTCGATGAGCTGCGCGAAGAGCACGGGCTGGATGAACGGGATCGCCTGCTGCTGCAGGTCGCGGCGTTGCTGCACGACGTCGGCGTCTACGTCAGCCTGCGGGCCCATCACAAACACTCGCAGTACATCCTGGCGGCGTCGCAGATCTTCGGCTTGTCCGACGAGGAGACGGCCGTGGTCTCGAACATCGCCCGCTACCATCGACGGGGCCTGCCCCAACGCACGCACGTTCCCTACGTGGCGCTGGATCGCGAGGACCGGATGGTCGTCAACAAGCTGTCGGCGATTCTGAGAGTCGCCAACGCGCTCGATGCCGAGCATGCGCAGAAGGTCCGGGAGCTGCGGCTCGTCCGTCGCGCCAGCACGTGGGTCCTGGAGCTCGCCGGGTCCGGTGATCTGACGATGGAGCGGCTGGCCGCGACCGCTCGGGCAGACATGTTTGCTGAGACGTTCGGTAAGCCGCTCGTGATCCAGTACGGGGGTGTGTCATGAGTGCGCCGGCGACGGCCGATGCCGCCCTCTTCATCAACCGCGAGTTGTCGTGGCTCGCCTTCAACGAGCGCGTCCTCGCCGAGGCCCGCGATCCCGACGTGCCGCTCCTCGAGCGCCTCAAGTTCGCCGCGATCACGGCATCGAACCTGGACGAGTTCTTCATGGTGCGCGTGGCGGGATTGGAGCACGCGGTCGAAGCGGGGGAAGCCGCAGTCGATCTGACCGGGTTGACCCCGGACGAGCAGCTTGCGGCCGTCACCAGCCGCAGCCATGAGATGGTCGCCGCGCTGTACGACGTAGCGATGGTCCAGCTCCTGCCCGCGCTGGCGCGCGAGCAGATCCGGATCCTGACCTGGCAGGACCTTGGTACATCGCAGACAGCGCTGTCGGCCCACTTCCGCGACGCCGTGCTCCCGGTGCTGACGCCGCTGGCGATAGACGAGGAGAGACCGTTTCCGTTGCTCTCATCCCTCAGCCTCAATCTGGCATTGTTGCTCGATGCGCCGCCCGGCGAGACCGCCAAGCGGCTCGCGATCGTTCAGGTTCCGGGCGGGCTGACGCGGCTCGTTCGAGTGCTCGCTGACGGTCAGCACGTGTTCGTCATGCTCGAAGAGCTGATTCGGGCGCACCTCTCGCTGCTGTTCCCCGGTCAAACCGTGCTCGAAGCCACCGTGATCCGCCTGGCGCGCGATGCGGAGATGGAGCTCGACGACGAGGGCGGCCGAACGCACCTCGAAGTCGTCGAACGTGAGCTGCGGCGCCGGCGCCGCAGCGGGGTCATTCGGCTCGAGATGGAGTCCACCGCCTCACCCGAGCTTCAGGCCATCCTTCGCGAGCGGCTCGATCTGAATCCCTCGGACATCTACCTCATTCCAGGGCCGCTGGACTTGCGCGGGCTCCTGCCGATTGCCGATCTGGCGGGCTTCGATCGGCTTCGCTATGGAGCGGTGCAACCGGCCGACGTGCTCGCGGAATCAGAGCAGACCGATCTCTTCGCGGTGCTCGACGACCGCGACGTGCTGATGCACCACCCCTACGAGTCGTACGATCCCGTGATCGCGCTCGTCCAGCAGGCGGCGGACGATCCCGACGTTCTCGCGATCAAGCAGACCCTCTATCGCACCAGCCTTGGCTCGCCGATCATCGCCGGGCTCCAGCGGGCCGCCGAGTCCGGGAAGCAGGTCACCGTGCTCGTGGAGCTGACGGCGCGCTTCGACGAGGAGCGGAACATCAAGTGGGCGCGCGCCCTCGAGGAAGCCGGTGCACACGTCATCTACGGCGTACGCGGGTACAAGACGCACGCCAAGATCTGCCTCATCGTCCGCCGCACGCCCCAGGGCCTGCGGCGGTACGTGCACCTCGGCACCGGCAACTACAACGAGCGCACGGCGCGAATCTACACGGACTTCGGGCTCATGACCGCGTCGGAGGCCGTGGCTCTGGATGCCAGCGCGTTCTTCAGCACGCTGACCGGCTATTCCGATCCTCCCCGGCTCAAGAAGCTTGTGATGGCCCCGGCGAACCTGCGCCAGCGATTCGTGAAGCTCATCGATCGCGAGCGCCGGCGGGCGGAAGCGGGTCAGCCAGCGGAGATCATGGCGAAGATGAACTCGCTCAGCGACAAGGAGATCATCGAGTCACTCTACGCCGCGTCGCGCGCCGGCGTGCGGATCAAGCTGAACATCCGGGGCATCTGCGCGCTCAGGCCGGGCGTGCCGGGTGTGAGCGAGAGCATCGAGGTGATCTCGGTCGTCGATCGCTTTCTCGAGCATTCACGCATCTATTCCTTTCTGAACGCCGGCGACGAGCAGGTGTACCTCGCGAGCGCGGACATGATGACCCGCAATCTGGACAAACGGATCGAGCTGATGTTTCCCATCGAGCACGCCGCGCACAAGCAGATCGTCATGCATGCCTTGAGGGCGATGTTCCGTGACAACGTGAAGGCGCGACGTCTCGACGCGGACGGCGTGTATCGGCCGGTCGTGGCCGCTGAAGGAGAGCCGGTGTGCCGCGTTCAGCAGTCCCTTCTCGAAGAGGCGCAGCGGCGGGCGGCACAGGCCCGCGATCGTGCCGGCCTGACGTTCCGGCCGGAACATGGTGCGCTGTCGTCGACCTGAACCGCGTTGGGTCTCGCGATCGTGTCTGCGACCGCGACGCGTGCGCGCTCGCGATCGTCGGCGCAAAAAACGGCTTGGTTCAAGGACCGCGAGGGGAATATCCTTGCCGTCAGCCAGCGCATGTGAACCCGGTCGCGTCGTGGTCATCGTGGCCGCCGTCACATCGGTGTTTCGCCCGCTTCGCGGATCCGTCGCAACCGCTCGATAGCCTCAGCCCCGAGGCTGGGTTGCGGCCTGGCCTTGTTCAAGTCCTGAGGTGATCCGATGCGATTCGCATCCTTCTGTCTCTGCGCGCTCCTGCTCGTGCCAGCCGTCGCGCTGGCGCAGTTCGACACCGCGACCGTCGTCGGCACCGTGCGCGACGTGTCGGGTGCGATCGTTCCCCAGGCGAAGGTGACGCTGACGGCGGTCGATACCGGCATTTCGGTCGTCAGGACGTCGACAAACGACGGCAACTACGAGTTCCCGGCCGTCAAGCCCGGAACCTACGTCGTAACGGCTGAGAAGAGCGGCTTTGCAGTCGCGCTCGTCGACAACGTTCAGGTGCAGGTCGGCGCGCGGCTTCGCGTCGATCTTCAGATGGCGATCGGGCAGGTGACGGAGAAGGTAGAAGTCTCCGCCCGGTCGCCGCTCGTGGAGACGGATTCGAGCCAGCGCTCGCAGGTCATCACCGGAGATCAGACGCGCGCGCTGCCGCTCATCTCGCGTGAGTACTCGTCGCTGGCGTTGCTGACGACCGGCGTCAAGCTCGGTGGCACGTCGCTGACGACCGGGAACACGCCCCGCGAGGGCGCGTTCAACGTCAACGGACTGCGCAGTGTGTTCAACAACTTCCTGATCGACGGCGTGGACAACAACTCCTACGGCACCAGCAATCAGGGCTTCTCGAATCAGGTCATGCAGCCGCCGCCCGATGCGATCGGCGAATTCAAGGTCGTCACCAACAACATGAGCGCCGAGTACGGCCGCGCCGCCGGCGCGACGATCAACGTCAACTATCGCAGCGGCACCAACACATTTCACGGCGCCGGATGGGAATTCCTGCGTGACACGTCGATGAACGCGACGGGGTTCTTCAAGCCGCCCACCGGCAAGCCGTCGCTCGATCGCAATCAGTACGGCGGGATCTTCGGCGGCCCGATCCTGCGCAACAAGGCGTTCTTCTTCGGCGACTACGAAGGCTTCCGGCAGACACGCAAGTTGACGATCTTTTCGAGCATCGCGACGCCCCTGCAGCGTCAGGGCATTCTGTCGGTCGACGTGCTAAATCCGCGGACGGGCGTCGTCTACCCGGCAGGCACGCCGATTCCGATGACCGATTTCGCGCGCAAGGTGTTGTCCGGTCTGCCTGACACGAACCTTCCGGGCAACACCAACAACTACTCCACGCTTCAAGAGTTGAGGGCGGAATCGGACAAAGGCGGCGGCAAGGTCGACGTCCAGATGACGCCGACGTTCTCGATGTTCGGCCGCTACGGCGTGCGCAACCTTACGACCGACGATCAGCCGCCCATCCCCTTGCCCTCCGGCGGCGACGGCAACGGACACATCTACGCGCGCAATCGCCAGTTCGTGCTCGGGACCACGTGGACGCCGTCAGGACGGTCGCTGTTCGAGGCGCGCTTCGGCTATTCGTGGACGCAGGCGGGGAAGAATCCGCCGGCGCTCGGGTCGACGAGCGCGTTCGATCAGTTCGGTCTGGCCGGCCTCCCGACCGACGAACGCATCGCCGGCGGCCTGCCCACCCAGATCATCACCGGCTATGCGAACCTTGGACGGCAGGCGACCAATCCGCAGTGGCAGTACCCGACCGTCTACAACCCGAAGATCAATTACACCTGGTTGACCGGCGCGCACTCGTTCAAGAGCGGCTACGAGTTTCAGCGCATCAACACCGAAGTCCAGGACGTGAACCCGCTGTACGGCCGTGACACCTACGGCAGTTCGTTGAGCCGCCCACCCACGGCGGGAGCCAGCAATCTCTACAATCTCGCCGACTTCATGCTCGGCCTGCGGGCTCAGTACGCGCTCAGCAGCGTCCTCATCGCCAACCTGCGGCGCAACATGCATTTTGCCTACGTCCAGGACGACTGGCGCGCAAACAGCCGGCTGACGCTGAACCTCGGCATCCGCTACGAGTACTCCACTCCCTATTGGGAGCGCGACAACATCCTGACGAACTTCGATCCGGACACGTTGACGATGGTGCATGCGACAGACGGATCGATTTCGGACCGCGCGTTGGTCAATCCCGATCGCAACAATTTCGGTCCGCGTCTGGGCTTCGCCTACACGTTCAACCCGCGCACCGTCGTCCGTGGCGGCTACGGCGTCAGCTACGTGCACTTCAGCCGCGCTGGCGGCGGCGACCTGCTGCCCATCAACGGCCCGCAGGTCGTCAACGCCGTCGTCAACCAGACGGTGCCGGCGTCGCCCACATTCCTTCCAGGTGAGAAAGGATATCCGCCCGGACTGGCAGACCCGTCGCAGTTCAATCCGCTGACGGCGAACATCACCTACATTCCGCGAGACTTCCATTCGAGCCCGGTGCAGAGCTGGTTCATCTCCTTCCAGCGCGAGATCATCCGCAACATGCTGCTCGACGTCGCCTACGTCGGGAACCGCGCCGACGACATGCTGCTCTTTGCGAATTACAACCAGGCGTCTCCCAACAACTCGGCGGGAACGATCGCGCTTCAGGATCGACGGCCAATCTCGAGCTTCGCGGACATCACCTACGCCTTCAACGGCGGCAAGTCACGCTACAAGGCTCTTCAGACGAAGTTCGAGTGGCGCATGAGCGGTGAGCTGACGCTCCTCAGCTCGCTGACGCTGTCGCGGACGGAGGACAACGGTGCGCAGTCGCTCGAGAACTCGAATGGCAACAACCCGTCGCCGCAGGACTTCCGTAACCTTGCTGCAGACTTCGGCCGATCGAACTACGACCAGCCCTACAACAACACCACCAGCTTCGTCTGGTCGCTGCCATTCGGACGAGGACGCCACTGGGCCTCCAACGCATCGCCGCTTCTCGAAGCGCTCGTCGGCGGATGGCAGGTGTCGGGGATCAACTCGATATTTGCCGGCGAGCCGGTGACCTTCACCTACGCGCCGGGCGGGACATTCATCGTCTCGGGGATCCAGCAGGACTTCCGCGGCGCCAACAACTATCGGCCGAACGTGACGTGCGATCCGCTGGCCAGCGGCGACAGCCGAACCGTCAACAACTGGTTCAATCGCGACTGCGTCGTGATCCCCACTGATCCGAGCCAGCCCTTCGGCAACGCGGAACGCAACTCCGTCCGCGGCGAGATGTTCTGGCAGTTCGACTTCGCGGCGTCGAAGACGTTCGCGCTGGTCGGACCGGCACGGTTCGAGTTCAGGTTCGAGGCGTTCAATCTGTTCAACCACACCAACCTGCGGGCGCCGAACTTCAACCGCAGCCAGGGTAGTTTCGGCACGATCACGACGACCTACGATCCAAGGCAGCTGCAACTCGGATTCAAGCTGCTGTGGTAGCGCGCACGGTCTTGACGATGCTGGCGGTGGCATTCGCCGCGCCAGCCGTGATGCCGCCGAATGTGCCGATCGTGATCGCGCACCGCGGCGCCAGCGGTCATCGTCCGGAGCACACGCTCGAGGGTTACACGCTTGCCGTCGAGATGGGGGCCGACTTCATCGAGCCGGACCTCGTCTCGACGAAAGACGGCGTGCTGATCGCTCGGCACGAGAATGAAATGGGCGGGACCACCGACGTCGCGGATCGATTCCCCGATCGCAAGCGCACAAAAACCGTCGACGGCGAGTCGATCACCGGTTGGTTCAGCGAGGACTTCACGCTCGCGGAGATCAAGACGCTCCACGCACGCGAGCGGTTGCCGTTCCGATCGCACGCCTACGATGGCAAGTTCCTGATCCCCACGTTCGATGAAGTGATCGAGCTCGCGCAGAAGCTGGGAACTGCGCGCGGGCGACCCGTAGGCATCTATCCCGAGACCAAACATCCGACCTACTTCCGCGGAATTGGTCTTCCGCTCGAAGAGCCCCTGCTCGCATCGCTCGCAAAACACGGCTGGAACCGGAAAGAATCACCCGTCTTCATCCAGTCGTTCGAGCAGGGAAACCTGCGGGCCCTGCGCGGCAGGACCACGGTCCGCCTGATTCAGCTGGTCAGCACCGCCGCGCAAGTGACCGATGACGCGCTGAAGCAGATCGCCTCGTACGCAGACGGCATCGGCGCGGAGAAGTCGCTGGTCGTGCCGGTCGCCGCGGACGCCTCCCTCCGCCCGCCGACCGACCTCGTCTCGCGCGCCCACGCGGCCGGATTGCTCGTCCACATCTGGACGATCCGTGTGGACAAGGAGTTCCTGCCGGCCGGCTACCACGGCGACGCGGGCGCCGAGTTCCGCCAGTTCCGTGAGCTCGGCGTCGACGGCGTGTTCACGGACTTTCCGGATGTTGCGGTGAAGACCTACCGGGGAACGAAGTGACGGCGGTGCTGGGGTGTCGGTGAATGGAGACCGACGATGAGTCAGCAGCGCCTGCGGCCACAGCCGAGCGCGAACGCGCGAGGCTGTAGCGAGCGGGGGTGGGGCCCCGCGAGCACTGAGAAATGCTGGCGACGCCTATCGCTTCTGCCGTGTTCTCTTCTTTGTCGGCGTCGGCACCGGGACGTCCGGCTTCGCGATCATCACTTCAGTCGACTTGACGATTGCGAGCGCATCGTCTCCACGGCGCAATTTCAGCGCGCGCACCGCGTCGGCGGTGATGACCGCCGTCAGATTCTGATCGCCGACCCGCAGCCGCACCTGCGCGAGCAGGCCGTCCACGCGCACTTCGTCCACGTATCCGCGCAGGCGGTTGCGTGCGCTCAGGCCACCGAGGAAGTCGTCCGACATCGCCGGTGTCCCGGCTTTACGCGTGTCGGGCTGCTGTCGCGCGGTCAGGCGGTCGATCTCGGCTTGAGACACGCGATGGTGTCCGCCCGCCGTCTGCGTCGTCCGCACGCGGCCGTCGAGCACCCAGCGCTTCAACGTCGAGTAGCCGACTCCCAGCCGTTCCGCCGCCGCCCGCACCGTAAAAAGTGTCATGTCGTGCCCCGCCTCGCAGCCGTCGGCTGCGCCCCTCCATCGTAGCAGACGCGAGCGCAGGGGCCCATCCGCAGTCGTCTGACGTATTGATACGTATTGAGTCGATTTGAGTAGCGTATCGATGCGATCTACTATGGTCGCTGCGCGAAGGAGAGAATGGCAGCAGTCCGCTGGACGGCCGGTGTGTGTCTGATGCTCGTAGTCTGGACGGGCACCACAGCGACCGCAATCGCCCAGATCGGCGCCGGCGCACTGGCCGGGCGCGTGACCGATCAATCCGGCACCGCCGTGCCCGGAGCGACGGTGACGGTAACCGCCGTCGGGACCAACAGCAGGCGCACGGGAATCACCGATGCGAGCGGCGTCTACGTCGTGCAGGGCCTGGCGCCCGGGGCGTATCGCGTGCAAATCGAATCGAGTGGCTTCCGTCCGGTCACGCGGGAAGGCGTCCGGCTGGCGACGGGCGAAACGATCCGGCTCGACATCCTGCTCGTGGTCGGCGGATTGACCGAGGCCGTCACGGTGACCGCCGACGCGTCGCCGCTTCGCTCGGAAACGTCCGGACTCGGCCACGTCGTCGACAACACGAAGATCGTCGGGCTGCCCCTGAACGGTCGCAGTTTCGTGACCCTGGCCGGTCTCGTCCCCGGCGTGGCGCTGCCCCCGAATTCTTCGCTGCCCCGCATCAACGGCGGCCGCCCTCGCACGAACGAGTATTTGTTCGACGGCGTCTCCGTGCTCCAGCCGGAGCCTGGGCAGGTCGCCTACTTCCCGAACATCGACGCGATCCAGGAGTTCAAGGTCGAGACCAACAGCCCGCCGGCAGAGTTCGGCCGGTTCAACGGCGGCGTGGTCAACCTGACGACCAAGGTCGGCACCAACACCGTCCGGGGTACCGCGTTCGAGTTCTTCCGCAATGAGGCCCTCAACGCGCGCAACTTCTTCGCGTCGACCGATCCAGTGAAGCCGAAGTTCCGCCGCAACCAGTTCGGTGGCGTGGCCGGCGGCCCGATCCGGCAGAACTCCACGTTCTTCTTCGTCGACTACCAGGGACAGCGACAGACGATCGCCCGTACCGCGATTTCGACGGTGCCGACGCTCCTGCAGCGGCAGGGCATCTTCACCGAGGCGATTAGCGGCCGCGTGCCACAGATCTTCGATCCGGCGACGACAGCGCCGAACGGAGCGGGCGGGTTCACGCGAACGCAGTTCAATGGCAACGGTATTCCGGCAGAGCGAATCGATCAGGTGGCGAAGACCCTGCTCGACCACTATCCTCTTCCGACCGGCGCCGGCACCGCCAACAACTACCGCCGCGTGGCCGACGAAACCGTCAACCAGGATCAGTTCAACTTCAGGATCGACCAGCACTTTCCCGGCAACCGCGATCAGGTCTTCGGCCGGCTCACGCGGTTCAGCGAAGAGTTCATCCCGGTGACTCCGTTTCCCGACGGCAGCGGGGTGACGACGGGCACGCTCGGACCGCAGGACACCACCGCCTGGTCGTTTGCCTCCAGCTATCAGCGGACGATCTCGAGCGCCATCGTCAACGAGCTGCGCATCGGCGACACGCGGCGAAAGGTCGGCCGGAGCGCGGCGGATCTGAGCGGCAGCGCGTCCTCGGTCCTGAACCTGCCCGGCATTCCCTCGAACGCGCAGTTCCCAGACACGCTGCCGACGTTTCTGATTGGCGGCTACCAGCAGCTCGGGTCGCCGCCGAACACGGCGACGGATTTCAGCACGAGCGTGTTGCAGGTCGCCGACACCCTGACGTGGCTGAAGGGGCGCCACACGCTCAAGATGGGAGCGGATCTGCGGTGGGAGCGTCTCAACGTGATCCAGCCGCCGTCGCCCACGGGATCGTTCACGTTCAGCAACCTGTTCACCGATCAGCCTGGCGTGAGCAACACCGGCACACCCTTAGCCAGCTTCCTGCTCGGTCAGGTCCAGCAGTTCTCCATCGATCTGCAGCAGCAGCAGATTCGGAACCGCGCGCATTGGGAGGAGTACTTCGTCCAGGACGACTGGCGGCTGTCGCCGCGAGTCACGATCAACGCCGGCGTACGCTACACGCTCAACTTCCCGTCAACCGAGAAAAGCGATCAGACCGCCGTCTTCAACCTCGACACGGAGCAGCTCGAATACCTCGGCCAGGATGGCAACGCTTCGGCGGCGCGGCAGCTGCACAAGCTCAATTTCGGCCCGCGTCTCGGGATCGTGGCCCGCCTCAGCGACAAGATGGTCGTCCGGACCGGCTACGGGCTGGTGTGGATCGAGCAGGCCGGTATCACGACGCCGTTCACCACGCCGGTGTTCCCGTTCCTGCAGACGGTCACCCAGCGCACGCTCGACAACGTCATCCCCGCGTTCGTCCTCGCCAGCGGGCCGACCGTGACGCCGATTCCGTTGACGCCGGATGCGGGCCTGGGGCAGGGCGTGTTCTCGGTCGATCGGGACCTGGGCTCGGGGTACGTGCAGCAGTGGAACACGTCGGTGCAGCGGGCGCTCTCATCCAACATCTCCGTCGAACTCGCCTACGTCGGGTCGAAGATCACGAGGGTCGGCATCCCCGACACGAATCTGAACCAGCTGACCGTCGATCAGCTCGCGGCGGGCCCGGCGCTCATGCAACGCGTGCCGAACCCGTACTTCGGCCTCATCCCGCGCTCGTCGTCTCTGGGCGATCCGACGATCTCGGTTGCGCAGCTGGCGAAGCCGTACCCGAGGTTCACGACCGTGAGCCTCTACCGCAACAACGTCGGCACGACACTCTACAACGCCGCGTACGTGAAACTCGAGCAGCGCTTCAACCGCGGTCTGTCGTATCTGGTCAGCTACACGCGCTCCAAGCTCGTGGACGACGCGTCGTCGGTCTTCGACGCGTCGATTCTCACGGGACCGGTGGCGAACTTTCCGGTCGCAGACAGCTTCAACCGTCACCTCGAGCGCGACTACTCGACCGGCGACATCCCGCACGTGTTTGCCGCCTCGGGGGTCTGGGACGTTCCCTTCGGCGCCGGACGCGGCCACCAGGTCGGCGGCATCGTGGGGGCGATCGTCAACGACTGGACGTTGACCGGCATCCTGACACTGCAGTCGGGAATTCCCCTCGCGATTGCGCAGACGACCAACAACAACGGGTTCGCGGGATTCGGGACGCAGCGGCCGAACCTGGTCGGCGATCCGAACCTGCCGAGTGACGAGCGATCCGTCAGCCGCTGGTTCAACACCAGCGCCTTCGTGGCCGCGGGTCCGTTCACGATCGGATCGAGCTCGCGCAACCCGCTGCGGGGACCCGCCTACCGCAACCTCGACGTCGCCTTGATGCGCCGGATTCCGTTCGCCGGAGGCCGTGCCCTCGAGATGCGGGTCGAAGCGTTCAACTTCACGAACACACCGCCGCTCGGCGCGCCGAACGTCACGGTGGGATCAGCGGCGTTCGGCACGATCACGACGGCGGGCGATCCGCGGGTCATCCAGCTGGCGCTGAAGTTCGTGTTCTGATCGACTCGAGTCCGCTGTCCGCTTTTTCATGCCGCGGGGCCCACCCCCGCGGCTACTCGCCGCTCGCTATGCTCGCGGCTGGTTAGTGGCGACAGTCTGCTTTCAGACAACGGTTTGTGCTAATTCCGCACGTCGAGATTGTCCGGGCGGACAGCGGATGGCCCCTGGCGGTACACTTTCGTACATGGCGTCCGATCCCTCGCGCGTGGCGACGTCCTGGTGGGCGCGTGGTTTGATCTTCGAGAACTGCAGCTGCACGCTCGTCTGTCCCGGGCACGTGCACTTCAGCCAGCGGTGCACGCACCAACGCTGCGTCGGCTACTGGGCGCTGCGCTTCGATGAGGGGGTGTTCGGCGACGTGCCGCTGGCCGGACTCCGGGCGCTGGTGGTATTCGATTCGCCGCAGATCATGATCGACGGCAACTGGACCGAGCGGCTGATCATCGATGAGTCCGCATCGCCTCAGCAACGGCAGGCGTTGGACGCCATCCTCACCGGCCAAGTTGGCGGGCCCTGGCAGGTGCTGGGCCGCTTTGTCGGTGAACGCCTCGAGACGCGCTTCCTGCCGATCACGTTCGCTGACGAAGGCGCCACGAAGCGGGGCTCAATCGCCGGTCTGTTCGCCGCGCTCGTGACCCAGATCCGCGGCCGCGATCGGGGCCGGCCGGTCGTGTTCGAAAATATCTTCAATCAGATTCACGCGTCCACGCAGGTGCTGGCGCTCGGCGAGACCGAGTACGATGACGGCGTGATTCGCATCCACACCGCCAATAGCCACGGCCTCTTCTCGAACTTCGATTGGGCCGTCGGGTCTCCCGCTGCTCACCACTGATTGCGAAGCGGAGATGAGGGGCTCGATCGTCGCCGGCCCGCCCCCTTACCCTGGCCTTCTTCCCTGAACGCCGACGGCGTGCAGCCGAACGCGCGGCGGAAGGCGGCGGCGAAGTGGCTGTGGCTGGAGAACCCGAGATCGAAGGCGAGTCTGGTCAGATCGCTCGCGTGCGGGAGCTCGACCAGCGCGCGCGAGAGGCGAAGCTGGATGACGTATTGGTGCAGCGGCACGCCTTCGACCCGGCGGAAGACGTCGGTGAGGTAGGCGGGCGACGCGCCGACGGCACGCGCCACGTCCCGCAGCCGCAGCGGCGCCGCGAGATGGGCCTCGAGGAACTCCTTCGTTCGCCGGATCAACCGTCGCGTCGAGGAACTCGGTTGTGGCACGACGGGTCCGGCGCCGAGCGCCGAGCGAAGGAGGCCGAGCACGACCTCGTCGCCTGCCTCGTCGTCGCGATCGCCGGCGTTCGCCCATCGCAGCATCCGCGCCCGCATCCGCTGCAGGCAGGGATCGGCGCGACGGCTGCGACGGCGAAACAACGGATGGGCCGCGAGATTCGTATCCGATGCGAGCTCCGAGAGGACTTCGGGATCCGGCGTCAGGATTAACTCAGAGTAACCACCCGGCAGCGGATCGGAGAGCCGATAGGCTTCGCCACCTGACACGAACAGCACCTGGTTCGTATCCCCAACCACGTCATCTTCCCCCACATGCCAGATGAAGAGGCCGCGGTAGGGCAGGCAGACCTGGAAATCCGCCGAGAAGCCCTCACTGGCGATCGCGCGTCGTTCGCCAGCGCAGGTCAGTGTCTCGACGAGGGCGATTGGTGAATCGAAAAGACGCCGGCGGCGGACGGCCGGCACGATGGGAGGAACGCCAAACGGTCGGCGGACGGCCGAGCCTGGCGTCGCGGTCGAAGTGATATCAGCCGATGCTCGCACTGAACTCTCCTGCTTCGGCATATTCTAAACGTCTTGTCGTGCCCGCGCCGCAGTGCGGGCCGGCGCGAACGCGATCGAAAGAATGTGACAGCGCACGCGCCGCGAGCGATGGGTGAATGGACGGTGGCGGGCCAGCGGCGAACGGGTTTCGCTTTTCTCGGCGTTCGGCGTTCGGCGTTCGGCGTTCGGCGTTCGGCGTTCGGCGTTCGGCGTTCGGCGTTCGGCGTTCGGCGTTCGGCGTTCGAGGCTCGGGCTCGGCGCTCGAGAAGGCCGGCTGAAACAGGCTGCTACAGGGCGGGTGGAAATTCGAATGCCAGACATCTCGCTCACGATTCAGCGATTCGCAACCCTCAGCCTGGCGTCGCTTCTCATCGCAACCGGCTCTGGACAGGCGCCGGCGACCGATGTCGAGGCGCTCCTTCAACGCCAGACCCAGGAGCTCATGGACGCAGTGGCGGCCGGGGACCACGGCCCGTGGACTCGCTATCTTCACGATCAGGTCCTCTACGCCGCGGAGGACGGCAGCACGAAAACGAAAGTGCAACTTCTCGACGAGCTGCGGCCGCTGCCAAAGAACGTCTGGGGTAAGTTACGCGTCACCAGGTTCCGTGCGGTGATCCATGGCGGGACCGCGATCACCAGCTACGTCGCCGAGGAAGACGAAGGGTATTACGGGCAGACGATTCACGCACGCTATCTGACCACCGACACGTGGATCACCTCGCCCGACGGCTGGCGCCTGATTGCGACTCACATCACAGCGCTTCGCGACGATCCGCCTGCGGTCACGCTCCCTGCGTCGAAGCTCGACGACTACGTGGGTGTCTACACGCTGACGGCGGATCTGACCTACACCATCAGGCGCGGTCCCGATGGACTGACCGGTGAACGAACCGGGCGCAAGCCCGAAACGCTCAAGGTCGAAGTCCCGGATTGCCTGTTCGTGCCTGGCCAGCCGCGCTTGCGCAAGATCTTCCAGCGCGACGCCGCAGGTCACATCACAGGATTCGTCGAGCGACGCGAGACCTGGGACATCGCGTGGCACAGGAGCAAGCGATCCGTTCCCGGTCGACCGGCTTGATCGAAAAGTCGTGATAGCGGTCACGGGCGGCTCGGTTCACGATGCGCGGGATGACCGCGACACTGGCGCTGGCCTCGCTCTGGCTCGCACTGCCTCTGCCGGCGCCCGCCGGCGCAGGAAGCACTGACAGCGCGGCCCCGTCATCCGGCTACGTGCTCGAGATCCGTTCCTACAACCTGAAGCCCGGCACGCGCGACGCGTTCCACGCCCTCTTCCTGCGTGAAGCGCTGCCGCTGCTGCAGCAATGGAGAGTGAACGTCGTCGCCTATGGCCCGTCGCTGCACGACCGCGATTCGTACTTCCTGATGCGCGCGTTCGCGAGCGTGGAGGAGCGCGAGCGGAACGAGGACGCGTTCTACGCGAGCGACAGTTGGCGCAACGGCCCGCGCGCCGCGGTGCTCGCGGCCATCGACAACTACACGACGATCGTCATTCGCGTCGATGAGGCGACGCTTGGAGGTCTGCGAGGATCCATGCCCACACAGAATGCCGCGTCCGATCTCGACGAGCTCACCCGACTGAATCAGGATTACATCGACGCGGTCACGGCGTCGAACGTCGACCGCTTCCGCGAGATCCTGGCCGACGACTTCCTCTGCTCGCTGCCGGACGGACGATTGATCGATCGCGCCCTGTTCCTCGACCAGACCGCGCGGCCCGCCACAATCAGTCACCTGCAGGTTCACGACGTCAACGTGCGCCTGATGGGTGACTTCGCCATCGTCCACGCACGAACGACGTTCACGCTGGCCGACGGCAAGCCCGGATCGGGACGCTACACGGACGTATGGGCGCGCCGGAACGGCCGCTGGCAGGCGATTGCGGCGCACGTCACGCGCAACTGACAGGGGTGCTGTATGCCTGGTGCCTGGGTGCCTAAGGTGCCTACGGTGCCAAGGTGCCTACGGTGCCAAGGTGCCAAGGTGCTAGGGTGCTAGGGTGCTAGGGTGCAGGGCCCTCGAATGTGCCGACACCTCTGCACCTCAGCACCCCAGCACTCTGGCACCCTCGCACGCCAGCACCCTCGCACCCTAGGCACCTTAGGCACCCAGGCACCCTTACTTAGGCTCGTACAACTGAATCAAGTTCCCACACGTGTCGGAGAAAACAGCAACGGTGACGGGCCCCATCCTCGTCGGCTCACGCGTGAACGCGACGCCGTGCGCCTTCAGGCGCTCGCATTCCTTGCCGATGTCGCCCACTTCGAAGGCCGCCAGCGGAATTCCCTGCGCGAACATCGCTTCCTGAAACGCGCGGCCGGCCGGATTTGCGTTCGGCTCGAGCGCGAGCTCGACGTCGACCGGCTCCTCAGGTGAGGTGACGGTGATCCATTTGTATTCGCCGACCGGAAAGTTCCGTTTCTGTTGAAACCCCAGGACCGCGGTGTAGAACTTCAGCGCTTTGTCCTGGTCATCGACCATGATGCTGGTGAGCTTGATTCGCATGCTGCCTCGCTGTCATCACGACTCGCGTTCGAGTCTGACAGAAGCAGGCCGCTCGCGCTTCTTGAAAATTGCGACCACGCGCCGGCGGGCAGCTGGCACATGAGGCTGAGGCAGCCGGGGATCAGATCGTGAGGCACTGTGCCCGGCACCTGCACCATCGACCGCACGCGGCGCCGGTACGCGGACGGCGATGTCCCGACGCGGCGCGCGAAGAGATCGCTGAAGCTTCCGAGGCTGGAGAAGCCGACCTCCATGCAGGTGTCGGTCACGGAATGTTCCCCCCGCGCGAGCAAGGTTTTCGCTCGATCGAGCCGCGACTGAATCCGGAACTGATGCGGGGTGCAACCGAACACGGCCTCGAACAGCCTGATGAAATGAAACGGCGAGATCTCCACCTCCTTCGCCACCGCGTCGATCGTCAGGGGACGATCGTGAACCTCCTGGAGGAGATCGCGCGCGCGGACCAGCCGTCTGAAGACCTCGTGCCGCAAAAGCATTATTTAGTTTGCGCCGGGGCCCCACCCCCGGCGCCTGCCAGCGCTTCGCTGCGCTCGCGCCGCTGGTCAGCCTCGACTTTCTGCTCAGTCAATGTTCCAGCGGGGCACAACGCTCGGCGCCTACCGACGCTTCGCTGCGCTCGCGCCGCTGGTTAGCCTCGACTCGGAAATCGTACACGGCCGCGAGGCACGGCTGCAACCGCGTGTGCGTCTACCTGACGATCACGCGCCCCTGAGCTTCCCACTTGCCGCTCGCCGTGCGCACGTCGATCCAGAAGACCGCGCGTCCTGGCGGCGTGTCGAACTCGAAGTCGTAGGTTTCACCGACGCCAATCAACTGCTTCGCCGGGCCGGGCTGACACCGATCGGGCGGCACGGGCGCACCGTCTTTCGTGATCGGACGCCAGGTCATGGGACCGTCGCCGGTTTGCAGTGACATCGAGAAAACGTCGGAAGGCGTGATGTTGATGAGCCGGACGCGATGACGCGTACCCGCTTTCCAGACGAACGTCGGGTTGTGCTCGCCGTTGAGCACTGTTGGCGCCTCCATCGCCGGACCACCGCGGCCGACCACGAGCACGTGGTCAGTACCCTCGGCGTAAGTTTGCCCAGGTTCGACCACAAGCATCGCGCCATACAGCCCCGACGTGAGCTGAATCTTGTCGTGCAGGTGGGTGTGATACATGAAGGTCCCCGTCTGCGGCGGCGTGAACCTGACCACGAACGAACCCCCCGGCTCGATCATCGGCGTCACGCGCGTTCCGGCCCCGCTCCACCCGTGCACGCCGTCGTAGTAGCTCTCGAGCTCCATCCCGTGCCAGTGGATCGCGGTCGCTGCCGGCAGCTTGTTCACGAGCGTAATCTCCACGGGTTGTCCGCGCTCGAGCACGAGCGTCGGACCGGGCACGGGCACGGGCGCCGGTGCCGATGATGTGACGGATGGATCGGTCAGCACGAACCCGTAGGCAGGCGCCCCTTCGAATCGATTGGGCTCCGCCTGCATCTGGAGCGTGAGCCTCCTTGCGGGCGCCTCGTACACCTCGCCGCCATTCGACGAGTCCGCAGGCCCGCGGACTTTGACGCCCACGACCATCCCGCTCATGCCGGCCGACGCATCATGCGCGGCGTGCTCACTCTGGTTCGATTTTGCCGATCCATCCACCCACAACGTCGGTGAGACATGCACCATCATGTGGCAGTGAAACAGCCAGTTACCCGCACGCTCCGCTTTCCACGTCATCGACATCGTTGAACCGGGTGACACCAGCTGCGTCACGACGCGCGATTTCTGGCCGGCGGAGTAGATGGTGTCGCGAGCGCCGTTCCCAAGGCTGTCGACGTCGAAGTAGAAACCGTGCAGATGCATCGGATGCACTTGCGAGCTGAGATTGACGACGCGCCAGTGGATCCGATCGGCGAGATCGTAGGCAAGGCGCTCGGTGTGGGGCCACGTCCGTCCGTTGATCAGAAACAGCACCTCGGGCTTCAGCTTGTAGAAAGCCGGAGTGGGATCGTCTGCCTTCACGAGGTCCATGAGCTGCGCCCGCGTGAGGCTGGTCCACTCGGTGATCACGAACACCCGATCGGCATCGGCAGGTGCGCCGGCCGCGTCGACAATGAAGGCACCAGACAGCTGGCTGTCGTCGGACGCGCGAAACGGCATCGGCATCCCGGTGGTCGTAGCCCAGTAGTGATACGTCCCGACGGGACCCGACTTGAACCGGACCTCGCGCATCGCACCCGCTGGCACGTCGATCGGCGCGCATGTGGGCGCACCGCGATCGCAGAGGCCGTTGACCCGAAGCACATCGGCCAGTTCGTTGCGAATGGCGGCGCGAATCTCCGTGCCTTCCGGCACGCGAATGAGCGGCGCCGGTGACGAGAGCGGCGACTGCCCTTCCCCGAATGCTTCGACCCGCAGCGCGCGGCCCGAATCCCCTTCCGGATGGAACTGGCCCGCGGCGGCTCGCAACGCTAGCGTGAGAACCCCATGATCGAGCGCTCCGGCCGGGCGCCGATTGTCGTTGGCGACGACGACGGGAGGGATCAGGACGTCATGTGACTCGAGCGCCTGCGCCTGTACGCCGCGCTGAAACCCTGGCGCGACGGCCAGCACCGTCACGATCGTGAACCCGAGGATGGTCTTCTGGCGACGATTCATCTCTGTTGCCTTCTCCGTGGTGTCGACAAAAGGCGAGGGTACCCTTCGCGGAACGAATGGGTCATGAGTGAACGGTGAGGGTTAGGTCAGGAATCGGTGGCTTGTCGATCCTCGGCGCCGCCGTTCGACGTATTTACAGCGGTTTCGCTGGCCGCTGCCCCATGGGCAATGGAATGCCCGTGAGGGCGGAGGCTTGCGGAGCCGCCAATGGGTCTGATGTGATCGGGAGCCGTGGCGGCACCCGAGACACATCGCACCATTGAGGCAGTCTGGAGAATCGAGGCCCCGAAGCTCATTGCCGGGCTTGCGCGAATCGTGCGCGACGTTGGTGTGGCGGAGGATCTCGCGCAGGACGCGCTCGTCGCAGCACTCCAGCAGTGGCCCGAGTCGGGAATTCCCCGGAATCCCGGCGCCTGGCTGATGGCCGCTGCGAAGAACCGGGCAATCGATTACTTCCGCCGCGCCAAGCTGCTCCAGCGCAAGCACGAGGAGCTCGGCTACGCGATCGAGTCGGACCGTGAGGCGACCGCGCCGGATCTCGACGCGGTGCTGGACGATGACGTGGGGGACGACCTGCTGCGGCTCGTATTCACGGCCTGCCATCCGGTGCTCTCGACCGAAGCGCGTGTCGCGCTGACGTTGCGGCTCCTGGGCGGCCTCTCGACCGACGAGATCGCCAGGGCGTTCCTCGTCTCGGAGTCCACGATCGCTCAACGGATCGTTCGTGCGAAGAAGACGCTTGCCGAGAAGCGAGTGCCCTTCGAAGTGCCACGCGGCGCCGATCGGGACGCGAGGCTGTCATCGGTTCTGGAGGTCATTTACCTGATCTTCAACGAGGGGTACTCGGCGACCGCCGGAGACGATTGGATGCGGCCCGGCCTCTGCGAGGATGCGCTCCGTCTCGGGCGGATCCTGGCAGAGCTCGCGCCAAACGAGCCGGAGGTGCACGGGCTCGTCGCGTTGATGGAGATCCAGGCCTCACGGGCAAGGGCTCGGGTCGGACCGTCGGGAGAGCCGATTGTGCTCTTCGAGCAGAATCGCGGGCTCTGGGATCAACTGCTGATCCGTCGTGGTCTGGCCGCGCTTGCGCGCGCCGATGCGCTCGGCACGACACGCGGCACCTACGCCCTGCAGGCCGCGATTGCCGCACGCCATGCCCGCGCGCGGACGCCCGAGGAGACTGACTGGCCGCTCATCGCCAGCCTCTACGGAACGCTCGCCGCGCTCAAGGCCTCTCCGGTCGTCGAGTTGAACCGCGCCGTCGCACATGCCATGGCCTTCGGACCGCAGGCGGGTCTGGATCTCGTGGAAGCGCTCAGGGCGGATCCAGTCCTGGCGAATTACCACCTGCTGCCGAGCGTGCGGGGCGATCTGTTGAAGAGACTCGGACGATTTGGAGAAGCGCAGGTGGAGCTCGAGCGCGCGGCCTCGCTCACGCGCAATTCTCGTGAGCGCGATCTGCTGCTCGAGCGCGCGCGCGCGTGCGCCGCTCAGGCAGCCGAAGTCGAACAGGACTGACGCCGCGTCCAGGCTCGCTCAGCGCTCAGCGCGAGAGCATGTGACTCGGCGTCGAGTCGCGGTACAGTAGGGGTGTGGACGGCGGCGGAGCAGACATCTTAGAGACGAAAGCGCTGACCAAGCGCTACCACGACCTGGTTGCCGTCAACGCCGTGACCCTCCACGTCGGGGCCGGCCACATGTTCGGGCTGCTGGGCTCGAACGGCGCGGGCAAGACCACGCTCATCAAGATGCTCACGACGCTGCTGCCGCCGAGCGACGGCACGGCATCGGTCGCGGGCTTCGACATTCGCCGTCAGGCCTCCAAAGTGCGGCGTGCGATTGGCTACGTGCCACAGATGCTGTCCGCCGACGGCAACCTGACCGGTTACGAGAACCTGCTCATCTTCGCGAAGCTGTACGACATTCCGAGTCAGGAGCGCGAGCAGCGGATTCATGAAGCGTTGAGCCTGATGGATCTCGCGGACGCGGGACGCAGGCTGGCGCGCGAGTATTCCGGCGGCATGCTTCGACGCCTGGAGATTGCGCAGTCGATGCTGCACCGGCCGCGCCTGCTGTTTCTCGACGAGCCGACCGTCGGTCTCGATCCGATCGGCAGGAATGCGGTGTGGGAGCGTCTCTGGCGGCTTCGCGACGAGTTCGGCACCACGATCTTCCTCAGCACGCACGCCATGGACGAAGCCGACGCGCTCTGCGACCGGCTCGCGATCCTCTCCCGCGGGAACGTCGTGATCGTCGGCTCACCGCGCGAGCTCAAAGCCGGCCTGGATATCCAGCCGGCGACGCTCGAGGACGTGTTCCTGCGCTACGCCGGAACGGCCATCGAATCAGCCGGGAGCTACCGGGATGTCAAACGCACTCGCCGGACCGCGCAACGCGTGGGTTGATTCTCCCGTGCACGCCATCATCGCGTTCGTCTACAAGACCTACGTCATCGCGGAGCTCGAAATCCGGCGGCTCCGGCACGATCCGACGGAGCTGATCACTCGGGCCGTGCAGCCGGCGCTCTGGCTCCTGATCTTCGGCGGCGTGTTCAGCCGCGTGCGCGCCATACCGACTGGCGGGTTGCCGTACCGCGACTTCATGACCCCCGGGATCCTGGCGCAGAGCGTGCTGTTTGTGGCGATCTTCTCGGGGCTGGCGCTCATCTGGGAACGCGATCTCGGGATCATTCACAAGCTGTTCGTGAGCCCCACACCGCGCGGGGCACTGGT
>DATAEK010000363.1:0-5558 GCA_036258055.1 Vicinamibacterales bacterium
CGTCGCCTTCAACGACGACGGCAGACCCTCCTTCAACATCTTCAGAACTGCGGATCCGGGATGGCGGCTGTTTTCTCCTTCGTGTTCGACGTGATCCGCTCCTACTGCCGGCTGGCGCTCGCGCTCGACGACCCCTTCACCGCCGTCACGACCACGGAGGACGGATACTCCTTCGAGTGATGGACGGCGTTGTGGGCGATGACGCCCTTCGACTCGTCGTAATTGTTCCCCCCGGTATTCAGGTTCCGCTCGTAGAGCGGGAAACTGCTACTGCTGATCTCTACACGCAGGCGATGCCCCGGCTGGAAGAAGTTGCTCGTCACGAGCGGCTGCAGCGTCACCTTCACCACCTTGTCCTTCTCCATCCACACGAGCGGCTTGTCGTAGCCGTTGCGATAGCGTAGCCGCTGGATCGATTCGTCCAGGTTGAAGGCGCGGCCGTCCGGATAGACGTCGATGATCTTGACCGTGATGTCGGTGTCCTTCGCGTCGGACGACACGTAGATCGTCGGCGTGATCGGTCCCGTCAGCTCGATCCCATCTTTGAATGGCTCGCTCGTATACACCAGTACATCGTCTCGCTCCTCGATCTTCTGCTGATCGAAGGAGCCGCCGAGGCCTTCGGGATCGCTCGTCACACGATAACCGCCGCGCGTCGGCACGGGGTTCATCGGAGCGTAGGTGAAGCGATCTGGCGCATCCTCGCGGGCGCGGTCATGATGAGCGTGCCGTCGCCGTTCTTCGTGTTTGCCTTGCCGGCGCTCGACAGGAAGAACGTCATCGGCTCGGTGTTCGCCGGCGGCCAGACGTTCGACGTCTGCCACTTGTTGCTGCCCATCGTGTAATACGTGACCTTCGGCATCGACTCGATCTTCGGGCTCTTCTGGCCTTTCAGCGTGAGGTCGAAGAAGGAGTACATGATGTCCTGGTAGGGGAGGCGCGCATCGCCCATGTCGCGTTCGCCGACGATCGTCTTCTCGGTGGCGCGCGTGAATGCGCAGTGGCCTACTGGCGCGATGATCAGCCACTGCTTGTCGGCGACGGCCGGCGACGCCGTCTTGCGCACGTGGTTGTATGGCTCGAGGTTCGGCGCGATCGCGATGTCGTACCAGGACGTGTAATACAGCCCCGGCGTATCGATCTTCATGTTGTCGTGATAGAGCGCGCCCTTGTACCAGCGGGATCGTTCGGCGTGCGTTTGATCATCTCGCCACCTGACGCGTAGTCGATCGGATCGGCATAGACGCCCTTGGGACCATCGAGCTTCTTGATGATGTCCTGCGTCGGCAGGATCTCGAAGCCGTGCTGCCACCAGTCGACGCTCGGCGCGTGCATCGCCAGATCCCAGTGCTTCGACAGGCGAATCAGATCCTCCTGTGACGTCTCCTTGGGGAACATCGGATGCTGCGGCTTCTGGTTACCGTAGAACCAGGTGACGTTATAGAGCATGAACACGCCGCCGCGATACCAGTTGCCCTGCTCGTAATACGGTCCGATACGCCCCACGCCGCAGCCGACCCCTGCGCGTTGAACGACGCATAGTGCGGGTTGTTCTGGGCGACGACGGCGATCTGCCATTCGGCGGTGGAGGAGCAGCCGGTCGTGCCGACCTTGCCGTTGGACCAGGGGCGCGCCGCCATCCACTCCACTTCATCGACGCCATCGGTCAGCGGCCAGCCGAGCACGTCCCATAGGCCTTCGGACCAGAACTGTCCGCGCTCCTGCATGAGCACGTAGCATAGCCGTTCTTGACGGCGGTGATCGCGGCGGTGGTATCGCGCGGCGCTTCGTTGGCGATGTCCCACCAGTTCATGTTGTAGGGCGTCCGCACCCAGATCGCCGGATACTTCTTCGATTCATCCTTCGGGCGGTAGATATCGGCTTGGATGCGCACGCCGTCGCGCGTCGGGATCATGACTTTGCGCTCGATGATGGCGATCGAGGCGAGCTCCTGCTCGATCGCGAACCGTTTCGCGCGGTCTTCGTCGGTAAATGGGGCGCGGCGCTGCGCCGGGAGCGAAGCGATGGCGGTAACGCCAAGCGCCGCCGCCAGCATGAGGGTGCGAACCGTGGGACGCATTGCGGCAGACTCCTGTCAGTTGGTTTCCGCACAATATCAACGTCCGCGGTGATGGGGCTATGAGAAGTATTGATTCGGTTCGCAGGTGAGGGGCGCCTTGCGGTCAACGGCAGAGGACTCAAGTTTCGCGACGTGACAGGGCCCTCTTGACATTTACTAGCAAACTAGTAAACTTGCCGGCATGCCGCTTCGAGTCGTGCAACTCCGCTACGACGGCGGCGTTCCCGTGTACCGCCAGATCTACGATGCCGTGCTCCTCGCTCTGGCGCGCGGCGATCTGCGGCGCGACGAGCAGCTGCCGACCATCCATGAGCTGGCGCGGCAGCTCGACGTGAATCCCAACACCATCGTGCGCGCGTACCGGGAGCTGGAGCGCGAAGGATACGTCGTGGCGGAGCGCGGCCGAGGCACGTTCGCCGCCGGCGCGACGCGGCCGCCAAAGGTGACACGCGAAAGCCTGCTGAGAACGATCGTCGAGCGCGCGCTCGGCGAGTGCTCACGCCACGGATTGGACGAGCAGGACCTGTTCGAGTATCTGCGGAGGAAGGCGACATGAGACCGAGCCCGCGTCTAGCCCTCAACGACATGTCCACGCGGGTACGAACGTCGCTCCAGTTGGTCGGCGCGATCGCGCGGACGGCGCGGCGGCACAAAGAGCTCCTGCTGTTTCCAGTGCTGTCGCTTTTTGCGACGGCCTCGCTGTTCCTGGGAATCGCCGTCGTGGGACCCGTGCTCATCGTCCACGCCGACGAGGTACCTGCGATAGGGCTGATCGTTGCGTGCGGTCTTCTGGCTCTCTACCTGCAGCACGTGTCGACAACGTTCTTCAATGTCGCACTTACGTTCGCCGCCTTTCGCGCACTCCGGGAAGAACACACATCGCCTCGCGTGGCGCTGGCTCACGCGCTCGCTCGCGTGGGAGCGATCATGGCGTACAGCGCCGCTGCGATCGCGGCCGGCGTGCTCGTCGCGCCCCTCGCCTTGATCCCACGCTCGCGGACGTTCTTCAGTCGTTTGCTGCCATCTCTCGGTGTCGCATGGTCGGTGGTACCGCTGCTGGCGATTCCGGTGCTGGTCAGAGAGCCACGCGGGGGACTCGCGGCGATCAGGCGGGCCGTCACGTTGTTCAGGGAGCGATGGGGTGAGACCTCAATCGCCGTGGTGGGCTTGAATATGGTGTGGCTGCCGATCGCCGCGGCGAGCCTCTTCGTCTTTCAACATAGTCCGTCGAATCCGTCGGGAAGCGACGGCGACGTCTTATGGCTCGGCCTGTCCCTGGTGTTGTGCGCGACGCCGATTCTCATCGACTCCTTCGTGGGCAGCATGTATGGCTCCGCGCTGTACGTGTTTGCCGTCGAAGGCGTTGTCCCGGACGCCTTCGACACCGCGGAGCGGACGACCGTGTGGCGGGTCGGCAACGCGCCTGCGGCGGGCGGCGCGCAGGCACCCGGGCTCGCCGGCGACGTGCGCGCGGCGCGTGGATTCTGGTGGGCGCCGGTGGTCGCCGTGGCCGCCATCATGTTCGTGGTCATGGCTCGCGACGGCGGAGCATCCGATGCGGCTCAACCGTTCCGCCAGTTGGGGTACCTCGTGAGCGGGTCGCGGCCCGGGCTGGCGGTCAACGAACAGAACTTCCCCGAACGTTTGCGGATGATCTGGAGCCGCGAGCTCCCCGACCGGATCTTCGGCCTGACGGTCCGACCGGACGCACAGATCGTCGCTGGAGCGTACCCAACGATCTTCGTCCTGGATCGAATTGGAAACGTGATTCAGCAGTTCGACAATCATCCAGGGCAGGGCTATGGAGGGCAAGGCTGCAATCTGATGGTGAGCGCAAATCTGTCGGGCACGCCGGGAACCTCCTTGATCGTCAGCGGCATTTGGAGTGAGGCGATCGGCGCGTACGATTCGTCGGGTGCGCGACGCTGGTCCCGGCAGACGACCGAACCGGGTGACGGAGTCGATGCGATTGCCGCCATCAGCGTGCCCGGCCAGGGCGATTTCGTGACGGTTGGCTACAATGGTTTCAAAGGCCTCTGCCTTCTTGACGCCGGCGGCGTCGAGCAATGGTGCAACAAGAGCATTGGCAATGTCAGTTTCGTCACGACGATCGATTGCGACGGAGACGGCCGCGACGATATCCTGTCGAAATCTTCCCACAGTCATCCGTTCTTTGGCTCGAAACTCGGATGCTATTCGACCGAAGGAAAGCTCGTGGCCGACCTGAACGTGCCTGTCGAACCATATGGCCTGCGGACCTTCGATGCTCAAGGCAACCGCCGCAAAGATCTGATCGCTTCGTACCAGGACGGGCTGAGCGGCCCGTTGGTCGTGGCCGCCTGGACGCCAGACGGTCACGTCCTCACTGAGTTGCGGCTGCAGACGACAGTGCATGTGACGAACGCGACGATCTCGGCAGCGAAACTCCATGCCGGCAGGAACTCGGACATCGCCGTCGCGTTGGCGGATGGTTGGGTCGTCGGGACGTCGCTCGACGGGGAACGTTGGGGCCACCACATCGTCGGCGCCGACGGGCCGCCTCTCGCGCTCGCCGCACTGGACGTTGACGACGACGGCGCGCAGGAGCTCATCATCGCCAGCGGAAAGACCGTCAGTGCGTGGACGTGGAACGGTCGTGCGGCGCGCGAACGGCCGTGATCGTGCGCTAGACGCGACCCCCACGCCGGCCCGAAACGTCGCGGCGCGACGACCCGCTCAGCGCCAGCATTCGCCGACGCGGGTCGCTTCTGCGCGCAGAACCTCTCGTGACGACGCGTGGCCGCAGCCCTCTGCTGACCGTGCGGCACGCGAGAGCACACATCGCCCGCTTCATGACGTCCTGGCGGATCCTGGAGCTCACTGGATGGTCGTCATCGAGGCGGTGACGGGCGTCAGCGCGCAGCGGCTCTCGTGCTGGGACGCGCTGCTGTGGGCCGCCGCCCGGCTGAACCAGTCCCGCTCGAGCGGGCTGGGATCTGCACGAGGCGATCGAGCGGGACAGTCGCAGGGTGTCCTGAGTCGCGGTATCCGCCGCACGAGAGCCGCGACTGCCGCGACGTAGCACCCGGATCCCACGTCGAGGGGATGAGCTCAGGCTCGGAGGAGCGAGATCACGAAATCGAGGAACGCGCGAACCTTGGCCGGCGGCAGATGGCGTGAGAGGTGGTAGGCGTAGAGCGGAAACCGTTCCTCTGCCCAACCAGGCAGAAGCTGAACCAGCGCGCCACTACGCAGGAGCTCGCCGACGCCCAACTCGAACCCCTGTGCCACGCCGACGCCCGCTTCGCACGCCGCCAGCATCGTGAACGGGTCGTTGACGAGAAGGCGCCCCGAGACTGGGACGGTCACGACCACCTTGCGGCGGTGGAACTCCCAGGGGAACGGGCGTCCGGTCACCGGGTCGCGAAAGAGGATGCATTCGTGATCGCCCGTTCCGAGGTCGGCCGGCTTCCGTGGTCGGCCGTGGCGTGCGACGTAC
>DATAEK010000072.1:0-13983 GCA_036258055.1 Vicinamibacterales bacterium
GTCCACTTCGTTGGCGTTGCGCGCGGGCTTTTTGATTGGCTCGTGTTTCATAGAAAGTATGGTGCTCTGTGCAGAGTGCCGCGCGCCGACATTTTATTCCATCCTCAATGGAACCGCTCGCGGTGCCCGTGGGGTTTCTTCGACATTGCACGACACTTCAGCTCCGCGCCTGACACCCTAACTGACACCCTAACCGATGGACGCGGACGGATGCGGCGGACGCCGATAGACAGATTCCTTAAAGATTCTGTCTATTCCATCCGCCCCCGTCCAGCCGATTTACTTCCTCGTTAACTCACAATTAACGGGGGCGTCACTGCCCGGAAACCTGACCCGCGTAATCTGCCCGGCAGGTCAAGGTATGGAAACACGTGCCGGGGTAATCGGCGAGGCGAAAGGAAGCGGCATGGGCCGTCCGCCTCGCGTGCTCGTCGTCGAAGATGAACAGGACATCGCGGGGCTGATCAAGCATGCGCTGGAACGGTCCGGAGACGGCATCGTCCAGATTGTGGCGAGCGGTGACGTGGCCCTCCGGGCCGTCAACGAGCAGCCGCCCGATCTCGTCATCCTCGATCTGAATCTGCCGGTGTTGAGCGGCACTGAGGTCTGCCGGCTGCTCCGCAGTCACGCCAGCACGGCAAACATTCCAATTATCATGCTGACGGCACGAACGGCTGAGTCCGATCGCGTCAGCGGCCTTGATCTGGGCGCTGACGACTACGTGACAAAACCGTTCAGCCTTCGCGAGCTCGCGGCCCGTGTCCGCGCGGTGCTGCGGCGTCGACACGGCACGGCTGCCGCGACGAACGTCTACCGCGGTACGCACCTGGTCGCCGATTTCGAGGCGGTGTCGATTGCCGTGGAGGGAACGCCGGTCAGGCTGACGCGACGTGAATTCGAGCTGCTGCGGTTCCTCGTCGAGAATCGGAACCGCGTCCTCTCCCGAGACCGGTTGCTCGAGCGCGTCTGGGGCTATGACCGCTTCATCGAGACACGCTCAGTGGACGTCCACATCGGCCGCCTCCGCGCGAAACTCGGCGCTGCAGGTCAGCAGATCGAAACCGTCGTCGGTCTGGGATACCGGTTCGTGGAGTGAGGGATCGGACGGCACCGTCTGCCGGCGCCCCGAGCGAGTCAGCGCTCCTCAGTATTGCGCCAGCCGCGCTCTTCCAGCTCTGAAACCTGCCTGGACATCACGGACATCGCGCGCTCCACTCGGTGCCAATCTGTGTAGCGCACGTTCCGGACAACGTGACGGTCCTCCTCGACGCGCACGTCCCAGCCTTCGGGACCGGCCTCGGTGATCGTGAACCGCGTGGTGTGGCCTGCGTTGGTCAGTTCCTTCTCGAACATTGTCATGCACTCTCCGAGGTGCCTTGACGACACTTGTACTCCACGTGACGTTCTGTCGATGTAAACATTGTGTAAATACTCCCGAAATGTGCAAGCACGTTGGGTCGAACGCCCTTCCTTTTCTTAGAGTTGGCACGATTTCAACACTTCGTCACGGTATCCCTGATCGACCAGGCAACACATCGGTTCAACAATGACCAAACCGACTCGACGGCCTCAGCGCGCGGTACGGTGACGGATGACGCGGCGGATAAGATGTAGCCATGAACGACGTCCTGACGGTGATTCTCGGGGGCGGCCGCGGGACACGGCTCTTTCCGCTCACCCGCATGCGCTCGAAGCCCGCGGTCCCGCTGGGTGGAAAATACCGGCTGATCGATATCCCCATCAGCAACTGTCTCCACGCCGGCCTCAAGCGGATCTTCGTGCTGACGCAGTTCAACTCAGCATCGCTCAATCGGCACATCGCACAGACCTACCGCCTGGATCTGTTCTCGGAGGGTTTCGTCGAGGTGCTGGCGGCCGAGCAGACACCGGACAGCTCCGACTGGTTCCAGGGCACCGCCGACGCCGTACGACAGGCCGCGCGGCATTTCCGCGGCTATGACGCCGACTACTTCCTGATTCTCGCCGGCGACCATCTGTACCGTATGGACTTCTGCGAGCTCATCGAGTCGCACATCGAAAGCGGATCCGACATCACCATCGCAGCCCAACCGATTGCGCCGGCTGATGCAACCCAGATGGGAATCCTCCGCTTCGACGAGCTCGGATGCATCGCCGGTTTCGAAGAGAAGCCCAGAGCAGAGCGGCTCGCCGAAATCGGTGGCAGCATCCCCAAGGGATCGACGGCAGGCGGCACCAGCCCCGACAAGCCATTCGTCGCGTCGATGGGAATCTACGTATTCTCACGCGAGGTGCTGCTCGATATCCTCGACCAACCCGGTGTGGACTTCGGCAAGGAGATCATCCCGAACGCCCTGCGCACGCACCGCGTGAACCCGTACATCTTTCGTGGGTACTGGGCCGACGTCGGGACCATCGACGCGTTCTACGACGCCAACATCCAGCTCACGAAGCGAGGGGCGCCATTCAACTTCTTTCATCCGCGCTGGCCGATCTACACGCACCCGCGGTTTCTGCCGGCGACGCGCGCCTACGAGTGCCGCATTCAGAGCTCAATCGTGGCGGAAGGCTGCCATCTGGATGAGTGCACCATCTCGGATTCGGTCGTGGGAATTCGCACGCACGTGAGCCCCGGCGCAACGATTGCCAGAAGCGTGCTGCTCGGGGCGGACTTCTACGAGGAGGAGGTTGGGGTGACGAGCATTCCGCTCGGCATCGGACGCGACACCGTGCTCGATCGCGTCATCGTCGATAAGAACGCGAGGATCGGCGACAACGTGCGGCTGGTCAACGCCGCCGGCACCGACCACGCGGATGGCGACGGCTACTACATCAGGAACGGCATCATCATCGTCCCGAAGAGCGCGAAGGTTCCGAGCGGAACATCGGTTTGACCATTACCGGGCGGTGCGAAATACTTCGGCCCGCGTGCGGGATGTCGCTCAGGTCCTGACCTTCTCTTTCCTCCCGGTTTCGATCATCTTCCAGGACGGCTCTCGGGACCCGGCGCTCGAATGCTCGCGTGCCGCGGAGGCACCGAATCTGGACTCAGGAACCGTTCGAGACACCCGCCCTCATTCGACGCAGACGCGCCTCACACTCTTACAAACGCGCGAGTCCGTCCCGCCGTTTGTCCCTGTTTCTGCCCGTTAGTTCCGCAAGCGCACAAACCTAAACCAGTTCAGTCGAGCCTCCGTCTAACGCTCCAAGTTGGCGCATTGGAGGATGGCAGCCGACGGCACCACGCGAGGTTGACGAGCGCGCGAGAGCGCGCGGATCGTGAACTGCGCCGCACTCCGGGCGGCGCGTGATGCCGCGATGTGCCGCGATGCCTGTCATCGCGGCGATGAGGGGCCGCGCCCTTGGAGGCCCCATGACCGAGCTGCTGCCACTCGTTCTGAGCGGACTGTTGACGCTCACGCAACCGTCCGCCGATGCGCCTTCGGTTCCGAAGCGCTCCGTTACTGCCGAGGCGTTGCTTACCGCGCCTGACCGTCACGTCCGTACAACCGATCGACACGTCCTCAATCTGCTCACACAAGGTGTGCGCCGATCGACGACGTTCGCGAATCTGATGCAGCAGCTCAATCAGAGCGACGTCATCGTTTACATCCAGGCCGTTGACACCTTGCCCTCGACGCTGGCGGGCCGTCTGATGCTCGCCGCCGACGCGCACGGGCAGCGTTACCTCCGCGTCCAGGTGCGTCAGACGCTCACGCCCAACGAGAGCATCGCGCTCATGGCGCATGAGTTTCGGCATGCGCTCGAGATCGCGGCGGCGTCAGAGGTACGCGACGCCCGCGGCTTGATCGCGCTCTATCAGCGTATTGGAGACGAGAGCCTGCCGGGCATGCACGCCTACGAAACAGACGCCGCGCAGGACGTGGGGCGTCAGGTGCGCGTGGAGCTGCTTCACGCGGTCACCGCGGACGCCACGCCGAGCAGCGGCCCATCACTGGTGGCGCTGCGGACGTGTGTGGCAACGGATGGATCGTGTGAGTGAGGTCGCGGCCTCGGATCATCCACCGAGCTTGCGGAGCATCTTCGGGGACAGGAACCACACCAGCTGACCGCTGCCCTTGGGCGGCAGCACTTCGAAATCGATTCGGCAGATCGCGCCCTTCTTGAACGGAATCGGCGTGCGCGCAGAAATCAGGCGGGCGGCCAGCTCGCCGATGTCGGGCTCATGGCCGACGAGCGCGACGCTCCGCTTGTTGCGTGCGTGCTTGCCCAGCTCCTGGATCACGGCGACCGGTGTACCGGCAGGCGCGAGCGCGTCGAGCGGCGTCACCGCCGGCTTCGACTTCATGGTCTCGGCCAACGTGTCCGCCGTCTGCCGGGTTCGCACCAGCGGGCTCGTGAGGATCAGATCGAAGCTCACGCCGAGCTCGTCGAGCGCCTGAGCCTCTTTCCGCAGTTTCGCGATGCCCTCGCTCGTGAGGGGCCGTTTCGAATCGTCCGGATAATCTTCGCCGCGCTCGGCGGCGAGGCCGTGCCGAATCAAATACACTTCGAGCGTCGCCATGCAGATGCCGTCCTACGCTCGCGAGCTCGCCGCGTGTGGCTCTGTCTTGGCTCGACGCCGCGTGCGGGTTGCGAGAGTCATCTTCACAGGGAGTCGCCGCGAGCGAGAGCTTCGCACGATGAGCGGCACGACCACGCGACGGGTCGTGTCGACGACCTCGGTGAGTGCCGTAATCAGGGCCACGTAATGCCCGTGCAGATGACGGCACTCGTCCTCGATGGCGCGGGCCATCACCTCGAGGTTCCCCGCCTGCCCACCCTCCGACGGCTTCGCCTGCACCGCCTTGACGTGCGTCTCCAGCACCTGGAAATCGTGCAGCCGTCCGAGCAGATCCTGGGCGCGTTTGAGCGATCGCACCGGTGCAGCGGCAGGCCGGACGCCGGTTTCGGCGGCGATCTCGAGGCCATAGCGCAGTTTCTTCACGGTGATACGGACGGTATGCAGCCGTTCGGGGGCGTACATCTGACCGGCATCCGCGACCGCCGCTCCGAGCGCTTTCGCTCGCTTCATGAGGCGCGTGCCGAGCAGCTTGCGCCACTCCTCGCCCTCGGCCTGCTGAAGCGCGTCGGCCATCGTCACGAGCCGCCGGTCCAGCTTGCTCAGGTTGACAGTTTCCAGCCGCTTGAGCATCGACGTCCGGCGTCGATCGCGCTCGTCGATGATGTCGCGGCGGACCTCTTCCAGCGCCAGGCGCGGCAAGGTATCGTGGGTCGCGAGCTCGTCGAGCAATGCCAGTGTGACGTCCGCTTCGCGGAAGGTGCCCAACGCGCGGGTCAGCCGCCGCATCTTGCGACTGATGCGACCGGCCTTGGATCCTTTGACGCCCCTGGCGAGTACCGGTACGGCCTCGCGGAGCCGCCGGGACGCGACTCGGGCCTGGTGAACGCCAGTCCCGTCACCGTCGACGGCGGCCTTGATGTGCTGCTTCAGCGCGCGAGCGCGCCGTTCCAGCAAAACTTTCGTTACACGAGGTTTAGGGCGGTTCATGGTAGGATTTGGCCCGGCAGACCGATGGATGAGCGCTCAGAGCCCCGCCGGCTCCGCCAGTATATAACGGCCGTGTAACGGCACAAGCCAGCCCCGGCTGAACCGCCTCCCCGCCCCTGCATGCGCATCGCTGCGATCGACATCGGCACGAATTCTATCCACATGATCGTCGTGCAGGTCCGTCCGGACCTGTCGTTCGAGGTCATCGATCGGGAAAAAGACATGGTCCGCTTGGGCGCCGGAGGGCTCGATGGAAAGAGCCTGACGCCGACCGCGGTCACGGCAGCACTGCAAACGCTCGCCAAGTTCAAGCGAATCGCCGAGTCCAACAAGGTCGACGAGATCGTGGCGGCGGCCACCAGTGCGACCCGCGAAGCCGATAACGGCGGGGACTTCATCGCCGAGGTCGACCGGCAGACCGGGATTCGCATCAAAGTCATCTCGGGAACGGAAGAGGCACGGCTCATCCACCTCGCGGCCGGCTATGGCGTGGACGTCGGCGGATCGACCGCCGTGGTCGTCGACATCGGTGGCGGCAGCGTGGAGGTGACGCTCGGAACGGCGACTCACCTCACGCTCGGCCGGAGCTTCAAGGTCGGCGTGATTCGTCTCACGGAGCGATTCGTTCACAGCGACCCGCTGTCGCGACACGATCATCGTCGCCTGGTCAAACATCTCAACCGCGAGATCGGCGGCTACCTCGATCAGATCGCCGGCAAAGGATTCGATCGGGTCATCGGCACGTCCGGCACGATCCTCAGTCTCGGTGCGATGGCGCTCGCCGAAGACCGCGGCATCGAAACCGACGATCTGCGCAACCAGCGCGTGCCGGCGCGGGCGCTGCGAAAGCTGCGCAAGCGGATCGTCGAGACCGACATCGAAGGACGTCTGCGCATGCCCGCGATGGATCCACGGCGCGCCGATCTCTCGGTCGCCGGCGCGGTGCTCTTCGATACGATCATCCGCCGTCTTGGCGCAGACGAATTCACGCTCTGCGACCTGGCGCTGCGCGAAGGATTGGTGCTCGACTACATCCACCGCAACAGCGCGCGCATCAGAAAAGCCGAACGCTACCCTGACGTCCGGCGGCGGAGCGTGATCGAGCTGGGCGAGCGATGCGGCTACTGGTCCGAGCATGCGCAGCAGGTGGCCCGACTGGCACTCAGCATCTTCGATCAGACGCGCAGCGTCCACGGCCTCACCGACAAGGAACGCGAGTGGCTCGAGTACGGCGCGCTGCTGCACGACGTCGGCGTGCACATCAGCTATGAGCGGCATCATCGACACTCGTACTATTTGATCAAGAACGGCGATCTGCGCGGCTTCGAGCCTGAGGAGACCGAGGTGATCGCGTTGATCGCACGGTATCACCGGCAGGCCACGCCGAAGAAGGCCCATGAGGGATACGGCGATCTGCGCGGACCACTGCGCCGGACCGTCAAGACCCTCTCCGCAATCGTGCGGCTCGCGGAGGGACTCGATCGCAGTCACGCCCAGGCGCTGGGAGGGCTCGATCTCTACCCGCGGGGCGACGACTACCTTGCGCGCCTCCGCGCCAACGGTGACGCGGAGCTGGAGCTCTGGGCCGCCCACCGTCACGTGGCGCCGCTCGAGAAGATCCTCGGCAAGCCGCTCCGCTTCGAGGTCGCGGGCAGCGATTACAAGGAACCTCAGACGCATGCTGACCAACCTGACGACGCCGCACGACTATCCGGGAAAGCTATTCGTGGTCGAAGGAATCGACGGGTCCGGAAAGACGACGCAGCTCGCGCTGCTGGCAAAGTGGCTTAGCGCGGCGGGTCATCCCGTCTTCGTCACCGAGTGGAACTCCTCGGCGTTGGTGAAGGCAGCGACGAAGACCGGCAAGAAGAAGAACTCGCTGACGCCGATGACGTTCAGCCTGCTGCACGCGACGGACTTCGCCGATCGTCTCCTCTACAACATCATTCCGCCGCTCAAGGCGGGCATGATCGTTCTGGCCGATCGCTACACCTACACCGCGTTCGCCCGGGACGTGGCGCGAGGCGTGGACCGGCGATGGGTTCGTGAGATGTACAGCTTCGCAGCGCGGCCCGACCTCGCCGTCTATTTCCGCGTGCCCATCGAAGTGTCGACCGACCGGCTGCTGGCGCGACGCGTCAAGCTGAAGTTCTACGAGGCCGGCATGGACATGGGATGGAGCACGAACGTGGTCGAGAGCTTCAAGATCTTCCAGGGCAAAGTCCTCGACGAGTACGACCGCATCGTCGAGGAATTCGGGTTGAGCGTGATTCCCGCCGAAGGCAGCATCACCGAACAGCAGCGGACGTTTCGGAAGGTCGTCTCACAGCACTTACAGATCGAGGACACGGATGAGCAGCTCGACGAGCTCGCCTGAGGAAACCCCGACCAACGTCGTCAAGCCGGGGCACTACTACGGCAACGGGATTCCGTACCTGCCGATCGATGGCTATCCGGGAAAGATCATCGCGATCGAAGGAACGGACGGTGTTGGACGGTCGACGCAGATCCGCCTGCTGCGGGAATGGCTCGAGGTGCAGGGCTACGGCGTGATTGAAACCGGCTGGACGCGCTCGCAGCTCATGGCGCCGACCATCGACATCGCCAAAGCGAGCAACACGCTCAACAAGCTCACGTTCGTGCTGCTCTACGCGACCGACTTCGCCGATCGGCTCGAGAAGGAAATCATCCCCGCGCTCAAGGCCGGTTTCATCGTCCTCTCGGACCGCTACATCTTCACCGCCATGGCGCGCGCGGGCATCCGCGGCGTCGATCGCTCCTGGATGCGGAATCTGTACGGCTTCGGCATTGCGCCGCATCTCGTGTTCTACCTGCGAATCGACGAGAAGACGCTGATCAGGCGCGTGCTTCAGTCGCGGGGCATGGACTACTGGGAATCCGGCATGGACATGAAGCTCGGCGACGACATCTACGAAAGCTTCCGCGCCTACCAGCGGGCGCTCCTGCGCGAGTATGCGTCGATGGCGGACGAGTTCGGGTTCCGCGTGCTCGACGCGCGGCGCAAGATCGACGTCATCCAGGACGAGCTCCGTCGTCAGATCGCCGCCTTCCTCGCCGAGGCGGACGCCGCAACCGCCCGGCCCGAGGTCGTCTAGTCGCCGGGCCAGCCTGCCCGGGGGGGCATTTACACGGAATTTACACCGGTGAAACTGACCGGAAACTGTGCATCGGCTACGCTTAACGGTAGGCGGCATGAGCGTCCTGCAGACCACTCCCCCCCCGCTAGTCGTGCCCGCGCGAAACCAGACGCCATCTCAGGCAGAGCGCCCGATCTCCATCGACGTCCAGGCGCTGAACTTCTACTATGGCGCCAAGCGGGCGCTCGAGAGCATCTCGATCAGCATTCCGTCGCGGCTCGTCACGGCGTTCATCGGTCCGTCCGGTTGCGGCAAGAGCACGTTCCTCCGAACCCTGAACCGGATGAACGACATCATTCCGGGGACGCGGGTCGAGGGGCGGGTCCTCATCGACAACGACGACGTGTATGGCGCCGGAGTGGACGTCGTCGCGCTCAGGCGTCGTGTGGGTATGGTGTTCCAGAAGTCGAACCCGTTCCCCAAGTCGATTTTCGAGAACGTGGCGTACGGGCTCCGGATCAACGGTCTCGCGCGCAGCCGTGCCGACCTGCACGAGCGAGTCGAAGAGAGCCTCCGATCCGCGGCGATCTGGGAGGAAGTGAAGGATCGGCTGCACGACTCCGCGCTGGCGCTTTCGGGGGGGCAACAGCAGCGCCTCTGCATCGCACGCGCGCTCGCGGTGAAACCGGAAATCCTGCTGATGGACGAACCGGCATCCGCGCTCGATCCCATCGCCACCCAGCGCATCGAGGAGCTGATTTACCATCTGAAGTCCGAGTACACGATAGTCATCGTGACGCACAACATGCAGCAAGCCGCGCGGGTGTCTGATCGGACCGCGTTTTTCTGGCTGGGCAAGCTCATCGAGTACGGCCCCACCGATCGCATCTTCACGAACCCGGCAGAGAAGCTGACCGAGGATTACGTGACCGGACGATTCGGATAGAGACGTCCTTCCTACTTTCTGTATGGCTGATCGTCTGGTTCCCCACTTTCAGGAAGAGCTCGAACAGCTCAAGACGCGTCTGCTCGAAATGGGCGGCCTCGCCGAGGATCGGGTGCGCTCGTCGGTGCAGGGGCTGGTGGAGCGCGACGGGGCCCTCATCGACCGGGTGATCGGCGGCGACGCGCCGATCAACAACCTGCACATCGAGATCGACGGCCGCTGTTTCCGTCTGCTGGCGTTGCACCAGCCGATGGCCGTGGATCTCCGGGCGATTGTGTCGGCGGTCAAGATCAACACCGACCTCGAGCGCGTGGGTGATCTGGCGATCAACATTGCCGAAGCGGTCCGGCGCTACATGCGCCATCCACCGGTCAAAGAGCTGATCGACATCCCGCGCATGGCAGACATCGCGCAGGAAATGCTGCGCGATGCACTCGACGCCTACGTCCGTCGCGACATCGAGCTCGCCCATCACGTCCTGAACGAGGACGACGCGCTCGACGCGCTCAAGACGCAGGTCTTTCGCGAGCTTCTGACCTACATGCTCCAGGACCCGAGCAAGATCGAGCCGTCGCTCGACCTCATCCTGATCTCCCGTCATCTCGAGCGCATCGGCGATCACGCCACCAACGTCGCCGAGGACGTCATCTTCATGGTCTCGGCCAAGGATGTTCGCCATCACGCCGGCGAAGTGGAGCCAGAGCCGCAGACGTAGAATATCTAGATCGGCATCAACCGATGCCGAGCGCGAGCCCCGAGTCCCGAGTCCCGCCCCGCGAACGCCGAGCGCCGAGTCCCGAGCGCCGAAGGTTGATAGAATAGGCGGGTTTGACGCGGCCCGAACCCCTCTGTGTGTACTGCCGCACGCGGCCGGTGGATCCGGCTTGGCGGCCGTTCTGCAGCGAGCGGTGCAAGCTTGCCGATCTCGGCCGCTGGTTGATGGAAGATTACCGGGTGCCCGACGAGGCGGAGGCTCCGCCTGACGAGCCGGACGCGTCCGGCGACGAGTAACCGCCCTCTCCGACAGAAGCGCTGGCATGGCCGACACGCTCACAATCACCGACAACCGCACCGGCAAGCAGTACGAGATTCCAATTCAGGACGGCACGATCCGCGCGATGGATCTGCGGCAGATCAAGGTCACGGCGGACGAGTTCGGCATGATGACCTACGATCCCGCGTTCCAGAACACCGCCGCCTGCCGCAGCCGCATCACCTTCATCGACGGCGACAAGGGGGTGCTCCTCTATCGCGGGTACCCGATTGAACAGCTCGCCGAGCAGAGCGACTTCCTCGAGACGGCCTATCTGATCCTCTTCGGCGAACTGCCAACGACCGGACAGCTCGAACAGTGGACGCGCGATGTGACCAATCACACGATGCTCCACGAAAACCTGAAGAAGTTTCTCGAGGGCTTCCGCTACGACGCGCATCCGATGGGCATGTTCCTGAGCGCGGTTGGAGCCCTGTCAACGTTCTATCCCGACGCGAAGGACATCTTCAATCCGGAGTCGCGGCGGCTGCAGACGATTCGGCTCATCGCCAAGGTGCCCGGCATCGCGGCGTATGCGTTCCGGCACTCGATCGGCCGCCCCTACGTGCTGCCCGACAACGAGCTGAACTTCGCCGGCAACTTCCTGAACATGCTGTTCAAGATGACCGAGCTGCGCTACAAGTCGCACCCGATCCTCGAACGCGCGCTGGACGTGCTGTTCATCCTCCATGCCGACCACGAACAGAATTGCAGCACCCACGCGATGCGCGGCATCGGCAGCTCGCACGTCGATCCGTACTCGGCGCTGGCCGGCGCCGCAGCGGCGCTCTACGGCCCGCTGCACGGCGGCGCCAACGAAGCGGTGCTGCGGATGCTCGCCGAGATCGGATCCCTGAAGAACGTCCCTGAGTTCATCAAACGGGTCAAGGGCGGAGACGGACGCCTGATGGGTTTCGGTCACCGCGTCTACAAGTCGTACGACCCGCGAGCGACGATCATCAAGAAGATCGCGGACCAGGTGTTCGAGGTCACCGGCAAGAACCCGCTGCTCGAGATCGCTCTCGAGCTCGAGCGGATCGCGCTGCAGGACGACTATTTCGTGTCGCGCAAGCTGTATCCGAACGTCGACTTCTACTCGGGACTCATCTATCAGGCGATGGGGTTCCCGGTCGACATGTTCCCCGTCCTCTTCGCGATCCCGCGCACAGCCGGATGGATCGCGCAATGGGAAGAGATGCTGACGGATCCCGAACAGAAGATCGCGCGGCCGCGCCAGATCTACGTCGGATCCGCGCCCCGCAATTACGTGGCGATTGACAAGCGGCGATAGGGACGGCGTCCATGCGAATTCCCGCTCTCGCGCTGATCGGATCCGCCCTCGTCGCATGCGGCGCGGTCTCGACCCAGACTGCTCCCTCGGCGTTCGATGGCAAGCGTGCGTTCGAGCACGTGCGGCAGCTCGTCGACATCGGTCCGCGCGTGGCCGGAACGCCTGGCGCCGCGCGCGCCCGCGACTACATCCGCAAGGAGCTCACCGCGCTCGGCCTGACCGTTCAGGAACAGGCCTTCGACGCCACCACCCCGAAGGGCGTCGTCCACATGATCAACCTCACCGCGACGATTCCCGGACGGGGCGCGGCGGCCACGCGCGGACGGCTCGTCATCGGCGGACACTACGATACCAAGCTCTTCGATACCTTCACGTTCGTCGGGGCCAACGACGGCGGATCCAGCGCGGCGTTCCTGATCGAGCTTGGGCGCGCAATCAAGGATCGTCCGCACGACCTCCCCATCGAGCTGCTGTTCCTGGACGGCGAGGAGTCAGTGGTCGAGTGGCAAGGGACCGATCACACCTACGGCAGCCGCTACTACGTCAGCGCGGCGCGCAAGGCGAACACGCTCAAGGACGTTCGGGCGTTCATCCTCGTGGACATGATCGGCGACAAGAATCTGCAGATCCTGCGCGAGACGAACTCGACGGCGTGGCTGACCGATGCGATCTGGGCCGCGGCTAGGCAGTTGAAACGGCCCGAATTCGTCGACACCGCAACCGAGGTCGAGGACGACCACATCGAGTTCCTCGAGGCAGGCATCCAGGCCGTGGACATCATCGATCTGCAGTACCCGGATGCGTCCAGCCGCTACTGGCACACGCAGCAGGATACGCTCGACAAAGTGTCAGCCACCTCGCTGCAGGCGGTCGGTGACGTGCTGGTGGCGGCGCTGCCCGCGATCGAGAAGCGCCTCGCCGATCCGAACCGTTAGTGTCCGGCCTTGACGTTCAGTCGACGCAGCTCGTCGACGATCTCCCGCTCCTCGAGGACGCTGGCAGAGGCCTTTGCCCTGGCGAACAGGCGATCCACGATCTCCTCGGTCGCGGGAAAGCCGCGCTTCTCGAGCCAGAAGATGACATTCGACTTGCCCGACATCGGGCCGATCTCGATCTCCTGTTCCCGACGCACGAGGCTCGCCGGGACGGACGAGTAAACAGCGTCCACGAGCTCGGCATCCTGCTTTCGGTAGGCTTTGATCACGGCCGCGGCGTGGACCCCGGTGGCGGTGCGAAACGCGTCGCGTCCGACTACCGGATAGTTGGGCGGAATTGCCACGCCCGTCACCTGCGAAACGTATTGGCAATACTCGACGAGCGATGAGAGGTCGCGCTCGATGAAGCCCATGAGCACGAGGTTCACGAGCAACATGTCCATCGGCGTGTTGCCGACGCGCTCGCCGATCCCGATCGCCGTGCCGTGGAGCCGGGTCGCTCCCGCCTGAAGCGCAGCCAGCGAGTTGATGACCGCGAAGTCGCGATCGCGATGCCCGTGCCAGTCGATTCCGACGTTACCGCCGCATTCCTGCACCACTTGTCCGATGAACCCGACGACCGCTGCGGCGCCCACCGGTGTGGCGTGCCCGACCGTGTCCGACACGCAGACGCGGCTCGCTCCCGCGCGGATGGCTGCCGAATACAGGCGGCGCAACGTATCGGGATCGGCCCGAGTCGTGTCCTCGGTGACGTACATCACTGGCAGTCCTTCGCGGACCGCAAAACCGATCGCCTCTTCGGTGAGCTTCAGGAGTTGATCGATCGTCCAGCCTTCCGCGTACTGCCGCAGCGGGCTCGATCCGATGAACGTGCAACACTCGATCTTCAATCCGGTGCGCTGGGCGATCTCGACGACCGGGCGAATGTCTGAGATGAGCGTCCGAGCCGCACAGTTTGCCCCGACCTTCAGCCGCTGGCTCACGATCTCGCGCGCCAGCCGCTCGACGTCCGCGACGACGTGCGGGCCCGCGCCAGGCAGACCGATATCCGCCGTGTCGATGCCCAACCGGTCGATGAGGTGCAGGATGCGGAGCTTCTCATCGATCGACGGACAGCGAACCGACGGCGACTGGAGCCCGTCCCTCAGCGTCTCGTCATCGAGGAGGACCGTCGCCGGCCGCGGATCGG
>DATAEK010000365.1:0-9448 GCA_036258055.1 Vicinamibacterales bacterium
AAGCCAGATCTGGTGACGCTGAGCATCGAGACGATGGCCCAGGCGCAACGCGCATTGAAGGGGCTCGAAGCGGCGCTTTCTGACGGCGCACCCGTGCCCGATGGTGCGCCGGCGGGCACCGCACCGCGGATGCCACCAGAGGTTGCCGAACGCGCGGCGCGATTGCTCGCGTCCCGCGACGTGCTCCTCGAAAAGATCCGTTCGAGCACGACCCTCGAGTTCACCGCGGCGAAGATTCGCGTGCACGGCGACTATCACCTGGGTCAGGTTCTGTGGGCGGAGGGGGACTTCTACATCCTCGACTTCGAAGGTGAGCCGCTACGCACGCTCGCCGAGCGGCGGCAGAAACAATCGCCACTCAAGGACGTGGCCGGGATGCTGCGATCGTTCGATTACGCAGCGTACGCGAGCCTGTTTGCCAGAACGCCGTCGCAACCCGCCGAGTTCACGCGGCTCGAACCGTGGGGGCGGCTCTGGCAGACGTGGACGACGGGTGCATTTCTGCGCGGCTACTTCGACGTCACGGGCGACGCCGTGTTCCTGCCGGCCGATCCGGGACAACGTGACGCCCTCCTCCGCTTTTTCATGCTCGACAAAGCCCTCTACGAGCTGAACTACGAGATCAACAACCGCCCCGACTGGGTGCGTATCCCGCTCTGGGGCATCTTCGAGCTCCTTCAATGAGGGTTGACGCGAGCTCATTGAAAAGCGTGCGAGTGATTCCGAGTAGACAGCCATAGAGATGACTCCTGATCGACAGCGCGCCCGGCCCGCGTACGTGCCGCTGACGACGTATCGGCTGCAGTTGCACCCAGGGTTCACGCTCGCTGACGCGCAGCAGGTGGTCCCGTATCTCGCGGCGCTTGGGATCGTCACCTGTTACACCTCACCGTACTTCACGGCGGCGCCGGGCAGCACGCACGGTTACGACGTGGCCAATCACAACGAGATCAACCCGGAGCTGGGGGGCGCGGCGGCGCACGACGCGTTCACCGCCGCTCTCAAGGCGCACGGGCTCGGCCACATCGTGGACTTCGTACCGAACCACATGGGCGTGGGGGACGGCGCGAATGCGTGGTGGAACGACGTGCTCGAGAACGGCCCGGGCTCCCCCTCGGCGGCGTTCTTCGACATCGACTGGGCGCCGGTGAAGCCGGAGCTGACGGCGCGACTGCTGCTGCCTATCCTCGGCGACCAGTACGGCCGCGTGCTCGAGCGCGGCGAGCTGCAGCTGGTGTTCCGCGACGGGCAATTGAAGCTGACCTACGGCGCGCAGGAGCTGCCGATCAACGCCCGCGAAGCATCGCGGGTTCTGCGGCGCGCGATCGATCCGCTGGTCGCGACGCTCGGCGATACTGACCCCCCCGTCCTCGAGTTCCAGAGCATCGTCGCGTCGCTGCAGAATCTGCCGCCGTACATCGAAACACGACCCGAGCAGGTCGCGGAACGGCAGCGCGAGAAGGATGTGGCGAGAACCCGGCTCGCGCGGCTCGTTGGTGAATCGCCTGACGTCGGAAGGGCGATCGAAGACGCCGTGCGGGCGTTCAACGGTGAAGCCGGACGGCCGGAGAGCTTCAACGCCCTTCACGACCTGCTGGAGGCGCAGCCGTACCGCCTTTCGTACTGGCGAACCGCGTCGCACGAAATCAACTACCGCCGGTTCTTCGACGTCAACACACTGGCGGGCCTGCGCGTCGAGAACCCTGACGTCTTTGCCGCAACGCATCAACTGATCGGCGCGCTCATTCGTGACGGCAAGGTCCAGGCGATCCGCATCGATCATCCCGACGGCCTGTTCGATCCGGTGCGCTATTTCGACGTATTGCAGGATCTCGCCGCGGGCGGACTGGGCGTCGAACGACATTCGGACAGCGCCGGCCGGCCGGATCGACCGTTCTACGTCGTGGCCGAGAAGATCCTCTCCACCTCCGAGAAGCTGCCCGCCCGCTGGGCGGTTCACGGCACGACCGGCTACAACTACCTCAACGAGCTGAACGGGCTCTTCATCAACGCCGCGCAGGCCAGGCGGATGCGCCGCGCCTACGCGCGACTGACGGGCAGTACTGACGCCTTCATCGACGAGCTCTACGCCAGCAAGCGGCTGATCATGGACACCGCGATGGCGAGCGAGCTGAATGTGCTCGCCCATGTGCTCAACCGGATCAGCGAAAGCAACCGCAGGTCGCGCGATTTCACGCTCGACAGCCTGCGCCTCACCATCACCGAAGTCGTTGCCTGCTTCCCGGTGTATCGGACTTACGTGGACGAGCACGGCTGGACGGCCGAGGATCGCGCCGTTGTCGAACACGCCATCGTCGAGGCCCGGCGGCGTAATCCGGCGATGGAGTCGTCGCTCTTCGACTTCTTTCGAGAAGTGATGCTGGCTCGCGATCCAGACGAGGCGACAGACCCGCGGCGAAACGAACGGCGTGGCGGCTATCCGCCCGCTGACGCGAGCGAAGCCCGGGAACGGCTCGCCTTCGCGATGAGGTTTCAGCAGTACACCGCCCCGGTCCAGGCGAAAGGACTCGAGGATACGGCGTTCTACCGCTACAACATGCTGCTGTCGCTCAACGACGTCGGAGGCAACCCCGATCGCTTCGGACGCACCGTCGAGGAATTTCACGAGGCCAACCAGGAGCGGTTGCGGGTCTGGCCGTTCGAGATGATCACGACGTCCACGCACGATACGAAGCTCGGCGAAGACGTCCGCGCGCGGCTGAACGTTCTCTCGGAGATCCCGGATGACTGGGCACGCGAGGCGGGACGATGGATGCAGATCAATCGAACGCAGCGGACGCTCGTGGACGGAGTGCCCGCACCGGATCGCAACGAAGAGCAACGCTTCTACCAGGCCGTGCTCGGCGTCTGGCCGAATCTCAGCCCGCGAACGGCCTCGGCGCCGGCCGATCTGGTCGAACGGCTGCAGGCCTACATGCTGAAGTCAGTCAAAGAGGCCAAAGTCCACTCGAGCTGGCTCACGCCGAACCAGGCGTACGAGGACGCCATCGTGGCGTTCGTCGCGCGGGTCCTGACCGGCGCCGGCGGCGGCCGATTTCTCGCCGCCTTCGCGCCGTTCGCCCGGCGCGTGGCGCGCCTGGGTCTCGTGAACTCGCTCGCGCAGCTGACCCTGAAGTTAGGATCGCCAGGCATCCCCGACATCTACCAGGGTGCAGAACTGTGGGACCTCTCGCTCGTCGATCCCGACAACCGGCGGCCGGTGGATTTCGCGCGTCGCGCGGACGCGCTCGCGGACATCGAGAAAGCGCTGGCACTTCAGAGTGAGGCGCGCGCCGCCTACGTGTCCACGCTCCTCGACTCCTGGCCGGACGGTCGGATCAAGCTCCTGCTCACGGCAGCTGGTCTTCGGCTGAGGCGGGAGGAGCCTGAGCTCTTTCTCAGCGGCGACTACGTGCCTCTCGACACCGACGAGACGGTTCACGCCGGGGTCGTCGCGTTCGCGCGCGTCCTCGACGATCGGATCGCCATCTTCGCCGCGCCGCGTCTCTGCGCGCCGCTCGTGGACGACGCGCATCCGGTCCCGCTCGGCGGAGAACGCTGGAAGACTTCCCGGATCCTCCTCCCTCACGCGCTCGCCGGGCATGTGTTCCGCGACGAGCTGACCGGCGCCGAAATCCGTCCGACGGCAAACGGCGGTGACGCGTGGATCTTCGCCGGGCAGGTGTTCGAGCGGGTGCCGGTTGGATTGTTGAGAATCGCTGACGGGCGCTGACGCGCGCCGCGGCCAGCGGGCAGCCGACAGCCGCTTCGAACGCTATCCCAACTTCTCCACGAAGTACCGATATCCCTGCCACTCGGGTCCGCCGCGCTCGTCGTTCTCGACGAAGAACGCCTGGCCGCCATGCTTCCGAACGAGCTCCAGGACCTCGTCGTGGTGGACGCCGTGCATCGGAAAACCGGCGAGTACTGCGCCGCCGGCTGGCGGCAGCAGGTCGTGGATATCCGCGAACGTGGGCTCGGCGATCGGTGTTGGCGTGCCCCACGCTTCCGCCACGGGACTGCCGGCCGATACGGCGATCGGCATCTCGAGCGTCGTCGATCCCTTGTCGCCGAACCACGAGATGCCCTCGTGCACCAGGTCGAGCACGCAGGTGAACGATCCCCCGTCCGGCGGCGCCTCGATCGTCAGGGTCATGCGAGCGCTGTCGCTCGGCGCCAGCCGACCAGGCACCGACGTTCTTCCATCGTCCTGGACCAGCATGTCGCCGGCGGGCGACAGCCAGTGGTTCCCGAGCCGAATCACCCCGACGGCAGCCTGATCCCAAACCGACGCTGATAGGTTCTCCGCGACGATTTCGATCTCCCTCCGCTCGCCCGCGTGCATCGCTTGGGGGCGTTCTTCTGCGAGCTGGAGACGCGCGCGATACGCGTCATCCGGCATCGCGATCGGCCGCGTGGCGGCTTCCTGAGGCGATCGCCGGTGGGATGTGAGCTGGAAAACGGTGATGCCGCCGAACCGAAGCAGCCGCAGGAATTCTTCTATGTACGCTCGGGCAGCGGCGGGCGGGAGATGCTGAAGGACGATGTCCGAATAGACGAAGTCGAAGCTCCCCGACTCGAGCTGGCGCAGATCGTTTGTGTCGTTGAGGACGTATCGCACTGATCCTGGCGTGCGATTCACGTGGTTCGCCAGGCGCAGCATCGTCGGGGAGACGTCGACGCCGACGACCTCGTCGAACAGGGCGCCGAGCGCCTGGGTGAGCCGTCCGACGCCACAGCCGAAATCGAGCGCGCGGCCAGGGCGCGGCGGATGTCCCAGCTGCCGCAGCTGATACATGAGGAGCGAGATCTCGCGACGTCCGGTCGCGAAAAACGCGTTCACGTCCCAGCGGCGGCCGCGCTTCGTTTCGTCCGAAAGGATCGCCCACAACGGATCGGCCTGCGCGGCCGACTCCCAGAAGTCGTCACTCATCTGCCGACTCCCGACTGTCGACTCGACTATCTTTGCCGCTTCTCCCCCGTCAACTCCTTCTCGCGGTTCAATTCGACGATGTCGACGCTGTCGGAAGACTTGCCGAGCAGATGCCGCGCGAAGTAGTCGCCGCGCAGCCAGTTCACGTAGGCCGCATCGGCGGCGTAGCCGTGGCGGATGCCCGGCAGCACGAACATGTCGAAGCGCTTGTTCGCCTTGATCAACGCGTCGGCGAGCCGGTAGGTGTTTCCCGGGTGCACGTTGTTGTCGATGTCCCCGGTGATCAGCATCAGGTTGCCTTTGAGGTTCTTCGCCAGCTCCGAGTTCTTCTCGATGTCGTACTCGAAGGTGACCTTGCCGTCCTTTTCGATTTCCTTGATGCCGTGGTGCTTCTCGCTCCAGCTGTTGTTGTAAATGTTGTTCTCGTGATTGCCGGATTCCGACCAGCCGACCTTGAAGAAGTCGGGATAGACGAGCATCGCGGCCGCCGTCATGAAGCCGCCACCGGAGTGGCCCCAGATGCCGACGCGATTGACGTCGATGTACGGATAACGGCGCGCGAGCTGCTCGATAGCGGCCTTCTTGTCGGCCAGGCCGTAGTCACGGAGGTTGCCATACCCGTAGTTGTGGTACCACTTCGAGCGCTGCGGGTTGCCGCCGCGGTTGCCCACCTCGATGACGACGAACCCGAACTGCGCCAGCGAGATGTTGTTGCTGCGCGGGTTGAACGTCTTGGTGACGCTCTCGGTCTGCGGTCCAGGATAGACGTAGGCGATGATCGGATACTTCCGGTTCGGATCGAAATCGAACGGCTTGTACATCACGCCGTAGAGGTCGGTCACGCCGTCGTCCGCCTTTACCATGAAGGGCTCGGGGAACTTGAAGCCCAGTTCCATCAGCGGGCCGAGATCCGGCGTCTCGATCTTCATGACCGGCGCGCCGGTCGCGTCGAAGAGCGCGCTCTCGGGAGCGCTGTTCACCCGCGACGAGTTGTCGAGGAAGTACTTCGTCGACTCCGGCATGGAAACGGTGTGAGACGCGTTGCCCGGATTCAAGATCTTCAGACCGGTACCGTCCAGACCGACGCGGTACAAGTGGGTGTAGTACGGGTCCTCACCCTTTTCGCGCCCGCCCGCCGAAATGTAGATCGTGCGCGTCTTGTCGTCGACCCCTTCGATGCCGGTCGCGACGTATTCGCCCTCGGTGATCCGATTCTTCAGCGCGCCGGTGTTGGCATCGTAGAGATAGAGGTGACCCCAGCCGTCGCGCTCCGACCAGAAGACCATCTCGCTGCCGTTGGCGACGAGCCGGAGCGGCTTGGTCTCGATGTAGGTGTTGAGGCGTTCCTCGATCAGCGGTTTGACCTCGCCGGTCGTCGTGTTCGCCAGCACCACGTCGAGGCGGTGCATGTCGCGGCTGAGGCGAGTGAAATACAGCTTGTCGTTGGAGTCGCTGAGCCATTCCGCGGGAACCGGTCTGCCCTGCGCGTTGACGATACCGCCGCCGCCACCGCCCCCGCGTCCGGCCGTCTGGCCCGGCCGCGGCGGTTTGGTCGCGATGTTGAGCGTCTGATCCTTGAATCGATCCGCGTTCATCTTCACCCGGTTCTTCGTTGCGAGGGCCAAGACCTCGATCGCCGACTGCGGCACGTTCTCCTCACCGGGCATCGCGTAGCGGTAGGTCTCGAGGGTCGGACGCGGACTGGACAGCGAGTTGATGACCCACAGATCCTTGACCTTGCGAACGTCGCGGCGGACGAGCGCGATGTGGCTGGAATCGCGCGACCAGACGATGTTGATCGCCGCGACCCGCGCGTTCTTCGCGTCCACTTCTTCGCGCTGCTCCTGCTGCTGTTCGCCTTCCTGTTGCTGCTGCTGCTGTTCCTGCTGCTGTTGCTCGTCCTGCTGGACCGTGCCGTTGCCGTTGCGCGCGTAGCTGTAGAACTCCACGCCGTCGGTCGTCAGCTGCGTCTCGGCGATTGTCGTGTCATTCGCGTTCTTGCGCGCCTTCTCGTAGTTCGCCGCATCCATGATGAACAGATTGTGGTTGCGCGCGAAGATCACGGTCTTGCCATCGGGTGAGAGCGACGCCCAGCGCGGCTGACGCTCTTCTTCCTTGTAGTCTTCGAGCAGCGTGACCTTGGCCGTCGCGACGTCGTACTCGAAATGCAGCGTGCGATTGCGCGGCCCCCGGCCACCGGCGGGCGCGCCGCGTCCGCCGCCCTGGCCGCGCTGACCCTGCTGCGGACCAACGTCGGCCGCCGAGTCGTCATCGCCGCCCTTGGCCGCGCCCTGCTGCTCGGTCGTGATCGCCCGTGGTTTGGTGGTGAGGATGCTCGCATCGGCCGGAACCTGCACGTCGAACTCGAACGCCGTGTCGTTGCGAACGAACTTGACGCTCTGGAACGGCAGGTGCTGCGCGTCGTAGGGGATCCGCGTGATCGAGGTCAGCGTCGCCGCCATCTTCGCGTGATCGAACACCGGCGCCTTCGATTTGCGCACCGGATCGACGAAGTAGAAGCGGCGGCCGTCGCGCGTCTGATAGGCGTACCAGAAGCGGTCGCTCGACTCCAGCCATCGGGGCGTAACTGACGTGTCGAACACCAGCTTCGCGACCTTCTGGGAGGTCCAGTTGGCGGCGAGGTCGTAGTTCGGAGCGAGCGCCGGGGTCAGCGCCGCGGCGCCTTGCGGGCTCTGCGCGCGCATGGCCGGCGCGACGTAGACTGCGATCACGGATAGACAGACAACCAGCAGCACGCGCGCGCCGCGCGCGGCAGCAGCCCGATACGCCATAACCACCCTCCTACAAGCTGTGAGAAGAGACCCGGATTGCGGTGAAAACGTAGCAGGTACCGTGACGAATCTCAAATGACGGCCCCAGGCGGATCGCGGCTTTCAGCCGCGGACTCGTTGGTGCAAACTCGAGCGAAATCGGTTTGAGGCAGGAGCTCGGCGACGACGGGCAGCTGTTCCTGGCCGAGTTCCGCGGGTGCGATCACCCCGAGCACCAGCCTCGAACCTGATTCGACTCTCGCGCGCGAATGCTCGGCCGGATTCCGGTCGGGGCGATTCAGTCTGCACCGCTCCCCACAGGTCCGTCCAGGTCACACGTCTCAAAGGAACCTGCCAAGGTTGAATCGACCCCGCGCCTGGAGCAGCGGCTTCCAGAGATCGCCGCGCCGCGCGATCCGTTCGCGCACGTTGTCGAGCCGGAAATCCTCGATGCGCACGCCCTTCTCGATCTCCGCCCACGTCACGGGCGTCGAAACGGGCGCATTCGGACGCGGGCGGACCGAGTAGATCGACGCCAGCGTCTGGCCCCAGGCGTTCTGGTTGTAGTCGATGAGCACGCGCCCGCGCGGCCGGTTGGCCACGCGGTACTCGGCGGTCATCAGCGCGCGATTACGGCTCGCCAGCTCCACCGCGAGGGCCTTTGCGAACGTCCAGACATCCTTCTGCGACGGCCCGCGAACGATCGGGACGTACACATGAAGCCCGCGCGATCCAGTCGTCTTCACGACGGATCGCATCTTCAACGCGTCGAGCGCCTCGTGAACGACCCGGCCCGCCGCGAGCACGGCGTCCCAGCCCGCGCCTTCACCGGGATCCAGGTCGAAGTGGACGTAGTCGGGCCGATCGACGTCATCGCAGCGGGCGTACCACTGATTCAGATCGATGCAGCCCAGGTTGATGACCCAGAGGAGCGACGGCAGATCGTCGATGACCGGGAAGTTGATGACGTTGCTCGAGTCGTGTCCGATGGTGCAGGTCCGGATCCACTCAGGACGCGGTGAGGGCGCCCGCTTCATGAAGAAAAACTCGCCGGCCGCGCCGTGTGGGTAGCGCTTCATGACCATCGCGCGGTCTTTGATGTGCGGCAGCAGCACCGGCGCCACGTCCGCGTAGTACTGAATCAGGTCCCCCTTGGTGATCGTGGGGTTCGTCCAGAACGGCTTGTCAAGGTTGGTGAGGCGGACTTCGCGATCCTGCACCGTCAGGGTTGAATTGCCTGATGGCGGGATGACGACGCGCGACGGGACGCGGGCCATTCCTAGGTCGACGTCCCGCCTGAATTGGTAGCGGCGCACCGATGTCGCAGCGCGGATTGATACGGAACGCCGCAGGAATGCCGCGCGCTACCAATCCCTTGGGATGTAGCCTCGTTGGAAGTGGGACTTTCGCTTGATCTTTCCACTCGGACCTCCTAGGCTTTCGGCGTCACTTCGTTACGACGAAAGCCGCCAGTCTGAGCCTAACTCCGGCGTCCAGATTCGGCCCGTACGAGATTCTCGGTCCGCTGGGGACTGGCGGCATGGGCGAAGTGTATCGCGCCCGCGACACCCGCCTGCGCCGTGATGTCGCGCTGAAGATCCTCCGAGAGGCGCGCGCCAGGGATCCACGCCACGAGGTCAGGCTGCTTCACGAGGCCCGCGCCGCTGGCGCGCTCAATCATCCCAACATCGTCGTCGTCTACGACGTCGGCACCGAGCAGAACGTGCCGTTCGTCGTATCCGAG
>DATAEK010000080.1:0-19946 GCA_036258055.1 Vicinamibacterales bacterium
ACCCTTGGATCGCCAAAGCGGTGATTCTCGCCGCCAGTGTCGTAATGGTCGTGATTCGAGCACCTCACGGGCGCCGCAGTCGCGGAGTCAAGGTCGCGCGGAGTTGCAAAGGTCCCCGCGAAGCGGCTTTGCTGACGCTCGTGTGGATGGGGTTCCTCGTTCCTTTGCTCTGGGTCGTGTTCCCTGTCTTTTCGTTCGCCCAGCATTCGCTTCGTCCTTGGCTGTTCGGCGCTGGCGTCTTGTGCCTTGTGGCGGGCCTCTCGTGTTTCCAGCGGTCACACTCGGACCTAGGGACGTACTGGTCGGTCACCCTTGAATTGCGCGAGAATCATCGACTCATAACGCAAGGGGTCTACCGCTATATCCGTCATCCAATGTACGCAGCACTCTTCCTCTACGCCATCGGCCAAGCGCTCGTGGTTCCAAACTGGGTTGTAGGGGCGTCATACTTCGTAGCGTTTGGGATTCTCTTCGCGTTTCGCATCCGTGCAGCGGAAAGGATGATGCTCGAGACATTCGGCGACGAATACGCGGCTTATGTGGCAAGGACAAAGCTGCTCGTGCCCGGAATTTGGTGATCGGGCGTGCACTGAGCCACCACTGAGTCCGCGTACGAGACTCAAGGCCGCTTTGAGTAACGATCAACGCCGTAGTGTGGACCGATTCCCAGGGCTTCTCTTGCCGCCATGAGGGGAATCCTGACGGCAGCACGGCTCTTCGCTGACAAAGAAAAGAGCCGTGCGACTCGCACGGCTCTTCACGGATTGCAAGGAGGAGGAGGAGATTAGTTCGCGAGTCTCGCCGCCCTCGACGCAGCCGCCGGCATCGGCAGCACCGCAGGGTCCACCGGTGCTTCGACCAGCCGCCACGCATCCGGCTCCTCGAGGATCCGCGCGGCAAACGCGGTGTGAATCGCGTGGCCGCCACGGTGCGCCACGAGGTGGCCGATCACCGGGTACCCCACCAGCGACAGATCGCCGATCACGTCGAGGATCTTGTGTCGGACGAATTCATCCTCGAATCGGAGCGCGTTGTTGAGCACGCCGGTCTCGCCCAGCACGATCGCGTTGTCGAGCGAGCCGCCCAGCGCAAGACCGCGCTGCCGCAGCATCTCGACTTCTTTGAGAAAGCCGAACGTGCGTGCCGGGGCAATGTCCTCGACGAAGCTGTCTTCCGTGATCCGCATCGTCTTCGACTGATGCCGGAGCAGCGGATGATCGAAGCTGATGCTGTAGGTGACCTTGAAGTGGTCGGACGGATAAAGCGCGATCCGCTTGTCTCCCTGCGTGAGGGAAATCGGCCGAAGCACTTTCAAGTAGCGCCGAGGCGCCTGCAGGCGCCGGACACCGGCCTCGTTCAGAATCAGATACACGAACGGCGCGGCGCTACCGTCCATGATCGGCACTTCGGAGTGATTCAGCTCGACGATGACGTTGTCGATGCCGAGGGCCGTGAGGGCCGCGAGCAGGTGCTCGACGGTCTCGACGGAAACGGCCTCTCGGGTCAGTCCGGTCTGATACTGAATGCCGCCGAGGTGCGTGACGGTCGCGGGGATTTCGAGCCCGCCAAGATCGGACCGCTGAAACCGGATCCCGAAATCGGCAGGGGCCGGCCGGAGCGACAATGTGACCTTGTTGCCGGAATGAAGCCCGATTCCGGTACAAGAAACCGATCGTCGAAGCGTACGCTGCGCGTTCATGACCTCTCTAGAGACGGGGAAGCCTCACAGAGCTCAGCAAAGCGCCTGCCACTGAGAAACCACCGGCATCACATGATCTAAGACGTTGATTGAGAAGGCTTTCTACCTCATCAACAACGCCCGAGAACCAATTGGAATGACAGGTTTGTGGCCGGCTAACCACAGGTGCAAGATACCGAAGTGTGGTAATTACACCACAGTGACGAGAAGCGTGATCGATAGGCACGCGAGACTCGGGAGCAGGTTCAGGAGGCCGCGGCCGCCGGGGATGGCCCCAGAATCCCGGCCAGAAACTGCCCTGTGAAGGATTCTCGGCTCTTGGCCACGACTTCAGGAGTCCCCTGCGCCACCAGGCGCCCGCCAGCCTCGCCACCCTCGGGCCCGAGGTCGATCACGTAGTCGGCCGATTTGATGACGTCCAGGTTGTGCTCGATGATCACCACAGTGTTGCCCTGATCGACCAGCTTGTTCAGGACGTCCAGCAACTTGTGCGTGTCCTCGAAATGCAGCCCGGTCGTGGGCTCGTCCAGGATGTAAAGCGTGCGGCCGGTGCCGCGCCGCGATAGCTCTTTCGAGAGCTTGACCCGCTGCGCCTCACCGCCGCTGAGCGTCGTCGCCGACTGACCGAGCTCGATGTAACCCAAACCGACGTCCTGGAGCGTGCGCAGCTTGTTGGCGATCGGCGGAAAGTTCTCGAGCAGCGGCAGCGCCTGATCGACGGTGAGGTCGAGCACGTCCGCGATCGACTTCCCGCGGTACTTGATCTCCAGCGTTTCGCGGTTGTATCGCCGGCTCTTGCACTGTTCGCAGGTGACGTAGACGTCGGGCAGGAAGTGCATCTCGATGGCGATGACCCCGTCACCCTGACAGGCCTCGCACCGTCCGCCCTTGACGTTGAATGAGAAGCGGCCGGGGCGGAACCCGCGCGCCTTCGCCTCCGGCAGCATCGCGAAGAGCTCGCGGATGAACGTGAACAGTCCGGTGTAGGTCGCCGGATTCGATCGCGGCGTACGTCCGATCGGCGACTGATCGATCTGGATGACCTTGTCGAGCAGATCGATCCCCTCGATGCCGCTGTGCGGGCCCGGCTCGTCCGCCGCCCGGTAGAGCAGACGTGCGAGCGAGCGATAGAGGATCTCGTTCACGAGTGTCGACTTGCCCGAGCCGCTCACACCGGTCACGGTCGTCAGCACTCCCAGTGGAATCGAGACGGTCACGTCTTTCAGGTTGTTCGCGCGGGCGCCCTTGATCACGATCGCGCCGCGGGTGGCCGGGCGTCGTGAGGGCGGCGTTTGGATCGATCGTTCCCCACGAAGATAAGCGCCGGTGAGCGAACCATTTCCGTTCTGCAGCAGACTCGCCGGCGGGCCCTGGAAGATGACGTGTCCGCCGTGCTCGCCGGCGCCGGGACCGAGGTCGATCACGTAGTCAGCTGTCCTGATCGTCTCTTCGTCGTGCTCGACCACGACGACCGTGTTGCCGAGGTCACGGAGCCTCGCGAGCGTGGACAGGAGCGCCCGGTTGTCGCGCTGATGGAGGCCGATCGACGGCTCGTCGAGGACGTAGAGCACACCCGTCAGGTTCGATCCGATCTGCGTGGCCAGCCGGATGCGCTGCCCCTCGCCGCCCGAGAGCGTCGCGGCGCTGCGGCCAAGCGTCAGGTATCCGACACCCACGTCGTTGAGGAAGTGCAACCGATCGCGGATCTCGCGCAGGATTCGGCTGGCGATCAGGCTTTCCCGATCGCTCAGCTCGAGCGAGTCGATCACGCCGACCGCCTCGGAAATCGGAAGCCCTACGTACTCCGAGATCGTCCGGCCTTTGACCCGAACCGCGCGGCTCTGCGGCTTGAGCCGCTCGCCGCCGCACGCCGGGCACGGGCGCAACGCGCGGTACGGCTCGAGGTTCTCCTGCTCGAGCCAGGTCCCTTCCTCGTACCGGCGGCGGAGATTGGGAATCAACCCCTCGAACCCCGCGCCGAATGGATCCGCTTCCCTCGCCTTGGTCCTCTTCTTCTTCGGTTCCCCCTCAGCCTTGCGATTGGCCGTGGGCGCCCCGAAGAACAGCAGGTCGCGGATCTTCTTCGGCAGCCGGCGGAACGGCACGGTCAAGTCGATCGAAAACGTCTTGCCGAGGGTTGTCAGCGCCTCTCGCACCAGCTTGCGATCGCCTTTGGCCCAGGGCGCGATGGCGCCGTCCTGAAGCGACAGCGATTCATCCGGCACGAGACGAGCCGGATCGAAGTCGTACACAGCCCCGAGACCCTGGCATTCGGTGCACGCGCCGTGCGGCGAGTTGAACGAGAACGCCCGCGGCGTCATCTCCGGCATGCTCACGCCGCAGTAGGTGCAGGCCAGCCGCCGCGAGAACAGGCGATCACCGCCGTCGAACGTGTTGATGACGACGATATCGTTCGCGAGGCCCAGCGCGATCTCGACCGACTCCGCGAGCCGCCGTTCGATCCCCGGCTTCAGCACGAGCCGATCGACGACGACGTCGATGCTGTGATTGCGGCGCCGATCGAGCTTGATGTCTTCCTCGAGCGAGCGCAGCTGGCCGTCGACGCGGACCTTGGTGAACCCGCGCGTGCGCAGCGCCGCCAGCTCTTTCTTGAATTCGCCTTTCCGGCCGCGCACCACCGGCGCCAGCACGTTCACCCGTTCTTCATTCGGCGACAGCATCACCATGTCGATGATGCGCTCGAGCGACTGGGACGAGATCTCGCGGCCACAGAGATGGCAATGCGGCACGCCGATGTTCGCGAAGAGCAGGCGCAGGTAATCGTAGATCTCGGTCACCGTGCCGACGGTCGAACGCGGGTTGGAGCCGGTGGTTTTCTGCTCGATCGCAATCGCCGGTGAAAGACCGTCGATCAGATCGACGTCCGGCTTCTCCATCTGCTCGAGAAACTGCCGGGCGTACGACGACAACGACTCGACGTAGCGCCGCTGGCCTTCCGCGTAGATCGTGTCGAAGGCGAGTGAGGACTTACCCGAACCCGACAGCCCGGTGATCACGACCAGCTGATCGCGGGGCAGGTCGACGTCGATGTTCTTGAGGTTGTGGACGCGGGCGCCGCGGACCGCGATCCAGTCGTGGGCCATGGTTACAGCAAGGAAATACGAAGGAATCCCAAACGGTTAGCTTATCACGGGGGCGAGGGCGGGGAGGTCAGCTTTTCTCACTGCCGCGGGGCCCCACCCCCGCGGCTACTCGCGGCTCGCTGTGCTCGCCGCTGGATTGAGGCGACAGCCTGCTTTCAGGAGCGGCTCTGTCGGAGCTTGCTGTGCTGATAACCGTACAGGAAATACAACGCCAGGCCGATCGCGAGCCACCATCCGAAGCGCCGCCAGGCAACGCTGGGAAGCCCTTGCATGATGAAGAGGCATCCCGCCGCGGACAGCAGGCAGACCGGCCAGACGAACGGCACGCGGAACGGACGCGGCCGATCGGGATCCTTGTAGCGAAGGACGAGCACACCGATGCTGACCAGCATGAACGCGAACAGCGTGCCGATGTTCGTGAGGTCGTAGGTCTCACCGGCATCGCCCACGAGCGACCACAGCGCCACGAACACGCCCGTCAGGAGCGTCGTCATGAACGGAATCTTGGTAACCGGGTGGACGCGCGCTGCCCATTCCGGCAGCAGGCCGTCGCGCGCCATCGCGAAGAAGATGCGCGGCTGTCCGTACTGGAAGACGAGCAGCACCGCCGACATCGACACGGCGGCGCCGAGCGCGACGATCCAGCCGACGGTGGTGAAGCCAGCCAGTTGCAGCGCCCGCGCGAGCGGATCGGCGACCGCCAGCTCCTTGTAGGGCACCATGCCCGTCAGCACGGCGCCGACGATGACGTAGATGACGGTGCAGATGGCCAGCCCTCCGAGGATGCCGCGCGGCAGATTGCGCTGCGGGTTCTTGGTTTCCTCGGCCGCCGTCGAGATCGCGTCGAAGCCGATGTAGGCAAAGAACACGATCGCCGCGCCCTGGTGGATCCCCGTGAAGCCGTTCGGCGAAAACGGGTGGTAGTTCTCGGCGTGGAGGTGCGTGGCGCCGACCGCGATGAACAAGCCCAGGGCGAGCAGCTTGATCACCACCATGATGTTGTTCGCCGTCACGCTCTCGCGGGCGCCCTGCAGCAGCAGCCACGTGATCACCATGACGATCGCGAACGCCGGCACGTGGACCACGATCGGAATTCCCGCGACGTGCGGCGCCGACGTCAGCAGCCCATGAATGGCGGGATCGGAGCTCAGAAGCGCGGTCCGGTAGCCGGTCGTGAGCCAGGCCGGGAGACTGACACCGAATCCTTTGACCAGCGTGTTGAAGTAATCGCCCCACGAGATCGCGACGGCGACGTTGCCGACGGCGTACTCGAGGATCAGATCCCAGCCGATGATCCACGCCACCAGCTCACCCAGCGTGGCATACGAATACGCGTAGGCGCTTCCGGCCTGCGGGATCATCGACGCGAGCTCGGCGTAGCACAAGGCGGCGAGCGCACAGGCTCCGCCGAGCAGGATGAACGAGAAGACGAGCGCCGGACCGGCGCCGTAGCGGATGACTTCCCCGTTCGGGCCAGTCTGCCCTGCCGCCGCGGTACCGATCGCGCCGAAGATACCGGCGCCGATCACGGCGCCAATCGCCAGCATGACCAGGTCCCCCGCGCCCAGCACTCGCTTCAGCGCGTGATCGTCGCCGACCAGCAGATCCGCAATGGGTTTTCGACTGAACAGATGGGTCATGAGGAAAGCGCCGCCAGCCTATCCGCGGCTGGCCCTGAATTCAAGTGAGGGGTCACCCGTAGATCAGACCGCGGATCGACACGTCGAGCCGGTAGACCGTGTCAGGCGACGCCAGCACGACGCCGCCGCCGGGATCGAAGGCGATGCCGACCACCGTCCCGCCGGACAGCAGCAACTCCGGCTCGCCGGAACCGCCCGCGCGGAGGCGATAGATGCCGCTGTCCCCCGCGAGAGCGTCCGCGACGTACAGATTGCCGTCCACGTCGAACGCCAGGCCCTGCGGCCGCCCGAACGCCGTCGAGAAGACCTCGACGTCGCCATCAAGAGAGATTCGGTAGATCGAATCGCGCGCGGAGAGCGTCGGCGCAGCGACATACAGATGCTGGTCCGGTCCGAACGCGAGGTGAAACGCTGCGACGCTTGGCGGAAGGCTGGTCACGAGCGCCGACTTGCCCCCGTGGACGCGGAGGATCGATCCGGATCGATCGCCGACGTACAGATTGCCGTCAGGCCCGAACGCGATTCCGCAGGCGACGCCCAGCTCGGTCGCAACGGTGACGACGGATCCGTCCTTGCCAACGCGATGCACGGTGCCGTCGAATCGACTGGACACGTAGAGGCGACCGGCGGGATCGAAGGCGAGCGACGTCGGGTTCGGCAGGTTCTCCACGAGGGGCTCTCTGGCCCCGCCCGGCCGGACGACGTAGATGGCAACGGGCGCCTGCTGGCCGCGCGTCCCGCTGAACGTCACGTACAGGTTGCCTTCGGCGTCGAACGCGGGGCTGTCTACCTGATGAAGGCCGGTCGCGAGCGGTGCGCCGACGTCCAGATACGCCGTGGCTCCCAGTGCCCCACTCACGCGGACCGGGACCCTGCCGCCGTCAAGGCCCGGAGGAACCGTGATGGACAGGAGTCGCGGCGATGCGAACGCGATGTGCGCCGTCTCGCCACCGAGCGTGACCTCGGGCAGCGGGTCGAGACTGAAATCGGCGCCGTGGATGTTGATCCGCCCACCTTCGATGGCCCAGAGCGGCTGGACCGCGGAAATGCTCGACGGCGAAACGGTGGTCATGCGGCGATGGTAGTGCGGACGGACAGGAAGGGCAGCTGCAATTTCAACGGGCGCGCAGGGCCCGCCGGCGGGACGAGACTCGACGAGACGTCAGGTCTCGTCGAGCTCCATGTTCCAGTAGAAGTAATCGCGCCAGCTGTCCGGGGCGTTCTTGAGGCCCACGGTAATCCTGATGGCCGGCGCCCGTTCAGGACGTTTGGGCGCCCGAATCAGGTGCATGCGGGCTTCGGCGGGGGTGCGCCCACCCTTCTTCCGGTTGCAGCTGATGCAGCACGTGACGATGTTCTCCCAGTCCTTCCGGCCGCCCTGGGCGACCGGCACCACATGATCGAACGTCAGATCAGCGGTCGGGAAGACTTCCCCGCAGTACTGGCACGAGTGGTCGTCCCGGGCATAGATGTTCGCGCGCGAAAACGGGACGTAGTCGATGTGCCGTTTAATCTTGATGTAACGCAGCAGGCGAATGACCGAGGGGAGCTTGAAACTGAAGGAGACCGACCGGACCTCCCGGTCGTACACAGAGATGACCTCGACCTTCCCCTGGCACCAAAGGGTGATGGCTTTCTGCCAGTGGACGACCTTCAGCGGCTCGTACGTGGCGTTGAGCAGGAGAGTCTGCTCCATAAAAAGCTGAAGTTTATTGTGCCCGATGCCGCGGCGTTGTGTCAAGGCTAGGACGGCGTAACAGGATTGTTTCCAGTCGCTTAGAAGGACGAGCCGGTCTCCGGGTGCCGCTGAACCCCTCGCCGGCCGATAATCGGGGGACTACAGATGTCGCGTCGCGGGACACTTGGGGCTCTTTGCTTGATGGCGGTGGCGGCGGGAGGCTGCGCCTCGACCGGTGCCGTTCCCCAGCCTTTTCCCGTCCCGGGAGGGGCCCCTCCCCCGTCTCCGGGCGTGTCCCAGCCTGGCCCAGCCGACGGCTACGCCATCGCAGGAACGGCGCTCGGGCTCCGCGGGAGCCCCTACCGGAACGGCGGCAGCAATCCCGCTGGATTCGATTGCAGCGGCTTCATCTGGTACGTCTTCGCGCAGCACGGCGTGCGGGTTCCGCGCACGGTAACCGAGCAGTTCCAATCGGGCTCTCCAGTCGATCCGAACGCGCTCGAAGCGGGCGACCTCGTCTTCTTTGCCACGGATGGCGGCCAGACGGTGACCCACGTCGGGATGGTGATCGGCGGCGACGAGTTCGTCCACGCGCCGAGCTCACGCGGTGAAGTGCGCGTCGAGCGAATGGGATCGGGCTACTGGGGGTCCCGATTCGTGGGAGCGCGCCGGATTCGGTAGCGGCGCTACGCCGCGCGGTGCTGTCCTTTTCGGGTCAGCCGTCGCGTGCAGCTCTCGGTGAACTGACGGATATGCAGATCGTTCTCGGTGTAGATGACCGGCTGGTTCCAGGGCTTCAGCGGTTCCACCCTGACGATCGGATCCGATAGCGGAATGTCCAGCGGTTCCTGATACCGCTGCGGGAACGACGGGAAATTGCGAAACGTCGTCGCCACGACCCCGCCGTAGTGTTGGTTCAAACCCGCGAAGTCGTACTCGAGAAAACGGCGCACCTCGGGGTCGGGATCCGTTGCCAGGTATTCCCTGACCATGTGGGCGACTTCCTCGTAGAACAGCGGCCCGTGTGTGCGCGGCGAGTCGGAACCGTCAGCGCGCACCACGCGACGCAGTCCGGTTTCGAGCGGATCGATGTGATAGAGCTCGTGCACGATGGTATCGAGCTTCGCGACCCAGTTCGGCATCCCGGGATAGAGCTCTGCTTTTCGCGATCGCTCGAGCGCCTGATCGCAGTAGCGGGGAATCACGAACGAGATCAGATATTTGATGCTGCTCGTCCCGATGCGGACGACCGGGGACTTCGTGATGAACCACTCGGAACGGCGGGTCAGCTCGCCCGTCGCGCGATCGCGCCAGAAGTAGTAGCCGGGCTCGCTGTTGGGCAGCGTCAGGCAGTGGCACGTCGCGAACGGCCCTTCTGTTCCGGTGCGTCCGTAGCGGCCGAACACGAGGACCTCTGAGAGATCGATGAACGAGAGCGACGACGTGCGTGAGACGACGTCCTGCATCAGGAGCGCGATGCGCTCGGTGTAATTGATCATGCCCACACACACCGCGGCCCGAGAGGAACGTCCCTTTCGGCGCACGTCCTCGCCGCATCAGAGGGAGCTGTGATGAAGCGTGACGCGACTATAGAGACACTGGGCGCAATCTGTCAAGGTGAGCCGATTGCTCTTAATAGCAGAGTTTCATGGACTTACAGGGTAATTTGGACCCGTTCGGGCAGTCACGAATTTGCCCGGTTTCAGGCCCCGCCAGGACCTCCACCACGCGGCTTCGCCGGTGACGGCTTGTCGATCGGCACGACCTGTCCGGGCAACACGTCAGGCGCGCCCGTGGCTGGTGGCGGCACATCCGGCAGATCCGGAACCGGCGCCAGCGCCGGCGCCGGCGCTTCCGTGATCACGGGCGGTGGTGTGACACCGCCCATGCGTTGCAGGATCATCTGCTGTCGTCGGCGGAGACGCGGTGATGGACGGCCGGGATCGAGCACACGCGGATTGATGATCGCCGCAGCGAGGAGCGCCGACTCCGACGCATCGAGATCCGCGGCCGGCTTGCGGAAGTACGAACGGGCGGCGGCGTCCGCGCCGTAGATCCCGTCGCCCCATTCGATCACATTCAGATAGAGCTCGAGGATCCGCTGCTTCGTGAGCTCCGCTTCGAGACGCCGGGCGATCAAGAGCTCGCGAATCTTGCGGATCGGATTCTTCGAAGGCGACAAGTACAGATTCTTGGCGAGCTGCTGGGTGATCGTGCTCGCGCCACGCGCGAACTCCATGCGCTCGAAATTCACCTCCATCGATTCCTTGATCTGCTCGAAGTCGACGCCGCCATGCGTCCAGAAGGCGCTGTCTTCTGCAACGAGCACGGCCTTCTTCAGGTGTGACGAGATGCGCGCATACGGCGCCCAGCGCTGGACGCGACGCGGTTGCTCCCCTTTGTCGTGCGCCTCACGCGCACGAATCTCGATGAAGGCGGTCGTCGCTGGATTGGAGGTTTTGAGATCTCGGACGTCGGGGAGCGTCAGATAGATGTAGGCCGCGCAGCCGAAGCCGGCGGCGAGCGCGACGAGGATCGCTCGACCTGCGAGCCTCAGTATTCGGCGCACCGGCCGATTATAGCGCCCGGCCTTGCGCGCCGCCGCGCGCTTCCCCGCTGCAGCCAATCGAGACGATCTACCCGGCGGCCGCTTCCGCCGCCGCCACCGCGGCGCCGGTATCGCGCGCGCGATAGCCGGCGCTCTGCAGCGCTCGCTCGAAGGCGGTCAGGAACAGCAGCACGTTTGCCAGCGTGGAGCCGGACCCCATGATCCCCACACGCCAGATGCGGCCGGCCAGCGGACCCAGACCCGCTCCGATCTCGATGTTGAACACCTGCAGGAGATGACGGCGGACCGCGGCCTCGTCGACGCCGTCAGGTACGCGCACGGCGTTCAGCGTCCAGAGCCGCTCCGCCGGTGGCGGGAGCAGTGACAGGCCGAGAGCGTCGAGTCCGGCGGTGAGCGCCAGATGATGGCGGCGATGGCGATCGTAGCGCGCCTGCAGACCTTCCTCTTCGACCGCGGCCAGCGCCTCCTGGAGCGCGTACATCAGCGGTGCGGACAGCGTGTGATGGTAGCGCCGGTTGACCCAATAGTCCTCGAGGAGCTGCAGATCGAGATAGAAGCTGCGCGAGGGGACGCGCTGCGCGCGCGCCCGAGCGGAGAACGAAATCGGGGCGAGACCTGACGGCGCGCCGAGCCCCTTCTGCGAGCAGCTGTAGCAGACGTCGATGCCCCAGTCGCCGGTCTTCACCGGCATGCCGCCGAGCGACGTCACGGCATCGACGACGGTCAGTGCTCCATGCGCCGAGGCGAGCCGCGCGATCTCGGCGACAGGATTGAGAACCCCGGTCGAGGTTTCCGCGTGAACGATAGCGACGATGTCGGCCGGCTGCGACGCCAGCGCACGTTCGACTGCCGCGGGATCGACGGCGCGGCCCCACTCCACCTCGATTTCGGTGACGCCGGCGCCGTATCGCTGAAAGATCTGCGACAGCCGCTGACCGAAGTACCCCGTGACGACCACGAGCACTCGCGCGCCAGGCGCCGTGACGTTGGCGACCGCCGCCTCCATCCCGGACGTGCCCGTTCCGGACACGGCGAACGTGAACGCGTCGCTTCGCGCACCGAACACCGGCTCGAGCCGCCGCCGCACATCGTCGAGAATCCGCAGCATCTCGGGATCGAGATGGCTGAGCACCGGCTCGGCGAGCGCGCGCATCACGCGCGCCGCGATTGGACTCGGGCCGGGGCCCAGCAGCAGCCGTTCAGGAATCATCGAACAACCTCCGCGGACGCCGGCAAGGCCGCGAGTGCCGCGCGGATCTGATCGAGCGCGTCACCGGAGGCCGGCGTCAGGGGCAGCCGGGGCATCCCCGCGCGGTATCCGGCCATCGTCATCGCCGCCTTCAGCCCCGGCACACCGTACTCGGTCGTCACCAGCCGCGCGAGCGGCGTGATCCGACGCTGCAGCTCGCGCGCCTCGGCATGACGGCCGGCGCGAAAGTGCTGAAAGAGCTGCACGCAGATCTCCGGCACGACGCACGCCACAGCGAGAATGCCGCCGACCGCCCCCATGCACAACGCCGGGTAGAACGGCGGCGCCGATCCCGCAATCACGGAGAAGGGCGGCGCCGCCGCGTCCACGAACGCGCCGACCTGCGCCGCATCGCTTCCCGTTTCCTTGATGCCGGCGATGTTCGCGTGCTGAGACAGACGCGCGATCAACGCCGGGACGAGATTGATGCCCGAGACCGCCGGGTAGTTGTAGAGGAGAACAGGCACGGGCGACCCGTCCGCCACCAGCGAGTAGTGGCGCGCCAGCGCATCGACGGTCATCCGGCCCTTGTAGTAGGACGGCGTGCGGACCAGCACGGCATCGGCGCCGAGCGCCGCGGCACGTTTCGAGGCCGCAATCGTGGCCGGCGTCGACTCCCGTCCCGTGCCGGCAATGAGCAGACGATCGCGCGGCACCGCGTCGCGGGCGGCGGCGATCACTCGATCCGATTCCGCCTCGTCCAGGAGAGGCGCCTCACCGTTCGAGCCGAGCGCGACGACGCCGCCCGTTCCCGCCCGCATCCACTTCTCGACGTTCGCGGCAATTGCCGACGTCTCGACGGCGCCGTCGTCGGAGAACGGCGTCGCCATCGGCGGAAACACCGACGCAAAAGTCATGTGGCCGAGCGTACCGAGTGCTTCGAAGGGTTGTCAAATTTTGGAGGGGCGGAGGCGGAGGGGACGGAGGGCGCGGAGGATCTCTACACGGAGGGCGCGGAGGTTATTGGGGTTCGGGCGCGGAGCGGAGCGGAGGGCACGGAGGCCAAGGTGGTCTCCGTGCCCGCCGCGTTTCGTGCAACGTGTGTCAGTGAACCCAGCTGCTGCGGAGCGACCTGACCGGCCGTCCACGATGCCAGTCTTCGTCGAGAATCGTCCAGAGCGTCTGGTCGAGATACTCGCCATTGCGCAGGAACGATTTGCGCAGCACCCCTTCCTGCTGGGCGCCGATTTTGCGGAGCGCGCCGTTGCCGCGTCCGTTGGCCACGGCCGCGCGCGCTTCGAGCCGGTGCGCGCCGATCGCGTCGAAGGTGAAGTCCACGATCATCGCCGCGCCGTCCTGGAACACGCCCGTGCCCCAGAACGCGGATCCGATCGCGAAGCCCCATTCGGCGGTCTCGAACGCGGGATCGAGCTGGCGGATCTGGAAGATCCCGACCGCCGCGTCCATCCCGTGCGGCACGACCGCGAAGCAGACGTAGCGTCCCGCGGCCCGTTCACGATGGGTCCAGGCAATGAACCGCTCGAACCCTTCGATCGTCGTCGGCGGCGGCGAGATGAAGCGGGCCACCTCCTCCGTCGACAACATTGCCAGCAGCGACGGCGCATCCGAGAGCCGCAGCTCGCGAAGCGTGACCATCGTGCCGGCCATCACCGGCAGCGACTGCCGCCAGTCGGTCGACGTGACCGTGCTGGAGCTCGCCTTGGCGATGACGTCGTGCACATTCATCTCGGTTTCAGCGGCTTCGCGGAAAGGCATCTTTTCCATTACAGGCCTCCTTCCGAGGCGGTCGCAAAGAGGCTGTCGAAGACCGCTGGATCGAAATTGAGAACTACGCCATCGGGATCGTCGAAGAGCTTCTCGTCCTCCGCCGAGGTACCACACACGTCGCCGGCGCTCGTGCCCCAGACGATGTTATCGCCGTCACGCGATGTGCCCCACACGATGTTGTCGCCGTCGCGCGCCGTCCCCCAGACGATGTTGTCGGCGTCACGCGCGGTGCCCCACACGATGTTGTCGCCATCGCGGACCGTGCCCCACACGATGTTCTCGCAGTTGGAACCGCCGCAGTCGGTCCCCCAGACGATGTTGTCGACGTCGCGCGTGGTGCCCCACACGATGTTGTCGGCATCGCGCACCGTGCCCCACACGATGTTGGTGCCCCACACGATGTTGTCGCCGTCACGCGCGGTGCCCCACACGATGTTGTCGCCGTCGCGCACGGTGCCCCACACGATGTTCTCGCCGCTGCGCACCGTTCCCCATACGAGGCTCGTGTCCCACCAGACGGACGAACCATACACGACGCTCGCGAGCGTGCCCCACAGGACGTTGTCGCAGGACAACCCGCAGCGCGTGCCCCACACGATGTTGTCGCCGTCGCGGCTCGACGCGCCCCAGACTACGTTGGGCTGCCAGGCGCTGCCCATCGGGTTCAGCACGCCGTTCTTGAGGCGATAGCTGCCCCAGATGATCTGCTTGCTCCACAGTGACGACGTCGGGTAGCGATCGCCCGCCTTCGCCTTCGCGAAGAACCGCGCGAGCTGCACCGCGCCATACGAGTTGACGAAACCGGCGCCCTGCGTCAGCGGGTTGTAGTGGTAGTCCTGCGCCGTGTACTGCAGGATCCCCTTCACCAGGTTCGGCGTCAGGTTCGGGTTCGCCTGAATCATCAGCGCGACCGTGCCGGCGACGACCGGCGCCGCCATGCTCGTGCCCGACAGCGCCAGGTACGGCTTGTACGACGTCGAGATCGTACCGTTCAGCAAGTAGTCCGCCTTCGTGCGGTAGAGCGTGCTCGTCGGATCGCTCAGCGACACGACGCCGGTGCCGGGCGCCACGAGATCCGGCTTCGCCATGAAGTCGATCGCCGTCGGACCGCTCGAGCTGTACGGCGCCATGACGTCGTCGGCGCGATCGGCCGTGCCTTCGACGCTCGACGCGCCCACGGTCAGAACCCAGGGAGCATTGCCGGGCGACGTGATGCCGCCGTACTGCGTCAGCCCCGCCGCGTTCTTGCCCAGGTTGCCGGCCGCCGCGACGACGACGATGCCGGCGTCGACCGCGCGCTTGGCGGCGATCGCGAGCGGGTCGGTCTTGTAGGACTCGGTGATTGCCGCGCCAACCGACAGGTTGACGACGCGGATGTTGTGCGTCGCCTTGTTCGCGACTGCCCACTGCAAGGCCGCGATCACGTCGCTGATCACACCCTTGCCGTCCGCATCGAGGACCTTCAGGCTCAGGAGGTGCGCGCCGGGCGCCATGCCGGCGCGGGCGCCCTGTGAGTCCCAGCCGTTGCCGGCGATGATCCCGGACACATGCGTGCCGTGTCCGTTGTCGTCGTACGGCGTCGTCCGATCGTTGACGAAGTCGACGAACGCGGTCACGCGCTGGCCGTTCTTCGATCGGGTGAAGGCCGACGGGGCGTTGATCGTGAGGTCGTCGTGCCACGGGGTCACACCCGAGTCGATGACCGCCACGCCGACGCCGGCGCCGTCGTAGCCGAACTGCGACTGCACTGTCCGGACGCCGACCGTCGCCGACACGCGATTCAGGTGCGCGCCGGTCGGCCGGTCGAGGTGAACCGAGAACACCTCGGGATACTTCGCCAGCTTGCGGAGCTGGCCGTTCGGCAGCTCGGCGACGATGCCGTCGATGAGCGGGAGCTTCCGGAGCAGCGCCGCGCCAAGGCCGCGCAGGTCTTTCGTCAGATCCGCATCCGGATTGACGATGACGATGACGCGGGACTTGCCGTAGGCGTTGCCCTTGCCGCTGGAGTCGGCAAGCTCGGTCAGCGCCGGATCGAGCTTGGCGTTGCCCTTGCCCTTGCCTTTCCCTGACCCGGAGCCTGCCGACGCAGTGCCTCCGATCAGGAGCAGGCAGGCCAGCATGACGCCTGGCACCACCCACGATCGATCACGCTTGAATGAGAACATCTGATCCTTTCCTTCTGCGACCTTCCGATCTTCCGGAAGTGGGCACTGCTTCGCCGTTACGGATACGCGCCTGACCTTCAGGCGCCGGTTGCGGATGATCAGTGGATGCTCGAGCCCCACACCGCCTTGCTGCGCTGCCAGTCTTCCCGCACGATCGACCAGAGTGCCTGGTCCAGGTACTCTCCGTTGCGCATGAAGCTGTTGCGCAACACGCACTCCCGTACCGCGCCCATCTTCGCGAGCGCGCCGTTGCCGCGGCCGTTCACGATCGCCGCGCGGGCCTCGAGCCGGTGCACGTTGAGGACTTCGAAGGCGAAGCCCATCGCCATCTGCGCCGCTTCGATGAAGAGGCCGGAGCCCCAATAGGGCGCGCCGATCGCGAAGCCCCATTCGGCGGTCTGGAAGTCCGGTGTGAGCTGACGAATCTGAATGACGCCAATCGCCACGTCGGGCCGATCCACGGGCGTTATGGCAAAGCCGATGTGGCGTCCTGCCGCCTGCTCGTCGCGCATCCACGCGATGAAGCGCTCGAAGCCGACGATGGTGCCGGGCGGCGGCGACATGAACCGGGTGACCTCCTCGGCCGCGAGCATCGACAGAAGCGATGGCGCGTCAGCCGGAGTGAGGTCCCGCAGCGCCACGCGGCGCGAGGTGAGCGGCCTAACACCGGCTCGCCAATCGCTGCGGGGCATGTCCCACGCGTCAGCCGCCGGTCTGGCCGCCTGCGTATGCGACAGTAGAGATAGCTGCATCACGGCCTACGGCAGAGCAATGCGCAGGCCAGAACGGCAGGGCTGGGAAATGGCTAGCTAAACCATTGATTGCACGTCTGTTACCGAGAATTACCAAATTGGCGTAGAGTTGCCGGGACGTGCCGATTGCCCCGAAACGGAGCACACGATTTCGTCATCCGCCCGAGGAGCATGGACTAAGTTGCTGGGATTTATACCCTTAGCGATGTTGTTCCCAAACGGCACACGCGTACCAGGATGGGACAGCGCAGGACTGCATTGTAAGTGATTGTAAAGAAGCCGCTTAGCTAATCGTGTGCCACAAACGGCACACTGGCCTGTGCGCCTCGCGCGACGAGATTGGTACCGAGCACGGTCGCGGCAATGGCGATCGCCGGCGAAACCAGCCAGGGCGCGTCGGCCAGCGTGCGGCCGGTGCCGGCCTCCTGGAGCATCACCCCCCAACTCGGTGCAGGGCCTGGGAATCCGAGCCCGACGTAGGACAGGGTGGCTTCCGCGATGATGAACGCGGGCAGGAGCAGCGTCGCCTGGACGCCGAGAAACCCCCACGTCGCCGGCATCAGATGACGCAGCAATAACCGCGTACGTCCACTCCCCGCGGACCGTGCAGCTTCTGCGTACTCCTTGCGCCGTTCGACGGCGACGATCGCGCGAACCCCTCTGGCCGCGAGCGGCCAGCCGATCAGACCGAAGACCGCGGTCATGGTCCAGAACACCTCCGTGTCGGTCAGCACCAGCGGCAGCGCGGCGCGGAGCGTGAGCGCCGCGTAGATCACCGGCAGGCCCATCACCAGCTCGGACACCCGCATCAGCCCGTCGTCCAGCAACCCGCCGGCAAGGCCGGCGACGCCGCCGATCACGGCGCCGATGATGAGGGCGCACAACGCCGCCGCGATCGCCACGCCCAGCGAGAGCCGCGCCCCGCCGACGAGACGCGAGAAGACGTCCCGCCCGAGCGCGTCGGTGCCGAGCGGAAACCAGAGCGCACCGTCGACCGAGGCGAGCCCCCCGGAAAACCAGCGCAGCGTCAGCGGCCGCGATCGATCCTCGGAGTAGCGCCGCTCGAGCCGATCGTCGAGCCGCAGCGGGTACACGAACGGCGCGCGCAGGCGCCCCGACGCATCGACCAGGTGCGGCCGCATCGGGGGCGCGAACGGGAAATCGGCGAACTGCTGCGCCGGATCGTGGGTGACGATCGCGGTCGAGGCCAGGGCGATGATGAAGATCAGGCCGACGAGAAGGGCGCCAGCCAGCTGTCCGCCGCGGAGCCTCACGCGTGCGCCTCCACTCGCGGATCGACGAGGGCGAGCGCGACGTCCGACGCGAGCACGCCGGCCGCGAGAAAGAGCGAGCCGACCGCGGCACACCCCGCCACGAGATACAGATCGCGCGCTACGAGCGCCTCGTACATCAGCGCGCCGAGGCCCGGCCACGACATCACGATCTCGACCACGAACGATCCGCTGAGGATGCTGCCGACGATGACGCCGTAGATCGCCAGGACCGGCCTCAGCGAGAGCCGGAATCCGTGCCGCCAGATCACCTGGGACGTCGACAGCCCGCGCGCGCGCGCGGCGAGAATGCTCGGCTCGGCCAGCGCCTCCTGCATCGCGCGCGACTCCAGACGCTCGAGCGAGGCCGCCATCGGCAACGCCAGCGCGACGATCGGCAGCACCAGATAGCGGACGTGCGTCGAGAGGCTGGCGAGCCAGCCCGAGGATCCCGCCTCCACGGCGAATCCCCCGACCGGAAACCATCCCGTCGTCAACGCGAAGAGCAGCAGCGCGAACGACGTCACCAGCGGAGGGACCGACAGGATGACGACCGAGGCGATCTGGACGATCGTGGCGAGCGCGCGGTGCGGCCGGCTGCCGGTGATCACTCCGAGCGGAATCCCGACGAGCGTCGCCAGGATCAGCGCCGAGAATCCGAGGACGAAGGTGTTGCCCGCGCGCTCGCGCACCAGCTGTGTGACCGGGCGGCGGTACTTGAGGGATTCGCCGAGGTCCAGACGCAGCGCGCGGCCCAGCCAGTCCACGTACTGCGCGGCCAGCGGCCGGTCGAGCCCGGCGCGGTGACGTTCGGCGGCGATGACCGCCGGATCGATGTTGAAGCCGGCGATGTGATCGCCGGGCGACAGGCGCACCGAGAGCAGCGCCGTCGAGGAGACGACCAGCACCAGCGCCGCCGCCAGCAGGATCCGCCGGACGAGGAACGGCAGCACACGCACGCCGGTCTAGCGCGAGCCGCCGGCGCCGGCGGCCGCCAGCGTATCGACGCTCCAGAGCAGCTGCGGCGCCTGCGGCGCCGGCGTCGCGTTCCGCACCCGCATGGACGTGGCAATCGTGACCTTCGGCGCGACGAAGTAGATCGCCGGCAGCTCCTCCCCCATGATCCGCTGGACTTCGGCGAACGCGCGCTGCCGCGCCGCGAGATCGGCGGTACTCGCCTGCTCGTGCATCAGATCGTCGATCCGCTTCTCCCAGGCGGGCGACGGCGAGGCCTGGCTCGGATTCCAGAAATGCCCGCTGCCGGAACTGAGCCAGAAATCCAGATTCAGCGCCGGGTCGGTGGAGCTCGCCTGGAGGCCGAAGTAGATCGCGTCGTAGTCCCCCTTCTGCCAGCGCTGGAAGATCCCGCCCGGATCGAGCGTGACCAGATCCACGGCAATCCCGACCTGGCGCAGCTGCGCCTGGATCACTTCGGCGGCGCGGCCGCGGACGTGTCCGGCCTGGGTCAGCACCGAGAAGCGGACGGGGGTGCCGCGGCGATCGTCGAGGATCCCGTCGCCGTTGCGATCGGCGAGACCGGCCGCGGCGAGGAGCTGCCGCGCTTTCGCCTGATCGAACGCGTACCTCGGGGCGGCCGCCGAGTGCCAGCGCAGGTTGCCCGGGCTCACCGGCCCGAAGATCGGCACCGCGGCGCCGAGGTACACGGCGTTGACGATCGCCTGCCGGTCCACGGCGTACGACATCGCCTGCCGGAACTCGCGCTGGAACAGCCACGGGGCGCTCGACGAGGCCTGCCGCGCGGGCGTGAGATTGAACCACAGGAAATCGGGATCGAGTCCCACGCCGGCGTCGATCAGCCGCAGCGAGCCCTTGTCCGCGAGCCCCTTGAAGCCGGCGTAGTCCTGCGGACGGATGTCGCCGTTGGCCATCAGATCGATCTCGCCCGCCTGCAGCCGCAACGCTTCGGCGCCCTGGTCGGCGACGATCGCGAGCGTCAGCGAATCGAGGTACGGCAGCTGGACCCCCGCGGCGTCGTGCCGGAAATAGCGGGGATTGCGCTGGAACACCAGCCGCTGTCCCGACACGTGCTCGGTGAGGACGAACGGGCCGAGACCGGCGACGTCGGTCAGC
>DATAEK010000366.1:0-8706 GCA_036258055.1 Vicinamibacterales bacterium
GAGGGGTTCAACTTCATCGCCTGCGGGATGACCTCCCGATCCACGATCAACCCGGCGTCGAGCACGGCCACCTGGGCGAGCGGTGTGGCCGCGTAGAGCATCCACAACGCGGTGTAATCGAGGTCACCACGCGTGACCAGCCACTTGTGCGCCTTGTAGATGGACGGTAGCGCGTGAGTGGCGGCGCTCATGATCTGCAGCCGCGTGTCCCGATCGCCGATCGCCCGCAGCCGGCCGCACAGGTCGGCGATGGTCTCGTCGTGCGTGTAGATCAACCGGCCCTTCGCCAGCAGCGAGTGCATGAACGAGTTGTGGATTGAGCCGTCGACCAGTCTACGGAATTGGGCGCGCGGCATCATGAACGCATGGACGTTCACGCCGTCTGCGTAGATTGACAGGCTCCCCGGTTCCACCTTCTTGTCGTCGATCGTCACCAGCACCAGATCGATATCCGACTTGGCCCAGACGGTGTCGTGCGACAGGCTGCCGCAGAGAATCGCCGCGAGGACGCTGCGATCGGCCTTGATCTGTTCGACGAGCGCGTCGAGCGCCGCAGTGAAATGCTGCCTGATGGTGCCGTGATCCATAACGACGGAGAAACAGAAGTGTAATGCGCCGCAGTCATTCTGTGCAGCCGGTTGTGGCGCCATCAGGTGCTGCTAGGACGAGTTGCTCCCCCGGGTCAGTTCCCATGACAACTCGCTCGCGCACCGCGTTGGTGTGCGTGGTCCGTCTAGCATTGATCAGGGCGTCATCGACGATCCATGCCCACACGATGTCGATTGGGAGCAGAGTCAGTTGCCTGTTGCCGCGTCGGAGGATGACGCCGGGCAGCCGCTCGGCTATCTCGGTCTGTATCTCTTGGGCAGGACGCTCAGCTCGATCGTGCTACCGGCAATCGAACGCAAGTCACCATAACTCGGTTCACAAACAGCTGGTCAGGAGATCAGGCCGGCGGCTCCTATGCTCGTAGCACCTTCACGGGATCGACCTTTGACGCCCGGTAAGCGGGAACGAGGCTCGCGACGAACGCCACGAGCGCGAGCGTTCCGGCGACGGCGGCGAGCGTCAGAGGATCGGATGCGCTGACGCCGAAGAGGAGCTTCTGGAGCAATCCCGCCGTCAGCAGCGCCGCGAACGTGCCCGCCACGATGCCGGCAAGCGCCGGCGTCATTCCCTCGATGACCACCAACCGGACGACGTCCGCGGTGCGGGCACCGAGCGCCGTCCTGATGCCGATTTCCCGGCTGCGGCCGCGCCCGATGTACGAGAGGACGCTATAGATCCCGACCGTGGCGAGCGTCAGCGCGACTGACGCGAACAGGCCGAGCAGGACCGCGCTGAATCGTTGCGACGCCAGCGTCTCGTCGAGCACGCTATCCATCGTCCTGACACTTTCCACCGGCTGCTCGGGATCGATCGATCGCACCGCACTCACGGCCGCCTGAGCCACCGATGTCGGAGGAACGGACGTGCGCAGCACGACTGCGAGCCTGGACCACGGCCGCTCCCGCGTGTATTCGTAGACGGTGGGCGACGTCGCTTCGGACAGATCTCCCTGCTTGACGTCGCCGACGATACCGATGACCTGTTTCTGTTCGGTCTTTGACTGCAGCGGGAGCGAAATGCGCCGGCCAATCGGATCCGCCTCACCCCAGAGCAGCCTGGCCGCCGAACGGCTCACGAGCACCACCTCGTCATCGGTGTCGGAGACATCGCGCCCTTTGAGTAGCGGGATTCTGAGGGTATGAAGATAGCCGGGTGTGATCTTGCGCACGGCGACGGTCGGCTGATCCCGCGGCAGAAGCTCCGCGTGCCCCTCGAGCACGATCGGCTGGACAGATCCACCCTGTGACGGGAGATCGTCGACAGTCGCGGCGGACTCGACGCCCGGAAGAGTGCGCATCCGCTGGAGCAGCGCGTCGAAGAATGCGCTGATTCTTGCCGGCGTGGCATACCGCGTCTCCGGAACGGTCACCTGCATCGTCAGCACGTTGTGGGAATCGTAGCCGGCGTCGACATTGCGCAAGGCGAGCAGGCTGCGGATGGTGACCGCGGCGCCCATCAAGAGCATCACCGACAACGCGACTTCGCAGACGATGAGTACCCGGCGGGTTCGGATCCCAACCGCCGCGTCGCTTCGGCCGCCTTCCTTCAGGGCATCACCGAGATCCGGCCGGCCGGCGCGGAGCGCCGGCAGCGCCCCGGCGAGAATGCCGGTCAGGATCGACACGGCGGCGACGAAGCCCAGGACGCGAACGTCGATGGACACTTCCTCAGCTCTCGGCACCTGGTTCGCGAAGAGGGTAAGCCCGGCGGTCAGGCTGGTGCGCGCCACGATCAAGCCCAGCGAACCGCCGGCAAGCGCCAGAACCAGCGCCTCGATCAGGAGCTGCTGAAAGACTCGGCCGCGTCCCGCGCCGAGTGCGGATCGAATGGCGATTTCCTTCCGGCGTCCGAGCGCCCGGGCGAACAGCAGGTTGGCCACGTTCGCGCACGCGATGAGCAGCACGAGTGCGACCGCGACGAGCAGCATCACGAGCGTCAACCGAACGTCTCCGACGATCAGCTCCTGCAGCGGCACGAGGTCGGCTCCCCAGCCGGCGTTGGCCTGCGGGTACTCGCGCTCGAGGCGGGTTGAAATGAGGTTCATCTCCGATTGCGCTCGTGCCACCGTGACACCAGACTTCAGCCTGGCAATGACCTGAGCGTTGTGATTGTCACGGACGGCGCGCTCAGCGTCCGTGTACGCGAGCGGCACCCAGATGTCCCGGGCGGCGATGGCCCACGAGGCCAAAGAGAAACGCGGCGGCATCACGCCAACGATGGTGTACGCCTCACCGTCGAGCGTGAGCGTGCGACCGACGACGTCATGCGCGGAAGCGAAGTGTGATTTCCAGAAGCCGTCGCTGAGTATGACGACGTGGCCGCGCGCTGGCGTGTCCTCGTCCGGCGCGAACACCCGCCCGAGCTGCGGCTGCGCACGCACGACGGCAAAAAAGTCTGCACCAACCGCGCCCGCCAGGATTGCCTCGGCGTTGCCACCGCCGGTCAGCGTGAACTGACGAAATTGATAAATGGCCATGCTGTCGAATGACTGCGCGGCCTGTTTCCAGTCGTAGTAGTTCGCGGGCGAGACGGCGAAACGATGAATGCCGGGGAACGCGTTCTGCGGCGGCTCGTGAAAAACGCGGACGAGCGCATCGGGCTGCACAAACGGCAACGGCCGAAGGAGCACGGCGTTGACAATGCTGAAGATGGCGGTGTTGGCCCCAATGCCGAGCCCCAGCACGGCGATCACAGCCATCGTGAACGACGGCGTGCGGAGGAGCACGCGCCACGCGTATCGCAAGTCGGAGAGCAGCGTACGAATCATGGAGTCTCCAGCGGAACCCGGTTGGACCATCGGATCGCGGCGGACCGGAGGCACATTGTGGGAGATATCGCGTCAGGAGCTTAGACGAGAACGCCGCGGCCACGGTTTACGCGACGTTCCCGGCGGGGATGGTCCGGCTGTGAGGACCGACCTGACGTCCGGCCGGTCCCTGATCGTTGGGGGTCAGGCCTTCGCTGCGCGACCGGCAGTCTGCGCCGTCTCCTGGACGAAATCGGACGCGTCGTACATCTGGCGGATCTCGCTTTCGCCGTCGCCGGCGACCCTGAGGAACCGCTTGGTCCACTCGATCGCTTCCTCTCTCGACTTCACCTGGATCAACGCGAAGCCGCCGATGATCTCCTTGGATTCGGTGAAGGGACCATCGGTCACGGTGATCGAGCCGTCCGACAGGCGCACGCGCGCGCCCTTCGCGCTCGGCTGGCAGCCCTCGGTCGCCAGCAGGACACCGGCCTTGGTCATCTCGTCGATCAGCTGTCCCATGACCGCGATCTCTTGCTGGGTCGGAGGCGTGCCTTCCTTCTTCGCCGGCTTGTACAAACACAGGTATCGCATCGTCTGTCTCCTTGATTTATCAGTGAACAGCCGAACCGGCTGCCAGTTTCGACCTCCGGTTCCTGTCTCTACTTTCACGTCGAACGAGCCGCCGTGAGATCGACAGCTCAGCCGTTGTTCTCTGGCGGAAAGTCTCGGGGCTCGGCGCTCGGCGTTCGCGTGTCGGGACTCGGCGTTCGGCGCTCGGCGTTCAGGTTCGAGTGTCGGCGTTCGGCGTTCAACGGAGCGACACTCATTCCGCCTAACAGCCTCCGTACCTCCGCGCCCTCCGTGTGAGAACCTCCGCGTCCTCCGTCTCCTCCGCCTCCGCCTCCGCCGCCCCCGCCTCCTCCGTCTCCGACCCTCCGCCTCCGACCCAACGATTCACCCGTCGACCCGCCCGACTCTCATCGATATCGGCCACCTCACCGTCCTCCGAACCTCCGGATCACCCCACACCGCTTCAAGGTCTCGCGCGAAGTCATCGAGCGGCGCACGTCCGACTTTCTTCTCGGCTTCTCGGGCCGCTGACCACGTGTCGACGTAGCCAGTGAGATCCGGAAGGCGCCATGCGACCTCGATCGCGAGCGGCGGCGCCATCATTTCGGCGAACGGGAACGAGAGCGTGCGATACCCGGCGTCGACGTGCTGGCGTTCGGGTGGCCAGTACTGTCCGATGACGTCGTAATAGAACCGTTGGACCACCGCTTCGACCTCGTCTCCCTCGACGTGCAGCACGCCGTAAGTGACGAGCGCGAGCACGCCGTCATGACGCGCGACCCGCCTGGCTTCGGTGTAAAACCGATCGAGATCCAGCCAGTGCGCCGCCTGCGCGACGGTGATGAGATCGGCCGCCGCATCGGGCAGCCCTGAGTCCTCTGCTTTCGCTACACGGTACTCGACACGCTCGTGCGGTTCGGCATTGGCGATCTGCGACGCGCTCGCATCGGTCGCCACGACGCGATCGAATCGTCCCGCCAGCGGCACTGACAGCTGACCGGTGCCGCATCCGCAATCGAGCGCGAGGTGAGAGCCGGGGGCGATGCCAGCGAGGTAATCAACAAGCGCGGATGGATACGTTGGACGATGAGCGGCGTAACCCGCGGCGTGAGAGGAAAAGTGATCTTTGAATGGCGTGTTCGACACGACGGCTCGATAACAGGCTCAGTCTAGCAGGGGGCGGATTGGGATGGGCCATGGGCCGATGGGCCATGGGCCATGGCTATCTCAATGGCAAATGGAATCATGGCAGACGGCCGCGGCGGTACACTCACCTGATGGAGGCGTGAATGCTGGCGAACCGGTCGATACCCCGCTGCACGGTCATTCCAGAGCTTGCCTACACGGACATCGGGGAGGCGATTACCTGGCTCAGCGACGCCTTCGGCTTCACGTTGCGGATTCGCATCGGGGATCATCGCGCCCAGATGAATGTCGGCGACGGTGCGGTGGTCCTCACCGAGCGGCGCGGCACCGATGACCACCTGGAGCGTGCGCATTCGGTGATGGTGCGCGTCGACAACGTGGACGAGCATTACGCGCGCACCAGCGCTCGCGGCGCGCAGATCGTCAGGCCGCCGGCGAGCCACCCGTTCGGCGAGCGCCAGTACACGGTCATCGATCACGGTGGCCACTACTGGACGTTTACCCAATCGGTCGCCGACGTGGCGCCGGAGGATTGGGGAGGAACAGTCGGCCGGCTGTAGCTGATGAAAATGATCAGGCGTCTGGTGACCGACGTGTGCACGCGATGTATCTGTTTCGTTTCAGCGCTCGCTATCGAGCACCCGCATCTGGTGGGCGTCGTAACGCGAGCCAGCGACGGCCGATGGCGGGATGGCGTGCTCGATGCGAACGAGGTCGGCGGGCGTCAGCGAGATGTCGAGCGCCGCCAGTGACTCGGCGAGCTGGGTACGCGTGCGTGCGCCGATGACCGGCACGATCGTCGCGCCCTTGGCGAGCACCCAGGCGATCGCCAGTTGGGTGGCGGTCACGCGTTTCGCGGCGCCGAGCGATTGCAGCTCGTCGATCACCCGTTGATTGCGCTCGCGGTTCTCGCCGGAGAAACGCGGGAGGTTCGCGCGGAAATCGCTGCCGGCGGCGGGCTTCGAGCCGCTGAGGAGGCCGCGCGACAGCACGCCGTAGGCCGTCACGCCGATGCCCAGCTCCGCGAGCAACGGAAAGATCGACGCCTCGGGCCCGCGGCTGATGATCGAGTACTCGATCTGAAGGTCGCTGATCGGATGCGTCGCGTACGCGCGCCTGATCGTGTCGGGGCCGACTTCGGACAAGCCGACCGCCCGCACGTAGCCGGCCTTGATGAGATCGGCGATCGCGCCGACTGTCTCTTCGATCGGGACGGCCGGATCGAGACGCCCCGGCCGGTAGATGTCGATGTGATCCACGCCCAGCCGCTTCAGCGTGTAGCCGATGAAGTTCCTGACCGCCACGGGCCGTGCGTCCATGCCGAGCCAGCTGCCATCCGGGGCGCGGAGCGCCCCGAATTTGACCGAGAGCAGCGCCGCGTCCCGGCGATCACGCAGCGCGCGGCCGATGAGCATCTCGTTGTGACCGGCGCCGTAGTAGTCCCCCGTGTCGAGAAGCGTGACGCCGGCGGCGAGCGCGGCGTGAATCGTCGCGATGCTCTCGCGTTCGTCGGCGGGTCCGTACATGCCGGACATGCCCATGCATCCGAGCGCCAGCGGATAGACCGCCGGGCCCGCCTGGCCGAGTTGCCGAGTCGGTGTCGGTGAGGTAGAGGTCATCGTTCGACGCTAGATCGGGTGGAGGATTCGGCGCAAGGTCCGATTTGGATGGTTATGTCCTCGAGATCGATGGCTTTCGAGCCACCAAGAGCAGATGTGCGCTGACACCCAGCAAAGACGGCTCTGATTCGAAGATGCGCGCGACCCGCAGCAGATCAGCACGACGACGTGCGTCCTGCAGTCGTTCGTTCACGTCTGGAAGCAGCCAACCCGGACCCTCGATGCCGAAGAGCCCATCAACGATGAGTCCATTTTCGCGGACCTCTGCGCTGAAGTCCTCAGGGCGATGAAAGTAGGAAGTCGTGAAGTAGTCGAGCCGGCTGGTGGGGTTCCGGTGCTGTCCTTCCCGGATGTCGTTGTCGACGATCGCGACGAAGTCAGGGTCTTGAAAGAGATCGCGCACGAGACCGTCCAACGCGGAGGCCCAGCGCGAGATCGCGGCCGCAAACAGACGCCCGCCGGGCTTGAGCACCCGTGCCGCTTCAGCGAGCGTACGGGCACGATCCGCGACAGTCGTCAGATGGTACAGCGGGCCCAGGAGAAGGACGATATCGGCTGTTGCATCAGAAAAGCTCATCGCCCGTGCGTCACCGATCTCACAGGACGCAAGAGGCCGCGAACGTGTGGCGCTCCGCCGCCGCGCTTCAGCGACGAGCCGTGGTACTGGATCGAGCAAGTGCACCGCATATCCCGCCTCCGCCAGCCAGAGCGCATACGCTCCGGCGGCGCCGCCGACGTCGACGACCGTCGCGGGTGCGGCCGGCGCGTACCGTTGAATCAGTTCTCTGGTCCGGAGTGCTTCAAGAAGAAACGGGCCGTGTTCGAGGCGGCTCTCCTCTGCGGTCTGCTGATAGAAGTCGGCAATTCTCGAATCCAGTTCAGGTGGCCCAGCATCCACGGATTCAACCTCGCTCGGGCTCGAGCATGAACCCACGCTTTTCCAGAACAGGGACTAGTACTACTTTGTCAGACCTCCGAGTGCGGCAAAACGCGGCCCGCTCCGGCAAGCTAACGCGGGCGTGGAAAACGCGCGCTCCGCATCGAGTCTGTCCCCAGGGTCATGCAAGCTCCGTCAGGAACCGCGAGCCGCGCGGTGAGATCGCGAGCACTCGGCTTCCTGGCGACCGGCGCGCGTAGCGCAGCGCCTCCATCCGTTCGAGCAGCGCCGCGCCGAGCGCGCCAGCGAGGTGCATGCGGCGCTCACTCCAGTCCAGACACGGACGGCACAGCAGGCGGCGCCGGGCGCGCAACCCGTCGAGGTCGATCCCGATTCGCGCGCACCACGTTTCACCGCCGGCCGTCAGCTTGAGCCCGCAGTCCTCGCCACCTTTGATAAATCGCTGTTCGCGGAGCCGATCGAGCAGCATCACACCAGCCTCGCCCGCGAGATGGTCGTAGCAGAGCCTGGCGCGGCGAAGGTCCTCGTCGGCTGGACCGGGCCGCGCCGCGCGGCGGGCTCCTGGCGGCGAGACACGCATGAGCCCCTCGAGTGCCGACGCGATCGCCGGTGTCGCGAGCCGGTAATAACGATGACGACCCTGGCGCGCGATCGTGAGCAAGCCTCCGTCCGTCATTCGGGTCAGGTGGACGCTGGCAGTGCCGGGCGTGATGCCCCCTTCGATCGCCAACTCCGTTGCCGTGTGCGCGCGCCCGTCCATGAGCGCGATCAGCATGGCGGCGCGGGTCGGCTCGCCGACCAGCGCGGCAAAGCTCGCGATGTCCGGTGTGTCAGGCATAGTTTGATCATAGTCAAAGCGTGCTGGTCGCACAACCGCTAGGATTGGTAGCTGATCCTGGTCGTCGATGACATCTTGGCCGACGAAAGGTCGCGGCGGAGTGGGCCGAACCGAGAGGACAGTCGAGCCGGGAGAAAGGACGCTGACGAGCCGGAATCGTCGGTTTTAACGGCAAATTGGGTAACCCGCTGTGGCAGGGCTCTTGCCTGATTAAGGATACAGAGGCCGCTATGAAGCACAACTCATCATTCCTTACAGCAGCTCTTCTCGCGGTCCT
>DATAEK010000086.1:0-25713 GCA_036258055.1 Vicinamibacterales bacterium
CAAACGGATGGAGACGGTGGACGAAGAGTTCCTCGATGGAGCGCTCAAGTTCATCGACAAGTCGGTCAAGGACAACAAGCCGTTCTTCTGCTGGTTCAACTCGACCCGCATGCACATCTTCACACACCTGAAGAAGGAGTCGGAGGGCAAGACGGGCCTGGGCATCTATCCCGACGGCATGGTGGAGCACGACGGCCACGTTGGACAGCTGCTCAAGAAACTCGATGACCTGGGCATTGCCGACAACACCATCGTGATGTACTCGACCGACAACGGCGCCGAGGTGATGAGCTGGCCCGATGGGGGCTCGACGCCGTTCCGCGGCGAAAAGGACACCAACTTCGAGGGCGGCTGGCGCGTGCCGTGCGCGATTCGCTGGCCCGGTATGATCAAGCCAGGAACGGTGTCCAACGAGATCTTCTCGCACACCGACATGCTCCCGACTCTGGCCGCGGTCGCCGGGGAGCCCGATGCGGTCGAGAAACTCAAGAAGGGCTACAAGTCGGGGAACAAGACGTTCAAGGTCCACATCGACGGCTACAACCTGCTCCCGTTCCTGAAGGGCGAGGTCAAGGAGAATCCCCGAAAGGGATTCCTCTACTGGAGTGACGATGGCGATTTGATGGCATTGCGCGTTGGCAACTGGAAAGTGGAGTTCCTGCAGCAACGGGGTCACGGGCTCGACGTCTGGAAGGAGCCTCTTGCATCGTCCCGCGCCCCAAATCTCTACAACCTTCGGAGCGACCCCTTCGAACGGGCGACCGAGGACGCGTCGATGTTCTATGGCAAGTGGATGGCCGACCGGGCCTTCCTGCTGGTTCCGGCGCAGGAGATCGTCGGTGGATTCCTCAAGACGTTCCAGGAATTCCCGCCGCGTCAGCGGCCGGCGAGCTTCAGCATCGACCAGGCGCTCGAGAAGGCGAGGGAAACGCAGAACAAGATGGCGGCGGCGGCTGGCGGTACGGTTGTGGAGCCGAAGACGGCTGCAGCCGGCAAGGGTTAGCCGCTTCGTTTGACACGTTCGCAGTGACAGTCCACACTCGCACATCGGGTATGAGCACGGATCCGGTGTGCGAGTTCTACACGCGTCACCCCTATCCACCCCCCGTCGAAAACCTGGATCGCGCCCGCGACGAGTGGCAGGACCAGAATCGCCATCGCGCCGAGTATCACCTGCTGTGGCCTGACAGACCGTACCGCGCGGATCTGGATATCCTCGTCGCCGGCTGTGGAACGTGGCAAGCGGCCAAGTACGCGCTCTGTCGGCCCAATGCCCGTATTGTCGGCATCGACGTCAGCACGACCAGCCTCGATCACACCGAGCAGCTGCAGCGCCAGTACAACTTGACCAACCTCGAGACCCGGCAAGTGCCAGTCGAAGGCGCCGCCACGCTCGAGCGGTGCTTCGATCTGATCGTCTGCACGGGGGTGCTGCATCATCTCGCCGACCCCGATGCAGGGCTGCGCGCCCTTCGCTCAGTGCTGAAAGCAGACGGCGCGATGTACTTGATGGTGTATGCGCCGTACGGCCGCACCGGCGTCTACATGCTTCAGGAGTACTGCCGGCGACTCGGCATCGGGACCTCGGAGCAGGAGATAACCGACCTCACCGCGCTGCTCGACGTGCTGCCTCAGCATCACCCGCTGGTGCCAGTGCTGCGTGGAGCGCGGGATGCCCGGAACGCTGACGCGTTGGCCGATGCACTGCTGAACCCGCGCGAGCGATCGTACTCAGTGCCGGAGCTGTTCGACTTCATCGATCGCAACGCCATGAGGTTCGGTCGCTGGTACTGGCAGGCGCCGTACCTGCCTCGGTGCGGCGCGATCTCGACGACGCCGCACGCGAGTCGGCTGGCCGCGCTTCCCGAACGCGAGCAATACGCGGCAGCGGAGCTGTGGCGAGGCACGATGACCTCCCACAGCGTTGTCGTCCATCGAAACGACGCGAGCGAAGGCGGCACCAGTGTTCGCTTCGATGACGAGCGCTGGCGGCGCTACGTACCGGTTCGGCTCCCTTCGACCCTGTGCATCCAGGAACGACTTACAGCAGGCGCCGCGGCTGTGCTGTTGAACAGAAGCCATCCGAATCCGGATCTGACGCTTGCCATCGACACGCGGGAGAAGCGGCTCTTCGACGCTATCGACGGACGTCGCTGCATCGCGGAGATTGTCGAGCACGTGCGACTGGACGATGCGTGGCCGCGGGCACGGACGTTTTTCGAGAAGCTCTGGTGGTACGACCAGGTGGTCTTCGATGCCTCACGGGCACGATGACTGGGCCAGCGTCACCGCTCGGGCTCGAGCAGGCGGACTGACTCATCGGTCATAGGAGGCGCGGTGTTCGGGGCCGGTGAACCGTCTCGCGAGGACCGCGCGCAAGACGGGTGCTTGATGCCGCTGCATGGTGTTGGCATGATCTGGGGCTCGGCGTTCGGGAATCGGCACTCGGGTTCGACGCTCGGGACTTGGGCTCGGCTTCCGATTACAGAGCGGGGGTTCAGGACACCTGTTCGGTCCGGCTTCATCCGGACTCCGAGCGCCGAGCGCCGAGTCCCGGTTCCGTTTTCAACAGTGAGGCGTTATGAGCACACTTGAAGCGCTCGTGTCACGGTTCTGGTGGGCACTCGTGGTGCGCGGAGTGGTCGCCATTCTGTTCGGCCTGATTGCGTTTTTCTGGCCGGGCGTCACGCTGGTGGCGCTCGTCCTCCTCTTCGGTGCCTACGCGTTCATCGACGGCATCGCCAGCGTTGTACTGGGCATCAGGGAGTACGGCGAACGCGAACGCTGGTGGGGCACCCTCTTGTCGGGTCTCGTCGGCATCGGCGCCGGAATCGTGACCCTCCTGTCACCGGGCATCACCGCGCTGGCGCTGCTGACGGTGATCGCGGTCTGGGCCATTCTTCACGGCATCCTCGACATCGTCGCCGCGATCCGCCTGCGTGACGTGATCGAAGGCGAATGGCTGCTGGCGCTGAGCGGCGTCCTCTCGGTCGGATTCGGGTTGCTGCTGCTGGCCCGGCCCGGGGCCGGCGCGCTGGCCGTCGTGTGGTGGATCGGCGCGTATGCGCTCGTGCTTGGCGTTGTCTTGATCGTGCTCGGCTTCCGGGCGCGAAGCCTCACCGGCCTTCTGCGGGTCTAGTGCTCAGGTTCAAGGGGTTCCTGGTTTTCGGTTCGCGGTTCCGGTGTTCCGGACTTTTTTCCTGAAACCGGAAGACGTCGAAACGTCAAAGCCCGGGAACCCTAGCACTCTCGACCTTCGTCCGTGGCGGGACGTTTGCTTGCGTCGCGGCGGAGGCTCCCCTATGCACCGTCACGCGCAAGCCGTGGCTCTCCTTGTCCTCGCCCTTCTCGTTTCGTCGTGCAGCGATAGTGATACACCGTTGCGTCAGGGATTGACACAACCCACGTCGCTGGACGCCTCAGCCATCTCTGTCAGCGCCAGCTCGTCGTCAGTCATCGCACAGCCGGTCGACCATCCACTCTGCCCCACAGTCGCGCCGTTCAATGTCGTGCTCACCGTGATCGTCAGGCCGACGGGAACATCGACGGTTTTCATTACCGGCGTCAACCTGGTGTTCACTGATTTGTCCGGCATCCGCGTGCCGCAGATCAGCCTCCCGGTGCCGCAGGTCACGCTGCCCGCACCCGTTCCGATCATCGGAGATTCGCAGCTGACCGCCTCGAATCTGAACATCCCGGTCTCGGTCGGCATCGGGTGCGCCAGCAGCCAGCAGGGCACGCTCACGGTGACCGTGAATACGGCGGACAATCAAGGTCATCGCGGATCGCAGTCAGTCAGCGTCGCAGTGCGTTGATCGCGGAACGTCATGAACAGGAGATCAGGAGCGGCCCACGCGATGTGTTCGCGGCGCGCCACATCAGAAGCTGTTCCAAAGCAGTACAGTTTCTTGGGAGACCATTGCTCCTGATCTCATGACCTGCCTGGTCAGAGGACCGTCTTGATCGCGAGCCGCACGACCTCGTCGAACGGCATGAGCACGAACACGAGCGGCACGTACGGCAGAAGCGTGGCGAGCGCGAGCATCATGACGGTCCGGAGATCGATCACCAGCAGGTTGATGCCCTGAACGTTGGCGGCAATCGAATACAAGTCGGTCGTGGCCGAGAAATCGCTGGCAGCCAGCGCTTCAGCGGTCGGCTTCTGGTTCGACGCGAGCCAGCGCAACTCGAACTGACGACCGAGCTCGCTCGCGAGCCAGCCGTACTGGAACGTCGCCCTGGCCTTCAGATCGAACATTTTGCGTGACAGCAGGACCAGCGGACCGGCGAAGAGCAGCAGGACAACCGCCACCTGTCCCCCGATCAGATAGGTCGAGATGTCGTAGAGAAACGCCTCCCGGGCGTTATCCGATACGGCAAGTCCCTCCCACGCCGCCAGAATCACGAGCGGCACCCACAACACGGCCATCGTGATGACGGAATGAAGGCACACCCGCTGTCTGCTCGTGCGCCCACGTGGAAGCCTCTCCCGCAGCCAGCGGAATGGTCCGGCGCTGAATGGATCCTGAACGGCGTCGTGAGAGGCGGTGTCGGGCATCGGTACGCGGCGTTCGGCGCGCGGGATACGGGGCTCGGCGTTCGCGCTCGGCGCCTACTTGATCGCGTATGCCTGCTGGAGCGTCTCGAGCGGCGCGCGCATCTGGCCCCAGGCCGACAGCGTCGCTGGCGACAGCTGTCGCGATTTGAAAGCGCCATCCACTTTCGCGACCAGCGACATCACCTGGCGCGCCTCTGCGGTCGCCGGCTTCGAGTCCGACGCGCGTGACTTGACGGTCTTCGCTTGCTCCTTCAGCGCGTCGAGATCGTCGGCGATGGCTTTTCGATCGGCCTTCGGCAGCGCCGATTCGCGCCCGATCGCCTTCTTCACGTCGTCGGCCTGCTTTGCGATCCCCTCGGCCGTCTTCGCGGCCTCGCCATCGTTGATACGTCGCACGGCGGCACCCTCGGCCAGCGGGAACGTCGTCCCATAGGCGTCCGCGAGCCGGCCGAGATCCAGAGCCATGCGATCCCACTCACTGCCACCCTTGATCTCGCCGGGCTGCGACTTGATGCCGGCGTTGATGGCTGTTCCCTGCCGGAGCACCGCAGCGGCTTCCGCGCTCGCCGAGTAGTCTTTGCTGAACCGCTCTTTCAGCTTCTTGACGTTGTCCTGCAGATCCTGCAGGTAGTCGCTGACCCGCACCTCTCCGCGAGGACCGCGGATCACGGAATCCTTGATCTTGCCATCCAGCTTGTCCTCGAACCGGTCTCGCGTGTGGTCAACGTCCTCGATGATCTGCTTCACGTCGGAGTCGGACAAGCGCTGTCCGGTCTGTGCGGCAGCAGCTGCCGGGCACGCGAGGACAGCACCGATCACGGCGGTAGCAAACGCGGTTCGCATAGTCATGACCGTTGAGGCTTCAATCGCTGTGCCAGCCGTGATCACTTCTTCCACGTGACCGACAGCCCGCTCATGTTCAGGCCGTTCTGATAGCCGCCGCGAGTCCAGCACTTGCTCAAATTGAGGAACAACTGCGCCGGGCGCTGAACGCCGGGGAAATGGAACTCTGTGAGGTACACGCTCACGCCCCACGTCAGCGCGGGGCGAACTTCGTGGCCGGCTCCCGTGTCGTTGAGGAGCAGCATCACGCCGGGCGGACCGTAGAAGTACACGCGTCCGAGGTTGGCCACTGCGAGGTGGGCGCCGATGAGTCCGTAGCTGGCAGCACCCGACTCGGTCGGCACCCAGACACCGTCGACGTGAAACCACTTGAAGAACGTCGAGTGCTTCGCGCGTTCGCGTTCCAGCTGCTTTTTCAGGCGCGCCTGGTACTCGTCCTCCACCTTCTCTTCGGGAGTCTTGCATTCCTCCGTCTGGCGCCGGCGCTTTTCACTGAGTGACTCGCATTTGACCGGACGATCTTGATCCGGCGTGAAGTGATCAGGTCTTTGCGCCTCGGCGACCGGCGCGGCAAGAAGGAGGATCAGGAAAGCGAAAGTGGGCGTCCGAGGAAACGGTCGGTCGGCCACAGACCACCAGCAACAGAAGCGCCGCAGCGTGCGTGATCCGGCTCGTATTGCCATGGCCCGTGGCCCGTGTCTCGGTGACCGACATCATACACGAGGGCGCCGTCCCGCGACGAGTCGCGGAATCTCGTGGAGTGGCTAGCCGAGCTCAGCGAATGCGAACGTTGGCGCGGCGGCGCCGATATGGGTGGTGTCTCCTTGCTTCCTGGCGGTACGCGACAGCCGAGCGGTCCGTCTCTAGCAATCGGCTCAGCGCGCCGCCGACAACGGGCTGCTTTCCTGCGGCACGCCGGCCAGCGGGAGGGTGAACACAAACGTCGCGCCTGCCTGCGAATCCCGCTCGACGTGAATGACGCCGCCGTGCGCCTCGACAATCGATCGGGCGATCGGCAGCCCCATGCCCATTCCATCTTCCTTCGTCGTGTAGAAGGGCTCGAACACGATCTCCTCGGCGTCGACTGGCAGGCCGGGGCCGGAATCGCGCACGCTGACCTCGACGACATGATTGGCCTGGGCGCGGCACCGCACGACGATGGTCGCCGCGCGTGCCTCCTGGCCGCTCATCGCGTCGAGCCCGTTGTGGAGGAGGTTCAGGATCACCTGCTGTATCTGGACGCGGTCGCCGCGCACGACGACCGCGTCGGATTCGAAGTCCAGCAGAATCGTGACGCCACGGCTCAGGGCCTCGCTGCTCACGAGATCGGCGACGTCGCGGATCGCGCGAACGAGATCCACCTGCGTCATCTCGAGCTCCCCCTTGTGCAACAGGTCTCTGACCCGCTGGATCACGTCGCTGGCGCGGCGGTCGTCGCGGACGATGTCGATGAGAATCTCTCGCACTTCGGCGAGGTCGGGCTCATCGCTGGCCAAGATCCGGCGCGCGGCGTGCGCGTTGGTCATGATCGCGGTCAGCGGCTGATTGAGCTGATGGGCCAGCGACGCGGTCAGCTCCCCGACGGTCGCCACGCGCGCAACGTGCGCCAGTGCCTGTCGGCTGCGATGCGCTTCGAGCTCCGCCCGGCGGAGATCGCTGATGTCGGAACGGGTGACCACGGCGCCGCGCTCGGGACGGTTCAGCGGAACCACCAGGATCGACCACCAGCACGGAACGCCGTCAGCATCGGACCGGTGCTCGATCACGAAGATGTCCTGCGTCCCGGCGATCACGGCGCTGACACCGCTCGCGATCTCCTCCGCCACGGAGTTGCCATTCTGTGCCGCGCCACGGCACGCGTCGAGCAGGTTGTCGCCGACCTGAATCGGCGCATCGCCGCCGAGAGACGCGTGACGCGTCCAGCTTTCATTGACGGCGAGGACGAGTCCGTTGCGATCCACGACCGCCACACCGCTCGTCAGGGATCGCAGGATCGCCGACTTCATCAACTCGCTCGCGCGCAGCGCGTCCTCGGTCAGTTTGCGGGCCAGCGCATTCGACAGCACCTCGGCGACGATCCGCACGTTCGCCTGGTCCTCGGCGGACCACGCCACAACCTCGCGGTACCCGAAGACCAGGGCGCCGAGCGGCCTGCCTCCGGGCATCAGCGGCACGACGTACCCCGATCGCAAGGCGAACTCGGCGAGCAACGCTGGCCTCACGACGGTCTCGATCGGTCTGACCGCGTCTCCCGTCAGAGTTGGCGATCCGTGAGGGAAGAGTCGATCGACGCCGAGCGGTGTACCGCGCTCCGCGTTCGTGGGGAGTGGCGCACCAAACGCCGCCTGCGTCCACGAAGCGACAAGCGTACCGCCATCCTTCGCGTCGGCGGTCGTCAGAAGCAGCGCACAGTCGGCATCGAAGAACGCGCCGATCCGGCCGAGCGACGCGTCGAAGGCGGGCTCGATGCGATCGCTCGGGAACTGCATGAACGCCCTCGCCATTCGCGACAGCAGCTCTTCGAAGCCGAGCCGCTCACCCAGTGAGTGCTGCGTCTGGCGGCGTTCCTCGATCAACGTCGCCAGCCACATCAGGGTCGTCGCCACGAGAATCAGCGAAATCGTCACGGCCGGAGTTGTCGTGTTGGGGTCCATCGACTCGAATGGGCCGTGGCCGTGCGCAACGGCCCACGCGGTCATCACGCTCGTCGTCAGGAGGGCGACTGATATTCCCGTCGGGCCAAACCGGACGGCTGCCCAGAGAAGAAACGGCAACTGCACGGCCAGGGGCGTCCGCAGGTAGACGGCCCGCAGCGGGGACGTCAGTCCGAGGTCGGCGTTGAGCGCGAGGAGCCCGGTCGCCAGGAAGCCGACGCCCAGCGCTGCGGCTTCCACGCTCCGGAGAACAGGACCGCGCCGAAGCCAGCGCGGAATGCCGGTGACGACGCCGACGACAGCAGGAACGATGACGAGCTCGGCGAGGATGTTGGCGAACAGCCGGTGACGCCACACGTCCCAGTAGGGCTCGCCGCGCGCCCAGGTCACGGCCGCCGCATCCACGAACGACGAGATCAACGGCGCGGCAATTCCCGCGGCGACGACGAGGGCGGCGAGCCGGCGCGGTGTGTCGAAGCGCGATGGCGAATCGCTCAACAGACGAACGCCCCCCGCCGCGATCACCGCCTCGAGGCTGTTCGTGACGAAGAGTGCCAACACGAGCGCCAACGGCCAGTCGGTCTGGAGCTCGACGACCAGGTGCGCGGGCAGCGCGGCCAGCAAGACAATCGGCCAGCGTCGTGGTTCCACCAGCAGCAGGGCCGCGGCGAGGAGCGCGTTGGGCGGCCAGAGGATCGACGGCGTCGCGGGGGGCAGGCGCAGCTGCATTCCCAGCAGCGAGCCCAGGTAGTAGGCGACGCACACACCGAGCAACAGCGCCGGTAAGGCGACGCGCGTGCTCGCTTCTTGTCCGCTGTCCATTCGCACGGCGCTCATGTGCAATCACCCCGGCGCATCGAAAAACGGTTGTGCTTCATGTGCACGCAGCTCGGTCCGCCGGACGCGTATTCTAATGGACTGCCTCGTCGAGAATCACCACCCCTGTAGCGCTGCCGTCCCACTACCCGCCGGCGCCGCGCATCAGTGCCGCCCAGGGAACCTCGGAGTAGAACAACACCACGATGAAGACCGCCACGTAGATCCGCCGGAGCGCCGGCCAGTCGTCGTGGATCAACGCCAGCCCCATCACGACCAGGAGCCAGCCGAAGCCGGCGACAGGGGCGAGCGCGTAGGTGACGAGGCAGAACGTCAACAGCAGGACGTGACGGATGATGTCGCGCCGCCACGACGGCAGGAGCATCGCCAGAGCCACCGCAGATTCGAGAAACAGGCCACCCCATGTGGCCATGGCTGCGAGCCGCCGCAGTTGCGGCGTTTCCACGATCTCCGGCGGCGTCAGCAATTGCGCACCGTCGGGAAGGGGTTGCAGTGCCTGCTGATCGTGCGCGAGCTGCTCCGGCGTCAGCCGGCCGATGAGGAGCGCCGCGTCGCTGAAGCGGGGATCGGTGAGAAGCGTCACGCGAAAGAATCGCCCGTCGACGTAGTCCGGCGAGAGCACGGCCTTCCAGAGCACGGCGAATGCGAACGCCAAGCCAAGCAGCCACCGGCTTGAACGCGCCAGGACCTCTTCGCGATTCTCGTGCGGGAGCGCGAGCGCGATCGCCAGGCACCAGTAAACGAGCAGGTAGATGTGATTGTCGGAGAGCGGCCAGTCGTCGGCGATCCGCGTCGCAATCAGGATTGCGAGAATGCCCCAGGTGAGCGGCGCGCGCAGCACGCGGCCTGACAACAGCACGAGGACCGCGATCGCCAGGACGCCCGGACGGACGAACCAGGGCCCTGCGGGCCTCAGGAGCAGGGCAATCGCGGTGAGACGGAGGGGCGTCTCGAGGCCTTCGATCACTTCCGCGGAAAGAGAAGAGAAACGATCAATTTCAGTTGATACGCGGCCGTCCCGTCAGGCCGCTCGACATTGTAGTAGTACTGCACACCCAGGCTCATGGGCCGCGTCCCCAGCACGGTCACGCGCGAGATCCCGAGGCCCAGCGGCACCGTCCATTCCTGACCGCTTGGCGCCTCCCAGTTCGCCGTGATCACCGGCGACAACCCGATCGACCACCCCTTGCCGAAGTTCCAGTTCACGAATGGCTGGAGCAGGAACTGGCACTGTCACGGCTGGCCAGGGGGATCACCGATCAAGTCTCGAGCCTCGAAGCTCACCTTCCGCAATGGCAGTTCTTCGGTGTGTAGCGTCGCACGATCGAACTCGGTTTTCCACACCTGGATGGTCACACGTCCGACGGGCCGGTCGTGACGGCGTTCGCGCGCCGCAACTTCCGCGGCCAGACGCCGGAGCAGCCAGTCGGCGGGACAGTTCACCGCACGGCCGGCGGTCTCCTGCAGCGATTCAGGAATCTCGATGGTTTCAGAGCGCTCGGGCGCGTCGACGACGACCGATATCCGGCGAAACGCCCCGTGGTCGAGCGTCGAGAACATCCCGAATCCCCCGCCTTTCCACGGCGTGAGGTTCGCGGTGCGGGCCAGCACCAGCTGACCGCACGCGATGATGCCGAGCAGCACCGCGGGCAGCGCTTCCGCCCAGCGGGCGCTCACACGCATCTCTGATCCTCCGTCAGTGAAGCACGACGACCTGGTAGCCCGTTGCGACGCGCTGATAGTACGTCGTTCCGCACTGAGTATAGGCAACGTTGCCGACGCGAACCGATTTGCAACCTGTTGGCAGCGTGGCGATGACGGCGCCCACCGGCGGATTCACGACCTGCGTGCTGTCATGCCTTCCCTGCTCTCCAAATTGCGCGCCAGTGGGAGCATGGCGTTGTGGCGTGTTCCCTGACGAACCGGGGTGCCGTCCTGCGGCATGCCATGGCAGCCGCGAGATGTCGCGGCTAGTGGATCGTGACTGTCTGCGCAGCCTCCGGCATCGCCCGAGGCTCAGTCAGGCGGCGGACAGGAGGATTCTTTCGGGCCGAAGGTCACGAATTTGCGACACGTACCACGACCGCTCGCGGCCGCGAAGCAGGTCAGGGCCTTATACACCAGGCCTGCTGGCGGATCTCTGAGGGAACAACCGTTGCTAGGATGCAAGGCTCGCCAATGCTGCTCGCGTCACTCAACTTCAGGGTGCAGCCGTACAAGAAGGCCGAAGCGCTCAGCGCCGTCGACGCCCTCGTGCAGCGGATGCGGCTGACCTCGGGATGCGCTCGAAGCCGCGTTCTGAACGATATGGACGACGCCTATGCGTTCATGATTGCGTCCGAGTGGGCTGAGCCGGCCGCAGCCGAAGCGTTCTTCGCCTCTCGCGAGTTCCAGATCTTCCTCGGAATTCGCATTCTGCTTCGCGACGAGCCGCTGATCGTCCTGGACGATATCAGGAGCCGCATCACGCGCCTCATGCGAGCCGAAGGATCGGCCTTTGGCTGAGCGCGGGTGTTCAGCGCGGCCTGCCGATCCCGAGCTTGAGCATGCGGCTGCGCAGCGTGCTCGGCTTCAGTCCGAGCAGGTGCGCGGCGCCGCCGACGCCTTCGATGCGCCAGCGGGTCGTCTCGAGCACGCTCGTGATGTGACGGCGTTCGACGTCCACCAGCGTGACGAGCTCGGTGAGCGACTTCGACTCGGGCGCAGGCATCCAGGCGTCACCGATCGTCAGCGTCGTCCCGGGTGACAGGATGATCGCGCGCTGCAGCACGTTTTCGAGCTCGCGGATGTTGCCCGGCCAGTCATAGCTCTCCAGCGTGTGCATCGCGGCCGCCGGGATGGTGTCGATCGGTTTGTGCAGCGCCCTCGACAGCCGCCGGACGAGATGCCGGACGAGGACCGGGATGTCGCTCGTGCGATCCCGCAGCGAGGGCACGGTGATCGGAAACACGTTGAGGCGATAGTACAAGTCGCGGCGGAATCGTCCGTGCTGTACATCGTCGGCGAGATCGCGATTGGTCGCCGCAATCACCCGGACGTCCACGTCGACTGTCCGCGGGCTACCCAGGCGTTCGAGCTGTCCTTCCTGAAGCACGCGCAGCAGCTTCGGCTGGACTTCGAGCGGCAACTCGCCGATCTCGTCGAGCAGCAGGGTCCCCTTGTTGGCCAGCTCGAAACGACCGATCTGCGAGGCGTGCGCGCCGGTGAACGCTCCGCGCTCACGGCCAAACAGTTCGCTTTCGATCAGATTCGCAGGCAGCGCCGCGCAGTTCACGACGACCAGCGGTCGCGCGCGGCGAGGGCTGCGTCGGTGAATGGCGCGCGCGAGCAGCTCCTTACCGGTGCCGGTCTCTCCCAGCAACAGCACGGTGGCGGTGGTGGCGGCGACCTGATCGACGCGCGACATGACGTAGCGCAGCACGTCGCTCTCGCCGACGATCAGATCCTCGTCGACATCAGGCAACGGCAACGCCGGGTCGGTGCGTGGTATGACGGCCGCACCCGACAGTTCACGATCGTAGGGAATCGTTGAAAAGGTCACGGCTATTCCCTCCGGAACGAAAAGGGGCACGCATGCGTGCGTGCGAGGTGACAACCTCCAGGGCTTTTGCGCGCCGGCTTTCAGAATTTCCCGCCCCACGACGCGCCGCCCGCGGATTATGGTGGACGGCGCCGGTGTGAGCCACGAAACGCCGAACCCTGCGGCATTCTTCCGCACACGGGCTCCCGACGCGAAGTTGGATTGCGGTAGGGCGCCGGAAAACAACGGGAGGCGAATCAAGTATCGCGGTAGGACGGCGGTAGGACGGTGTCAGCCTGGCCGTCGGCTGGACGGCCTGGCCGCCCTATCGTCGACACTCCGCGCTAGGTCGTGGGACGGATACCGCGGTCGGGGGCAGCCGGGCGCGGCCGGCCTGGGTCTTTCGATCGGCGATCGCGCCAGGTGCGAGCATTGCGCGGCCAGGCGACGATGCTCCAGACCGTTCGCCCGGCGCGCACGACGGTCCGGCCGAGCGCGGCGATCGTCGGGTCGACCTGTCCGTACACTTCGACTGCAGCCGCTTCTCCCGCCGCACGGGCCCGCGCCGTTTCGAACGCGCCGTCGTCACGCCGCTGTCTCACCACCGCCGGCTGGTCGGCTGCCAGCGTTCGCAGATCGACGCCGTCGACGAGCTCCGTGACGTGTTCGAGCTCGTGCGCGATGAGCTCGACGTAGTCACTTCCTGCGGAAATCTGCACCTCGACGATCAAGGCGCCGCTGTCGTAGCGGCGGGCATCCGCGCGCGCCCGCGTGGTCGGCCCGAGCGTCGTCGTCGCGAGCGCGACGCCGACCCGCACGTTCGGTGCGGCCGCAATCGCCGCGCACTGCCGCCGGAACGTCGGTGACTTCGCCATCAGCGTCGCGGCAGCCGGCCGCAGCTCCCGCGCTATCTGGATGTTCGCAGGGAGCGCCTGACACCTCGTCGCGATCGGTCGGACGCTGCGCTGCGGCTGCGCGCCGGGAAGACTGAGATACACGATGAGCGCAGTCGATACGAACGATGTCATGGGCGGCTCCTTGGAACGACGGAACGCGGACGATGCGTCCACCAGCCTGCAAGGTGACCGCCACGGATCACCAACGTTGCACTGTGCGCTGTAACTCCAGGCGCAGAATGCGTTTGGCAATCTTCGTCGTGCGGACGTCACGTCACTGGATCGACATGTTTGTCAACGCAGCAGATTCCGGTCCGACAAGATGGAAGGACTTCGAACATTGCCCATCAATCGCCATTGACGACGGGCTGGCGGTGACACAGAATCGAGGCGTCTGGACTGCTCCGATCGACATTTTTGTCAACGCGCGATATCACGCACGCATGACCCGTTCTGCCCCGTCTTCGCGCTCACACGACAAGTCGTCGAACGAGCAGCAGCGCCTGGCGACGCTGCTCGAAACCGGCCGGGCGCTCTCCAGCACGCTGAATCTGAAGGTTGCACTCCATCAGGTGCTCGACACCCTCGCACGCCACCACCACATCGTCCGCGGTCTGGTTGCGCTGACTGACGAAGACGGGCGGCAGGCACGCGTCGAGGCGGCCGTCGGTCTGAGCCGACCGCTTCATCATGTCCGCTACACGGTCGGGGAGGGGGTCTTCGGCAGGGTCATCGAGAGCGGCAGGCCGGTGATCGTCCCGCGTGGCAATCACGAGCCGGCGCTGGTGTTTCAGGCCACATCTCGCAAAGAAGCCGAGGCGGAGGAGTTCAGCTTCGTCTGCGTTCCCATCGACGTCGATCAGCGGGTCGTCGGTGCGTTAGGGGTGGCGCTGCCCTTCAAGGCAGATCGGAACTACGACCGCTCGGCGGCGTTCATCGGGGTCGTTGCCACGATGATCGGCCAGGCGATCAAGGTTCAACGGTTGTTTGCCGCGCAGCACCGGCGCCTCGTCAACGAGAACGCGCATCTCAAACAGGAGCTGCGCGAACGCTACGACTTTGCCAGCATCATCGGCAGCAGCGGGCCGATGCAGCACGTGTACGAGCAGATCGCCCAGGTGGCTCGCACCAGCACGACGGTGCTGCTCCGCGGCGAATCGGGCACCGGCAAGGAGCTCATCGCCCGCGCGATTCACGACAACTCCGCGCGGGCCCGAAAGCCTTTCGTCACGGTCAACTGCGGCGCATTGCCCGACACGTTGATCGAGTCGGAGCTGTTCGGCTACGAAAAAGGCGCGTTCACGGGCGCCGACGGCCGGAAGAAGGGACGGTTCGAGCGTGCGGACGGTGGCACGCTGTTTCTGGACGAGATTGGCGACGTCCACGTCGTGACACAGGTGAAGCTCCTGCGCGTGCTCCAGGAACGGGAATTCGAGCGCCTCGGCGGTACCGAACCGATCAAAGCGAACGTCCGGCTCATCGCGGCAACGCACAAGGACATCGAAGCTGCGATCGCCCAGGGGTTGTTCCGTGAGGACCTCTTCTATCGCCTCAACGTGTTCCCGATCTTCATCCCGCCGCTGCGCGAACGGAAGCCGGACGTGCCGCTGCTGGCCGATCATTTCCTGCAGCGCTTCGCGCGCGAGCACGGCAAGGACATCCGCCGGATCTCGACGCCGGCGATCGACATGCTGACGGCGTATCACTGGCCCGGCAACATCCGCGAGCTGCAGAACGTCCTCGAGCGCGCGGTGCTGGTGAGCGAGGGACACGTCATCCACGGCCATCACCTGCCGCCCACGCTGCAGACCGCCGAAGCCTCGGGCACGGCCATGAGCCGGACATTCGAGGACGCCGTCGCCGCCTACGAGAAGGAGCTGCTGCAGGATGCCTTGAAGAGCGCGCGCGGGAATCGCGCGCTCGCGGCCCGGCTGCTGCGCACGACCTATCGGGTCGTTGCCTACAAGGTGCGAACGCTCGGCATCGACTGGAAGCGGTTCGAATGAGGTGACACAATCGGAGCCCGTGAGCAGGACACGCGCGCACAAGCGAAGCCGGGCCCGCGCGCGCGCGCAACCAGCGGTCGCCTCGGCTCAGGCCCGCGGCCTTTCCAATCCCTACTGGGTCGGATTCGCACTGCTCGCCGGCGTCCTGATCGCGTACGCACCCGCGCTGAACGGTGCTTTCCTCTGGGACGATGACGCGCATGTGACAAGGCCCGAGTTGCGGACGCTGCACGGGCTCTGGCGCATCTGGTTCGATGTCGGCGCCACGCAGCAGTACTACCCGCTGCTCCACAGCGCGTTCTGGCTGGAACACCGATGGTGGGGCAACTCCACCATCGGGTATCACCTCGTCAACGTCCTGCTCCACGCACTGGCCGCGTGGCTGTTGCTGATCATCCTGAAGCGGCTGAAGATCCCAGGCGCGACGCTCGCGGCGGGCATCTTCGCGCTGCACCCTGTTCACGTCGAGTCGGTAGCCTGGATCTCGGAGCAGAAGAACACGCTGTCACTCGTGTTCTACCTGAGCGCGGGCTACGCCTATCTGCGCTTCGACGAGGGGCGACGCTCATCGTGGTACATCCTCGCCTCGTCGTTCTTCGTGCTTGGCCTGCTCACAAAGACGGTCGTCGCCACACTGCCCGCTGCGCTGCTGCTGGTCATCTGGTGGCGCGACGGGCGGCTTTCCTGGCGGCGCGATGTCATGCCGCTCGTGCCGTGGGTCATGGCCGGAACCGCCGCCGGACTCGTGACGGCGTGGTTCGAGCGCCACCTGCTCGCAGCCGAGGGCGCCAACTTCGCATTCACGTTCGGCCAGCGGAGCGTGCTCGCCGGACGCGTGTTGTGGTTCTACGCCGGGAAGCTGCTCTGGCCGGTCCACTTGACGTTCGTCTACCCGCGGTGGACCGTCGATGCCATCTGGCCGCCGGTGCTCTTTCTGCTCGCGGCGGTGGCGGTCATCGCGGGATTCTGGTCGATTCGCGGCCGGTCCCGCGCGCCGCTCGCGGCGGCGCTCTTCTTCGTCGGATCACTCTTTCCGGTGCTCGGATTCCTGAACGTCTATCCGTTCGTGTTTTCCTTCGTCGCCGATCATTTCCAGTACCTGCCGAGCATCGGCGTCATCGTGGCGATCGCGGCCGGGGTGACCGTCCTCGTGCAGCGCTCGGGCGATGGAGTCAAGCGACTGGCTCCCGCGGCTGCTGTCGCCCTGGTTGGAACGCTCGGCGTGCTGACGTGGCGGCACAGCCACGACTTCGCGGATCCGCGAACGCTGTTCGAGTCCACGCTCGTGAGGAATCCTGCGTGCTACCTGTGCCTGAACAATCTCGGCACTATGGCCTACGAGGCCGGACGGCGTGAGGAGGCACTCGCGCGGTTCATGGATGCGCTGCGGATCAAGCCGGACTCGGCCGAGGCGCACAACAACGTCGGCAACCTGCTCGTGCAGGATGGACGGATCCAGGAGGGGATCTCTCATTACGAGGAAGCGTTGAAGGCCGCGCCCAACAACGTGATGACGCGCACCAACCTTGGTATCGCGCTGGTGCAGGCGCAGAGGGTTCGGGAAGCCAAGGCCCAATTCGAAGCAGTCCTGCGAATCATGCCGGACTACGCGCCGGCACGGCAGAACCTCGCCGCGGTCCAGACGATGCTGGCCCGCGACCCGGGCCAGTGAAGAGCGGCTTCTCTTGGGGTAGACTCGCGGCATCGAGGTTCCACTTTCGCCGCTCGAGTTCATGCGACGGGCGCGTCGCCTCTACCACGCCGGGGAAGCGGTGGTCGACGGCGATGTGCGCCTCACTTACGCGCAATTCGTCGACAGATGCGAACGCTGGGCCGGTTATCTCCGGGAGGCAGGGGTCCGTCAAGGGGACCGCGTTGCCTACATCGCCCCCAACACACACGCCCACCTCGAAGGCTACTACGCGGTGCCGATGCTCGGGGCCGTCCTCGTTCCGCTGAATTACCGGCTGACGCCCGACGACTTCAAATACATGATCACCCACAGTGGTGCCACCGTCGTCTGCGCGGACCACGACTATCTCGAAGCCGTCGACACGATCCGTCCGAATCTGGGGAATGTCCGGGCTTTCGTCGCGCTCGACGGCTCGCGCGAGGGCTGGATCGAATACGAACGAGCCCTGGCCGGGAGCGCGCCACTTCAGGCGAAACCGCCGATCGACGAACGCGACCTGCTGACCATCAACTACACCAGCGGCACGACGTCGCGGCCGAAGGGCGTGATGATTACCCACCGCAACGCGTGGATGAATAGCGTCGGAACGCTTCTCCACGTGCCGATGCGCGCCGCCGATCGCTACCTGTGGACGCTGCCGATGTTCCACGCCAACGGCTGGACGTTCGTGTGGACGGTCACGGCGGTCGGCGCCACGCATGTCTGTCTGCGCAAGGTCGAACCGGCGACCGTCTTCGATCACCTCCGGCGCGAGCGCATCACGACGTTGTGCGCGGCGCCCACCGTACTGATCGGACTGGCCAACGCTTCCGCGGACGTCCGTGGTGACGTGCCCGCCGGCATTCGCGTCCTGACCGCTGGCGCGCCACCGGCCGCGGCCACGATCGCCCGGATCGAGGGGGACTACGGCTGGACGGTAACGCAGGTCTACGGCCTGACCGAGACCGCGCCTTTCATCACCGTTTGCGAACCCCGCGCGGAACACGAGGCGCTGCCAATCGCGGAACGCGCCGCGATCAAGGCACGTCAGGGGGTCGAGCTCGTCACCTCGGGCGAGGTTCGGGTGGTCGACGACCAGGGGCGGGAAGTGCCGCACGACGGCCAGACGCTCGGCGAGATTGTCGCGCGCGGCAACGTGGTCATGACCGGCTATTTCAACGATCCCGAGGCCACGGCCGCCGCCATCCGTGACGGCTGGTTCCACAGCGGCGATGCCGCGGTCGTCCATCCCGACGGGTACGTCGAGATCCGCGATCGCTTCAAAGACGTGATCATCAGCGGCGGCGAGAACATCTCATCCATCGAGCTCGAGGGCGTTCTGCTCCGCCACCCCGCGATTCTCGAAGTGGCGGTCGTCGGCCGGCCCGATCCTCAGTGGGGAGAGTCACCGCACGCCTACGTCGTGCTCAAAGCGGGCGCGACCGCCACCGACGGAGAGCTTCGCGAGTTCGCCCGCGCCAACCTCGCGCATTTCAAGGTCCCGCGCGGGTTTCATTTCCTCGACGCGCTGCCTAAGACGGCAACCGGAAAAATCCAGAAGTTCGTGCTGCGCGGCGGCGCCGCCGCAATCGCCCGCCAGTAGGTCACGCGGCTCCCGCCTCGACGACCCCCTCCGCCGGGTATGATCGCGAGTCTCGACGCGCCAAAGGAGGGCGCACCGCATGTCTACGCCGGGCAGACTGGGCTTCAGGGTTCTTCCTCCGCCGCCGCGACTCGACGATGCCCTCGTCGCGCGTTTCCGCGGGCTCGCATCCTCGAATCTCGCCGACGCCATGGGACGGTTCAACTTCATGGACCCTGGGATCCAGTTGCGTAGTGGCGTGCCGCTGTGCGGCCTCGCGGTGACGGTCAGCGCGCGTCCCGCCGACAACCTCATGGTTCACAAAGCGCTCCAGGTTGCACGGCCTGGCGATATCGTCGTCGTCAACACCTGCGGCAACACGACCAGCGCCGTCTTCGGCGAGCTGATGTGTCAAGCGGCAACGGTCGCGAAGCTTGGAGGCATCATCGTGGACGGTGCCATCCGCGACGTCGAGGCGATCACGGCGCTCGGGTTCCCGGCATACAGCCGAAGCGTGAGCGCCGGCGGCTGCGACAAAGACGGACCCGGCGAGATCAACGCGCCGATCAGCTGCGGCGGAACCGTGGTGTTTCCGGGCGACATCCTGGTCGGCGACCGGGATGGTGTGGCGGTCGTTCCGGCTGCGGCAGCTGCTGAGGTGCTCGGGCTAGTACAGGCGCTCATCGGGCGCGAAGCGAAACGGGTGACAGAAATCAAGGGTGGCGCTCCATTCAAGGCCGAGATCGACGAGACGCTGCGCAAGCATGGAGTCATCGAGTGACCGATGCGGCGCCGCTCCTGCTGATGACGCCCGGGCCGACGCGGGTGCCGGCGCGCGTGCTGCGCGCCGGAGCGCGGCCGATGATTCACCACCGGGCACCGGAGTTCGCGTCCGAGCTCGCGGTCATGCTCGAGTTGTTACCGCCGCTCTTCGGGACTCACGAGCCCGTACTCCCGGTACATGCGACAGGCCGTGGCGCGCTCGAAGCCACTATCGCGAATCTCTTCTCGGCGGGCGACGCCATCGCCGTCTGCTGCAACGGCCGATTTGGCGGACTCTGGGCCCGCATCGCCGAGTCGCTGGGCCTGGTCGTACATCGGGTCGCAACCGACTGGGAGCACGACGTCGATCCAGACGAGGTCGAGGCGATCTTGACCGGGCACCCCGAGATCCGGGCGGTGGCGCTTCCCCACTCCGACACGTCGACGGGCGTGGCGAACGACGTAGCGGCCGTCGCTCGGGTCGCGCGAGGGCACGACGTTCTGATGCTCGTCGACGGCGTGTCGTCGATCGGCGGCATGCCGTTCGCGTTCGACGAGTGGGACGTGGACGTCGCCGTCACGGCATCGCAGAAGTGCCTCATGTCGTCACCAGGTTTGTCGTTTGCCGTGATGAGCGCGCGCGCGCGATCCGCCAGTCGCACGGCCCGGCTGCCGCACGGCTACTGGAACTTCGAAGAAATCCGTCACGAGGTGACGAAGCCGAAGCCGGAAACACCCGGCACCCCGCCGGTACATCTCGTGCTGCAGGTCGTCGAAGCGCTGCGGATGATTCACGAGGAGGGGCTCGACGCGGTTTACACGCGACACGAGGTGATGTCGAGCCTCGTTCGCACGGGCGCCGAGGCGCTCGGACTCACGCTGCAATGTCCCGAGCTTCGACGCCGATCGACGACCATAACCGGCATTCGCGCGCCGAGCGGCCTTCCGCCGGATCGCGTGCGGCAGGGACTCAAAGCGCGCGGGATCCTTACTGCGGCCGGCCTCGAGCACTACCGGGAGACGGCGTTCCGGATCGGGCACATGGGCGACATCCGGCCCGCCGACGTCGCGGCCACGCTCGACGCGTTGGCGGCCGTGCTTGATGAACTGCGCGCGCCTTCGGCGATCGTCGAACGCGCCGGCGGCCGTTTGACGTGAGCCCGCAGACCAAGATCATCGCCGGCCTTTGCACGGGCGCGATCCTCGGATGGATCGCGCGGCACGTGGATGCCATCGCGTCGATCGTGACCGCACTCGAGCCGTTGGGGACGATCTTCATCCGGCTGATCTCGATGGTGGTCCTGCCGCTCGTCATCGCGAGCCTGTTCACGGGCGTGGCGTCGCTCGGCGACGTGCGGCGGCTCGGGCGCATCGGCGGCCGCACGCTTGCCTACTTTCTGGGCACGACGATTCTGGCTGCGATCATCGGAGCGACCGTGGCGCTGACGGCGGGGGCCGGCGCCGGCCTGGATCCGAGCGTCCGTGACGCCATCGCCAACCGCTTCGAGGCCGCCGGGACGACGGCCCGTACCGGGGTGACCTCGGTTCCAGGCCTCGCGCAGACACTCATCGCGATCGTCCCGCAGAATCCGATCGCGGCCGCCGCGCAGGGGGACCTCCTCGCGACGATTTTCGCGGTCATCCTGTTCGGTGCGGCTGCGACTGCTCTGGATCCGGCGCGGCGACAACCCCTCGTGACCTTTTTCGACGCCGTCAACGATGTCGCGATGGTAGTGATTCGGTGGCTGATGATGCTGGCCCCAGCCGGCGTCTTCGTGCTCATCGCGGCAACGGTCCTGCGATCGGGCGCCGATCTGCTCAGAAGCCTCGCGACCTACGCGCTCATCGTCGTCGCCGGCCTCGCCATTCATGTCGCCATCGTGTTGGTGCCGGCGCTGAGGCTGGGGACCGGCCTTCGCGTTCGTGAGTTCTGCCGGGCCGTTGCCGATCCGCTGCTGCTCGCGTTCTCGACGTCCTCATCGAGCGTCACCCTGCCCGTGAGTATGGCCGCTGCACAGGATCGCCTCGGGGTTTCAAACGATGTGGCGAGCTTCGTCCTGCCGACGGGGACGACGCTCAACAAGAACGGCGCGGCCGTTTACAAGGCAGCGACCGCGGTATTTCTCGCGAATCTCTACGGGCTGCCGCTGACGGTCGGCACCATTCTGACGATCGTGCTGACGACCATCGTGGCCTCGTCGGCTGGTGCGGGTGTTCCAGGCAGCTCGCTCGTGACGACGCTGATCGTGCTCAACGCGATCGGCCTTGGCCCCAATGCGGCGGCCGGCATCGCGCTGGTCGCGGGGATCGACCGGCCGCTCGACATGTGCCGATCGACGGTCAACACGTTCAGCAACCTCGTGGGTACAGTGGTCGTCGCCCGGGCGGAAGGTCAGACGCCCGTCGCAGAGCCGGCACCACGATGATGCCGCAGACAATCAGCGAGAAGATCCTCTCCAACCACTCCGGCGGAACCGTGCGTGCCGGCGACATCGCGATCTGCACGGTCGACCTGGTGGTCGGCACTGACGGTTCGGGTCCGATGGCGATCGACTACTTCGAACGAATGGGGGCAACCCGCCTGCACAACCCGTCTCGCGTGTTCTTCTCCCTGGATCATTACGCGCCGCCGACAACGCCGCAAACGCGGGCGTTTCACGATCGCATTCGGCTGTTTGCCGAGCGTCACGGTGCGACCGTATTCGGGATGGGCGACGGCATCAGTCACCAGCTCGTGGTCGAACGCGGACTGGTCGGTGCGGGCGATCTCCTGGTCGGCGCCGACAGCCACGCGGTCACGTGCGGCGCGTTGAACTGTTTCGCCATCGGCGTGGGATCCTCGGATCTTGCCGCCGCGATGATGACGGGCCGGATCTGGCTTCGCGTCCCTCACACGATTCGGATCACGCTGACAGGCAGACGGGCGCCAGATGTGGCGCCCAAAGATGTCGCCCTCGCCCTCGTCGCCGAGCTCGGAGCCTCAGGGGCCGACTACCAGACAGCCGAATTCGCGGGCGACGCGCTGCCCTCGTTCACGCTCGACGATCGACTCGTCCTGAGCAACCTGCTGGTTGAAGCGGGCGCGAAAGCGGCGATTTTTCCCCACGACGCGAACACCACCGAATACCGAGCCGCGCGCGAGGGTGACCGCGGCACCCCGGTTTCAGCCGATCCGGACGCGCACTACGTTCGCGAAATCCGGTGCGATCTCTCGACGCTCACGCCGCGCGTCGCCCGCCCCCACGAGCCGGACGACGTCGTGCCACTCGCGGACGTGAGCGGCGTGCCCGTGCAGATGGTGTTCGTCGGCACGTGTACGGGTGGGCGGGTCGTCGACTTTCACCAGGCTCTTGATGCGTTCGAGCGCGCGGGTGGCCGGATTGCGGCAGGAGTTCAGGTCGTGCTGACACCCGCATCACAGGAAGTCGAGGCGCGTCTGACTGCGGATGGCACCCTCGATCGGTTCGTCAGCGCAGGGGCCATCGTGACAACCGCCGGGTGCGGCGCCTGCTGCGGGACGAGCGGCGTCATTCCGGGCGACGGCATGACGGTGCTCTCGACGGCGAACCGCAACTTCAAAGCCCGCATGGGCAACGCCACCGCCCGCATCTACCTCGCGTCGCCGGCGGTCTGCGGAGCCGCAGCCGCGACCGGTTCAATCCCGCCGGTTGTGCTCACGGGGTCAGCGTCATGATCCTCGAAGGGCGCGCCCGGGTGTTGGGCGACGACGTGAACACGGACTACATCATCTCGTCGAAACGGAAGCGGGAGACGATCGACGCATCGGTGCTGAAGCACTATCTTCTCGAATCGATCGCGCCCGACTTCGCGGGGTCGGTGCAGCCCGGGGATCTCATCGTCGCCGGGGCCAATTTCGGATGCGGATCGGCCATGGAGGTCGCAGCGACGGTCATCCAGGCAGCGGGTATCCGCGCGGTGATTGCGAGGAGCTTCGCGCGCAGTTTCTATCGCAATGCGATCAACAACGGCCTTCTCGCCGTGCAATGCGAGACGTCGGCCATCGAGGAGGGCGATCGACTGTCGGTCCGGTTCATGGACGGCGCAGCAACCGTCCACGACCTGACCCGCGGGAACCTGGTCCAGGCGGCGCCCATGCCGCCCATCATGCTTCGCATCCTCGAGGAGGGCGGCCTCGTGGGGTTTCTGTCGAAGTACGGCGGATTTGATGGGTCCGCCTAAAGGCGGACGCCACAGCTTCGGTTGTGGCCGGCTTCCGCCGGCCCAAGATTACCGCAACGCCGTCGCGCGGCTCTTGATCGTGGCCGCGAGCGACTTCAAACGCATCGCGTCACGGCCGGTAGCCGCCCCGGCATCACTCTCCAGCTGGGTCGCCAGTGAATTGAGCTCGGTGGCCGCGACCGTCTTGTCCTTCGCCGATTTCGACTTGTCCGCCTTGTCCAGCGCGTTCGTGACAGCGCGCGCGCGTTCCGGCTGGATGCCCTTGGTGCGGCCGAGCTGATCGAGGTACGCCTTGGCGACGACCGTGTTCGCCGGCCAGACGAGACGCACTTGATCCTGCGCGTTGAACTCGGTCGATCGGATCAGACCTGCGGCCTCAATCTCGTTCGCCGACAGGTCCTCGCTCGGTTTCAACGTGAAGACGTCGATGCCCCGCGCGATTTCCGAGCCATAAATGTGCCCGTTGAACCAGTAGGCCGACCAGTAGCCCCCGGTGACGAGCTGTTTCTCGTCGATCGGGCCGCGATCGAAGAAAGCGATTTCGACGGGATGTGCGGAGTCGGTGAAATCGAAGACCGAGACGCCTCCCTGATACCACCCCTGGACCATGATGTCGCGCCCGGGCACCGGAATGATCGAGCCGTTGTGGGCGACGCAGTTCTCCTGGTCGGTCTGCGCCGCCGGCAGCTTGTAGTAGCCGCCGAACTTCAGCTTGCGATCGACGATGTCGAAGACCGCGTCGGCGCCCCAGTTGGGCGGATCCGTCGCGCGGCAGCGCGGACGCGTGCCGCCACCCCACTCGTCGGTGAAGATCACCTTCGTCCCATCGTTGTTGAAGGTGGCCGAGTGCCAGTACGCGAAGTTGTTGTCCGTGACGGCATCGAGCCGTGTCGGGTGTTGAGGATCCGAGATGTCGAGCAGGATGCCGTTGCCCGAGCAGGCGCCAGCCGCGAGGCCGACCTCCGGAAACACCGTGATGTCGTGGCACTGGTTGGTCAGGCGCGACGTCTGCGTCCCGGGACCGTGATCTCCACCCTGCCACAAGCCGGAGATCGCTCCGGTCTCCGGATCCGCGAAGATGCGCGGACGGTTGACGATGCGTGCCGTCTGGGGCGCCGCCAACGGTACCTGAATGACGTCGATGCTGAAGAGCGACGTGTTCGGATCGTCCTTGGCATCCGCAGCCGAGCAACCTGAGAGCTCATCACCCGATCGGACGGTGCTCGTCCCCGAGCCGTAGACGTAGATGTTGTCCTTGTCTTTCGGATCCTGAACGAGCGTATGCGTGTGCGATCCGCGGCAGGTCTGAATCGCCGCCAGCTGCTTGGGGTGCTTCAGGTCGGTGATGTCGAAGATACGGACGCCGCGGAACCGCTCCGCGCTGACCGCAGCCTCGACGCCCTGTGTACCGCAGTCGACACGCCCTCGCGTCTGCTCGACCGACATGAACAGCAGGTGGCCGTAGATCGAAACGTCGCCCTGTCCGCCCGGGCAGACGACGGAGGTGACGAGCCGCGGCTTGGTCGCGCTGTCGATGTCGTAGGTGTTGAAACCGTTGAAGTTCCCCATGATGAGGCGATTCCGGCTGAACGCGAGGTCCGAGTTCGCGAAGTTCAGTCCGGGACCTCCGCCCCTGCCGTTGCCTCTTCCACCCGCAGCGTCGGGCGCCGCGGCGCCCGCCGCCGGCGGCGTAGAAGGAGGCGTCGTGCCGGCGGCCGCATTTCCGCCCGCCGCGTTGCCGCGACCAGGCCCGCCGTTGCCTTCCGTCTCGGGGGGCGTCGGCTCGCCGCCCGGGGACTTGGGATCGAAGAATCCTTGCGGCTTGGGCAGGCTGGACACGAGCTCCATGCCCCTGGCGGCGACACCCGCGTCGCGCAACCCGGCCTTCAGCCCGACTCGCGGATCAGCGCTCGCAGCCGGGCGCTCCTGCGCGCGGGCGTCGGCATACGTGGCGATCGCCGCGAGTGTCACGGCGAGCGCCCAGAAAAATGCGAGCACGCGCCTGCGGTTCGGTGGTCTCGAATCGGATCTCATGAAATGAACCTCGTGGTCTTTTCTTAGTGCGCGTGGGGCCCCACCCCCACGCGCTTTACGCGCTTCGCGCGACGGCCTTCGGCCTGTCCGCGGCACAAACCGCCGCGGCCTGGCGTCTCGTTAGCGGCTTCCCCCCACGCGCAGTGAGA
>DATAEK010000099.1:0-23309 GCA_036258055.1 Vicinamibacterales bacterium
AAAGCCTGGCACTTCGCTCGTGCCCCCAGATTCAGAAGGAGGGGGCCCATGCATTCTGCGATTACTCGCCTCGCGGTTGCCAGCTCGGTTGTGCTGGCACTGGGCTCTGCGGCATCCGCCGGTTCCTTTGACCCCCGCAGCAACCTCGAAACGCAACAGAAACCCAGCGGAACGGCTACGCCAGCTCGACAACGCCCGGCTGCCATTGACGCGCAGCCGACTCGGCAGCAGAAACTCGCCACCTGCACCGTGCCGGACCTGACGGGTGTAACGGCCAGCGGCGCGAAATCTGCGCTCGCCTCATCGAATCTGCAACTGGGGACAGCGCAGAGCCGTACGGCGAACGCACCGCGCGGAACCGTCGTCGACCAGCGACCGCAGGCGCGAACGCGAGTCCAATGTGGTTCTTCAATCGACGTCTGGGTCGCCGCCCCGGTGCCCGAATCGGGAACGAAAGACGGCGTCGGATCCGGCTCGATGGTGAAAGGCCGCGGCGGATTGGACTCGAAGGTGGGTGGCCGCGCCGGATCGGGTTCGCAAGGCACAGACGACGTCGGACCTGTCTTGGATTGCGTGGTGCCAGACCTCGTCGGGAATTCGGTGGACTCGAGCCGGAAGCTGCTTGCGCAGAAGAAGCTGGAGAGTGGCCGAATCGCCACGCGTCAGTCCGACCGGCCGGCTGGCTCTGTGCTCGCTTCGTTGCCATCGCCTGGAACCAAGGTCGCTTGCGGATCTCAAGTGGCGCTGCTCGTCGCAGTGCCCCTGCCGAACCACGGTGACACGCCATCGGAACCGCCATGCGTGGTGGCAGTGCCGGACGTCATCGGTCACTCGGCGGATGACATCCGGAAACTTCTTGCAAAAGCGAAATTGGAAGTCGGTCGCGTCGCGACGCGTGAATCCGATCGGCCGCGCGGCTCTGTGCTGGCAGCGTCGCCATCGCCTGGCACCAAGGTCGCGTGCGGATCTCAAGTGGCGCTGCTCGTCGCAGTGCCCCCGCCGAATCACGGTGACACGCAGGAACCGCCGCCGTGCATCGTTCCGGACCTCAGCGGAAATGATGTCGGCGAAATTCAGCGGCGGCTGGCGCGCGCCGATCTCGTCCTTGGCTCGGTCGGCGATCGGCAGTTCGACGTTCGTCCTGGAACCGTCGTTGCGCAACAGCCGCGAGCCGGAACGAAGGTGCTGTGCCGCTCTCAGGTCAACGTCCTCGTCGCTGTGGCCCCGCCCCTGAGTTGTGCGGCGGTTCCGAGGCTGATCGGCCGCGACGCCAAAACTGCGGCAGTTCTGCTGGAGCGCGGTGGGCTGCGGCTGGGTACTGTTGACGAGCGCGAATCGAACGACGCCGCGGGCGTCATCCTCGACCAGGCTCCGGCCGCCGGCTCCAATGTCAACTGCGATACCCCGGTGCGTGTGTGGGTCGCGGTTCCACCAGCCGGTGTGGTCGTCCCGATGCTTCGCGGGAACGACGAAACCGGCGCCCGCGGCGCACTCGAGCGCGCCGGGCTCGTCATGGGCGAGATCGGCCAGCGCCCATCGGATCAACCGACCGGCTCTGTCATCGAACAATCTCCGGCAGCGGGCACGATGGTCAAGCGTGGCAGTCCGGTGCAGGTCTGGATGGCGACTCCGGTGCCGGTGACGGTGCCGGATCTGCGCGGTCAGGACCGTGCAACGGCGACTGACACTTTGACGACGGCGCGCTTGCGCTTGGGTCCGGTTGCCGACCGTCCATCCGATCGCGCGGTCGGCACGGTCGTCGAACAGACACCGGCACCGGGAACAGCCGTGCGTCCTGGCGCCGCGGTGCAGGTCTGGCTGGCTGCGCCGCAGCCGGTAACGGTGCCGGATGTGCGCGGGCAGGATCGCGAGATGGCAACCGACACGCTGACGGCGGTGCGTCTGCGTCTCGGCGAAGCGGCCGACCGTCCGTCGGATCGCGCTGTCGGCACGATCATCGAACAGTCACCGGCGCCGGGGACGGTCGTGCGACCTGGGACCGCGGTGCAGGTGTGGCTGGCGGTGCCGCAACCGGCGACGGTACCGGATGTGCGCGGGCAGAATCGCGCGACAGCGGCTGAGACACTGACGGCAGCGCGCTTGCGTCTCGGCGAAACCAGCGACCGCGAGTCCGACCGTGCAGTCGGCACGGTCGTCGATCAGACGCCGGCACCGGGCACCGTCGTGCGCCCTGGGACTGCCGTGCAGGTGTCGATCGCGGTGCCTTTGCCGGCGAAGGTGCCGGATCTGCGCGGTCAGGATCGTGCGAAGGCGGCCGCGACGCTGACGACGGCGCGCCTGCGTCTCGGCGAGATCAGTGAACGCCCGTCCGAGCGCCCGATCGGTACAGTTGTCGACCAGACTCCGCCGGCGGGCACAGTCGTGCGCCCTGGGACTTCGGTGCAGGTGTCGCTCGCAGTGCCGACACCAGCGACGGTGCCGGACCTGCGCGGGCAGGATCGCGAGAACGCGGCTGCCACGCTGACCACGGCGCGTCTGCGGCTCGGCGAGATCACCCAACGTCCGTCTGAGCTCGCGGTCGGCACGGTTGTCGATCAGACACCGGCAGCTGGCACAAGCGCGCGCCCCGGGACCGCGGTGCAAGTGTCGCTGGCGGTGCCATTACCAGCGACGGTGCCGGATCTGCGCGGTCAGGATCGCGCAAGGGCGGCTGACGCGCTGACCACTGCCCGTCTGCGCCTGGGCCAAATCGCCGACCGCCCATCCGAACTCGCGGTCGGCACGGTCGTGGATCAGATACCGCCTGCTGGCACGAACGCGACGGCCGGTACTGAAGTGCAAATCTGGCTCGCTGTCCCGATCACGATCGAGGTGCCGGACGTCGCGGGCCGCACGCAGCTCGAGGCGGAGCGGCTGATTCGTGAACGCGGTCTCGTGCTGGGTGCAGCGACACAGGAGATGTCGACGAACACGGCCGGAACGATTCTTCGACAGCTACCGGCGGCCGGCGCACGAGTCAATCCGGGGACTGGCATTGATATCGTGGTGGCTGCGGCTGCGGCTGCGCCTGCCGCGGTGGCGCTGATCGCTGTACCGGATCTCTTCGGTCGTTCTGAATCGGACGCGCGTAGCATCCTTCAGGCTGCTGGCCTGCAAACGGGCAACGTCAGTCGAGTCCGTTCGCTGGTCGCGCGAGCAACGATCACGGGTCAGTTCCCTCGGCCCGGCGCGCAGGTTTCACCCAGCGCGCCAATCGATCTCGAGATTGCTTCGCTCGACCTCGCGCTGTTGGGGATGCTGGGCGCCGGGATCGCTCTCGGTCTGGCCGCTGCGGCAGTCGTGGCGCGCGTCAGCGGAGGAGGCGGACAACCATCGCCGGCGATCACGCTGGCGCCTCACGTCGACAGCGGTGTGCAGCTCATCCCCGACGGTCACGCACTCGCGTCGTCTGAGCTATCGCTCCAGGGTTTCCCTGACCACGGGACCCAGGCCATTCAGTCTCCAGCCGCGCTCGTACTCAACGTCGCGGGCGGAACGAGGTGATGTCATGGCTACGATGTCCAGTCTGCTTCTGCCGGCGCAAGCCGAATTGGCCGACAGCATCAAGAAGGCCCTCGCCGAAGAGGGCATGGAGGTCAACGCAGGTGGCGGACCGAATGTCTCACTGGCCGCTCTGCGTCTGATGTCCGGCGCGCTCGCGCGCCAGCTGACCGGGCTGCTCGACATCGGCCTGGCTGATGTGCTCGTCGGGGCCTGGAACAAGGCGTTTGCCGTGCGTCAACAGCTCGAGAAAAGCCTGAAGTCGCCCGGCAAAGATATGTTCCTGCAGCTGGGGGAGCACAAGATCACGTCTGAGCACAAACCGTATGTCGCGCTCATGAAGGATGGTCACGAGGTCGGACGGCTGCCGTTTTCCGTCAACCTCGAGCTCGTGCTGCAAGGCGCTGTCCTGCGCATTCTCGACGGCGCCATCAAAGAGATTCAGACCGGCCGCGTAAAGGGGAAGGGCGTCGTGAAATGTGGCCGGTTCATGCTCGTGGAGAAAGAGATTCAGCCAGTTGATGTACCGGGAACCATTCCGGTACCCACGGCATCGACCGTCTCGGCAATGTTCCACGCACGCGCGGCGCGTCAGGCATCGTGATCAGCGCGCGACGACTATTTCCACCCTGACGACTTACGCGTGAAACGCGCCGGGAGTTCGGGCTTGCGAGGCGGCTCTGGATCCGAGTCGCCCGAGGCTTCCGCAATCTCGCGCTCGAGATCCTCGTCGTTGGGCAGACCGCCCATCTGGTCGATGAACATCAGCGAGTGCTGCGACGGGATCTCGAATTTCTTCCCGCAGGTCTTGCACGTGACCTCGTCGTCGAGCCGCAACAGATAGTCGCGCAGCTTGGCGAACCTCGCGCGATCCTGATCGTCGGCACCTGCCGGCGGCCTGTCCTTCTTGGCGCGACGGACCCAGCGGATGCTGTAGTCGTTCGTCCGCCGGCATTTGGGACACTGGTATCGTCCCTGACGGGACTCCGGTTTCTCGTTGAAGAACGCGCGTTCGTCGAGGGCCATCCTGCCATAGTAGCAAATGGCCCTTGATCGGCCTCTGCGGCAACGCCGCTCACGATCCTCCACCACCCGCAAGGGGATGGTTCGGTGGCAGCCAGCCTCCATTGACGCACACCCAATTCGAGGCCGGTTGTACAGTCGTGCACCCGCCGGTCGACCCTCCTGGAGCGCCGCCCGTGCCGCCGCCGGGGGTTCCACCCGTACCACCGCCGCCCGGTTGACTGCCTCCTCCTGAGCCAGCCAGCGGATGATCCGGCGGCACCCATCCACCGTTGACGCACACCCAGTTGGCTACCGGTTGTTGCGTCACGCACCCGGGGTTCGAACCGCCGGTTCCTCCACTCGTGCCCCCGCCGGTTCCCCCACCAGTCCCGCCGCCGCCTCCGCCTGTTCCGCCTCCGCCCCCCGCCAGCGGATGATCCGGCGGCACCCAGCCGCCGTTGACGCACACCCAGTTGGGTACGGGTTGGCGGGTCAGACATCCTCCGCCAGCTCCTCCGCTCGATCCGCCCTGACCTGCGCCTGCCACGCGCGGATCGTTCCGCGGGAACCACAGGCCGCCGGTGAATACGCCGCCGCCGCTCGAGAGAAATGGATCCGGCGATGTCGGGCAACCACTCGCCGAGCCTCCGCTGGCGCTGACGATGCGTCGAAGCTGTCCCGCGCCCCAGTCAAGGAAGAGCACCTCGCAGTTGGCGTTGAGCCGGAACGAGCTGACGTTGCCGATGACGGAGGAGCCGCCGAGCTCGGCCGTGTGCTCGATGATCTGTCCGGCCTGTGCTTCCCTCGTCGTGGGGTCGATTGTCAACCCGACCGACCAGATTCGCCTCGCCCCGAAATCAGCGAAGAAGTAACGGCCCCAGAATCCGATTCCGAGGGCCGCGCCGCGATACACGACCCCTCCGGTGATCACGAAGCCCACCGCGTGCGAGTACTCGACGATGGGATCGACGAGCGGCAGGAACGCCGGCGGCCGGTCGGTGACGTTGTCATGGGCGCCCTCGCGGTTGCGCCACCCGTAGTTGCGGCCGCCGGCGCGGAAAGGCTCGTAGTCGACCTCCTCCCATGCGTTCTGCCCGACGTCGGCAAACACCAGCGCGCCGGTACCGCCATGATCGATCTGATCGATCGTGGCTCGGAACGGGTTTCTCACGCCGAAGTCCCATATTTGGGGCAGGACGCCGGCTTGCCCGACAAACGGATTGTCGGGCGGCACGTCGTAGCCTTCGGGGTCTCCGTCCAGCACCGCTGTGTTGATGCGGAGGATCTTGCCGAGAAGCTGCTGCGGATTCTGAGCGCGGTGATCGGGATCGTTGCCGCTGCCGCCATCGCCAAGCGGGATGTACAGATATCCGTCCGAACCAAACTGGAGATCGCCGGCGTTGTGATTCTCGAACGGCTGAGCGATGAAGCGATTCCCATCCGGCCACACCAGATCGAATCGCGACGACGGATCCGCGCGCAGCGGATCCGTGGCGGACCGTCGATATCGAGCGATGACGGTATGCCCGTCCGGCTGCCGCGTGTAGTTGACGAAGAATCGCCGGCTGACCGCGTAGTCCGGCGCAAACGCCAGCCCGAGCAGCCCCCGTTCGCCCCCGCTGATCACGATCGATGTGAGATCCAGGAAGTCCACCGGTTCCAACTGATCGTTGCGCACCACGCGAATGCGTCCGCCCTGTTCGACGATGAACTGGACGTTCGGCTGGGTCGGGTCCTGCACGACCTCGACCGGTAAGACGAGACCAGAGACCACGAGCTCGGACGCGAGCTGCGCGAGCGCGGATGATGAGCCAAGAACCAACACGATCGCGAGCAGCCAGGCTGCGCGCATGACCCCTGCGAATCGAAGTTCGGACCACTTCATAACGAGTCGTGCTCCTGTGAGGCGGAGGTTGGATTCTGGTGTGTGCTCAGCGCCGCGCCGGCGTGCTGCCGCTCTGACCAAGCGAGAGCAGATTCGCCAGCAATCGATAGGCACCGGGAACGCCGTACGGCAGTTGACGGTGGAACGCGTACGCGAAGTAGGTGTAGTCCCCTTTGCCGTACTTCGCGTGCAGCCATCCGCCTTTCTGCGGCTGCTGACCTTTGTCCCACGTCGCGATCATCGGCGTGTAGGCCGCGTCCCAGGCCGACCAGAACTTTGAGCCGCGCTGCTCGACCCAGCCGTCGAAGTCGGCCTTGGTGATTTTGTTCGGCGTGTTGAAGACAGGATCGGATGGCGCGAGGATGTCGACCGGCGAGTCTTCTTCTGACACCTCTTCCGCGCTCCGTGGCAGATCGCCGGGAAATGGGGCGAACTGATTCGGCACGAGCTCCTGCGTGTTGTACAGCACGATCAGGTTGCCCCCGTTCTTCACGTAATCGAGCAGCCGCCGGTTGTAGGTTTTCAGATCGTCACGCACGGCGTAGGCGCGCGTGCCGGTCATGATCGCGTTGAAGCGGCTGAGGTCGGCCGTCGCGAGCTCTTGCGCGCCCAGCAGCTGCACGTCCACGCCAAGCTGCGTCAGCCCCCCGGGCACATCGTCTCCAACGCCCATCACGTAGCCGACCTTCAATCCGGGTGCAATGGTTACGTCGATACCTCGTACGGTCGACACCGCGTCACGATAAAGGTAGCGCGTCTCCAGGTCGCGGTGCTGAATAGTGTCGTATCCCTCGCGGTACTCACGACCGCCAGAGGAAGCGACGGCCTCGATGCGGTACGTCCGGTTCTCGAGCGACGGGATGCTCACGGTGAACTGATAACGCGCGCGTTCACCCGGCTGTGAGAATTGGAACGGATGTGATTGCGGTTCGACCTTCCACCCGTCAGGCACCTTCAACGTCAGCGTGCCATCAGATTTGCCATCACGGTTGTTCAATACCTCGGCCTTCACCATCACCTTCTTGTCGGGCAGGCTCAAAGGAGTGACGGCCTGGGCCGGCCCAAGCGTGACCGCAATCGCCGGAACGATCGCCAGCACGTTCGTGTCGTAGCCGTAGGGCAGGTTGGCATCGAGTCTCGTGACCGGGCGCCGGATTTCGAGCGGCACGCCGTTGACCTCGTAGTGAGCCACGGCGACCAAGGCGGGTTCCGTCGCAGGCCGATGGATCTGCGATGGATCGGTCAGCGTGTAACGCGGGTCCTGAATCGACGCACGGACGAAATAGGGCCGTGTGAGCGCCGCATCAGCCGGCACCGTTGCGGTGAGCTTCCCAGATATCGGCTGATTCTGTTTTGCGCCTGGCGATGCGGATTCGCCGCTGATTGACCAATTGCCCTTTCCCTGAAGCGTGACGCGAACGGCCGTGGCTTCCACCGGGCTGCGATCGATGAAGACCGTTCGCACGTCGAACGTCTGCCCGGGCGTGACCGGCGTCATGGCAACGGGACCAGGATTGAATGGGCCCGTCGCTTCGGGCGTACCGGCCGGCTGCGCGATTGCGGTGAGGCTGATGCCGAGGCACGCGTGGACCGCGTCGGCGATCTGGCGTTCCTTGAGCGCGAGCACGTGCGCGACGTCCGGGTCATTGCCCAGTTGTTTCGTTGCCGCCCGCGTCGCGCTCAAGGCACGGGCGAGCGCAGGCGCCGAGGCGGACGGGTCGGTCCACTTGAAGGCCTGAACCGCGGCCTTGACCTCGCGGTCGATCGCCGAGAGCAGCGCGTCGGCGCCAGCGGGCGCCGTTTTCTTCAGCGCCCGATAGATTCCAGGAATCGTGGTGTCGATGCCGTCGAAGAAGCTCGTCTCCTTCGCCGGGGCATCGACGATCGACTGGAGCCGCTTGTAGTAGGAAACCGAGGGACCGGGCTGCGGGCTGAAGCGTCCGCCGTTCTGGGAGCGCTGGAAGCTGAGCCCGAGCCGCGAGAACGTCTGGTATGAATCACCGAGCACTGGATCGTATCCACCCGTATCCACTCGCAGCGTCCAATCCTCGTTGTCGCGAACACCGCCCATGTAGAGCTTGAGCGGCTGCCATGCCGTGACGCCACTCGAGAGCTGATCGGGGAACATCTTCGGGTTGCCCGCCGCCTTGAACGCCTCCTGCGTCATCAATCCCGCGGTCTGGTGGTTGCCGTGCCCGTCGCGCTGATTGCCCTGGAACCGCGCGATCAGCACGAACGGGCGCTCCATCCGGATGACGTGGACGACGTCGCGCAGGACGTTGTCCTTGCCCCACTTGTCGAGCGCTTCCTCGAGACGCTTCGAGAAGCCGTAGTCGATGACGGTCGTGAAGTACTGCTGATCGACGCCGTAGTACCGGTCGGCCAGCAGCAACTCTTCGGTGCGGATCAATCCGACCGCGTCGAAGAGCTCCGAGCCGATCGCGTTGTCTCCGGACTCGCCGCGGTTGAGCGTCAGCAGCGTCACGCGCGCGCCCGCGCCGCGGCTCAACATCGTCAGCACGCCGCCGTGCTCGTCGTCGGGATGCGCGGTGGTGTGCATCGCGCTGGCGGTCGTCTGAATCTTCAACAGCTTCTGCCACGCGCCGGACGCGCCCTCGTCTTGCGCCGGCATCTGCGCTCGTCCGTGCGCCGTCAGTACAACCGCAAGCAGCGTGACGCCAGAGAGCAGCAGTCGTCGCATGATGGGCGCGATTCTGCGACCAAGCGCACGCGCGGTCAAGGCTTTCTCCGCATCTTGTAGGGAGTACATGATCTGACCGCTCCCGAGAGCAAGTGATTTGTCCGCCTCGACAGCGGGTGGGCTAGGACAAAGAGTCAGGAGGCTCGATGTCCTATCCCGACGCCGCGTGGGAGCGGGCGATGAAGGTGGAGGAAGTGATTTTGAAGGCGCTCAGTGGCGAGATGCATTGGTTTCGCGCCGCGGACATTTTGGGGTTCTCGCCACGGACGTTGCGCCGATGGCGGGAACGGTACGAGAAGCATGGCTATGTCGGGTTGGTCGACAAACGGCGCCATCAGCCCTCGGTACGCCGAATTGCGGCGCCGGAGGTCGAGCGGTTGCTGCGGTTGTATCGAGAGCGGTACCGCGGCTTCAATATCCGGCACTTTCATCAGATCGTGCGGCGCGAGCACGCCGCGCAGGTATCGTACAGCTTTCTCAAACAGGCGCTGCAGACGGCAGGCCTGGTCACCAAGCAGCGCGCGCGGGGCCGGCATCGGCGGCGGCGCGAGCCGCGCGCGTGCTTCGGCGAACTGCTGCACATTGATGGCAGTCCGCACCCGTGGCTGGCGTTGCGCCCGAACCAGCGGGCCGTGTTGATCGCGGTCCTCGACGATGCCACCAAACAGGTCCTGTATGCGCAGCTGTGGCCGAGCGAAACGACCGTGGCCGTGATGACGGCGTTACGCGACGTGATCACCACGCACGGGCTGCCGATGGCGGTCTATACCGACCGCGCGCACTGGGCCTTCCATACGCCGCAGGCGGGGGGCCCGGTCGACACGCACCGCCTGACCCAAGTGGGGCGGGCCCTGGCGCGGCTCGGCATCGAGCACATTGGGGCCTACTCGCCGCAGGCCCGCGGGCGGAGCGAGCGGCTGAATCGGACGTTCCAGGACCGGCTGGTCAACGAGCTCCGCGTCGCGAAGATCACCACGCTGGCCACGGCGAACACCTATGTGCGCGAGCGCTTCGTCCCCGACTACAACACCACGTTCCAGTGCGCCCCGGCCGATGCGGCGAGTGCCTTCGTCGCACTCGGACCCGTGGATGTCGATCAGATTCTCTGTCACGAAGAGGAGCGGGTGGTCGCCGCTGACAACACCGTGTCGATCGGCGGATACGTGTTGCAGGTGGCGCGACAGCCCGGCCGGCGGACCTGCGCGGGGCGCCGCGTGCTCGTCCGTCGTCATCTCTCGGGCGCGTGCTCGATCTGGGCAGGCACACACTGCCTCGGTCGGTATCCAGCGGGCCTCGAGCGTCCGCGCGATCGGCGCCGTGCCGTGCAGCCTGTGGAAGCTGCCGGAGCCGTGGACGCCAAGAACGCGTCCACCGCTCCTTGGAAAACGCCGAAAGCGCGTTTTCCACAGCTGCCACAGGCCTCATCTGAAAAGCGGTCAGATCACTTGTCAAATGAAAGCGGACAGATCACTTGTTAACAACAGGCTTTCTCCGCATCTCTGCCATTGCCCATTTCCCATCGCGCATGGTGTAGTGTTTTCCGGTGCCCGCAGCTGATCTGCTGACCGCCGGCGAGGCGTTCGAGGATTTGATCTTCTTCGACCTTCCCCGTCTGCCGGGACCGGGCGAGGAAATCAAGACGGCCCGCTTCGCCCGGACAATCGGTGGCGGCGCGGTGATCACCGCGATCGCCGCCGCCCGGCTCGGTCTGCGGTGTCGCGTCGTGAGCGGCCTCAGCGCCGACGCATCCGCGCTGCTCGCGCGGGAGCGGATCGCCGTTGCCGATATGAGGCGGCGGGCCGAGCGTCCTGCTATCTCGGCCGCGCTGTCGACGCGGAGCAATCGCAGTTTCGTGACCTACAACGGCGTCAACGATCGTCTCGAGCCCAGACTCGTGGCGCCGATCCGTCAGGCGGACGCTCGTCACGTGCACTTCGCGTTCTTTCCGCCGCGCTGCTCGCGGTGGCTCCCGGTCGTGACCTCGCTCGCGCGGCGCGGCATCACCACGTCGTGGGACTTCGGCTGGAACGAACCGCTGCTGAAGGATCGTGCGTTCTATCCGCTCGTCGCGACCCTTGACTACGTCTTCCTGAACGAACAGGAGGCGGTGTTGTACGCACGCGTTCGACACGCCCGCGCCGCGTTCGCGTTCTGGAAGTCGCACGCGCGCGTCACCATCGTGAAGCGCGGCGCGCGCGGCAGCCGCTGGATTGCCTCCGATCTCGAGTTCGAGGAGCCCGCGCCTTCGGTGCGGGTCGTCGACACGACTGGCGCGGGCGACGCCTTCAACGGCGGCTTTCTCGCCGCGCGGCTGCGCCGGAAGTCGCCGCGCCGGAGTCTCCTGGCCGGCAACAGGATCGGCGCGCTCTCGACGCGAGCGCCGGGAGGCATCGACGGTCTGCCGAAGCGCCGGAGCGGCCGATGAAGATCGCGGTCATCGGGGGCGGCGGCGTCCGCACGCCGCTGCTCGTCCACGGCCTCACGCGGTCGAACCTGCCGATTCGCGAGATTGCGCTCTTCGACATCGCTCGAGACCGGCTCGCCACCATGGCGCCACTGGCGCAACGGCTTTCCGCCGGTGTCGCAATTTCTCGATGCGACTCGATTGAGCACTGCCTCGAGCACTCGGCGTTCGTGTTCACGAGCATTCGCGTCGGCGGGATAGAGGCGCGGGCGCGCGATGAGCAGACGACCCTTTCATTCGGGATCCTGGGACAGGAGACGGTCGGACCCGGTGGGTTCGCCATGGCCATGCGCACGATTCCGGCGATGGTCGAGTACGCGCGTCAGGTCGAGCGGCACGCACCCGATGCGTGGATCGTGAACTTCACGAACCCCGTCGGCATCATCACGCAGGCCGTTCGCAACGCGTCAGCCGCGAAGATCATCGGGATCTGCGATACGCCCACGGAGCTCTTTTACGAGATCGCGCACGCGCTCAATCTTCCGGCGACTGAATGCGCCTTCGACTATTTTGGTCTCAACCATCTCGGCTGGGTGCGTGAGGTCTTCCATCGCGGACGCCCGGCCCTCCACACCTTGTGGGAATCTCCTGAGAAGCTGCATTCGATCTATCGGTCGCCGCTCTTCGAGCCAGACTTCCTGTCACGGCTGCGTCTCCTGCCGACAGAGTATCTCTACTACTACTATCGGCCGGCCGACGCACTCGAGCACCTACGCCGGGCGGGCTCGAGCAGGGGAGCGGTCATCCAGCAACTCAACGCTCGGCTTTTCGAGGATCTGTCGCGCCCGGGCACAGACACCGTGGCTGTCTACGAGGCGTACCTGACCGCGCGAAACGCCGGCTACATGCAGATCGAAAGCGGCGCGACTCGATCAGACGTCGCGTCCCCATGGGAGGGTCCGACGGGCTACGACAAGATCGCGCTCGCCGTCGTCGAGGCGATTCACACCAACTCGGGCACGATTCTTCCGCTGAACGTCGTGAACCGCGGCAATCTGCCGGAGCTGGAAGATGACGACGTAATCGAGGTGCCGTGCGCGGTGAACGGCAACGGCGCGCAGCCCCTGCACGTCGGGTCGCTTCCCCCACAAGTCCGGGACCTCGTTGTCCAGGTCAAGGACTACGAGCGATTGACTGTTGCTGCCGCGCTGTCCGGCGATCGCCACACCGCGGCAAAAGCCCTTGCGAGTAATCCTCTCGTCTCTGATTCTACCGTCGCCGAACAGCTCGTTCAGGTGCTTCTCGACGCATGACGCCGGCCTCGACCGCACCGGCTCACCTCGATCGCGGCATCGGCCTGCTGCAGGCGATCGCAACGAACATGCTGGGCATGATCGGCGTCGGCCCGTTCCTGACCATTCCATTCATGATCACCGCGATGGGCGGCCCGCACATCCTGTATGCGTGGCTCGCGGGCGCCGTTCTCGCACTCTGCGACGGCCTCGTCTACGCGCAGCTCGGCGCCGCGCTTCCCGGCAGCGGCGGGCCGTATCTCTATCTGCGGGAAGCCTACAAGCCGTTCGGGCTCGGCCAGCTGCTCTCGTTCGTCTTCATCTTCCAGACGATCATTATTGGGCCGCTCGGCATCGCGAGCGGCGCCGTCGGGTTCGCCGATTACCTCGGGTTCTACTGGCAGTCGATGTCGCCGCTGCAGCACAACCTCATTGCCGCGGCGGTCTGCATCGTGATGACGGCTGCGCTCTACCGGCGCATCGAGGACGTTGGCCGGTTGTCGATCGCGCTGCTTGGCGTGGTGCTGTTGACGGTCGGCTGGGTGATCGTCGCCGGCCTGTTTCGCTTCTCGCCCGCGCAAGCGTTCACGTTTCCGCCCGAGGCCTACACGCTCAACGGCGATCTGCTGTCCAAGCTCGGCGCCGCCTCGATCCTCGCGATGTACAACTACGGCGGCTACAACCAGGTGTGCAACATCGCCGAGGAGATTCGCGATCCGCAGCGGACGATGCCCAGAGCGATTGTCTGGTCGATCCTGGCCGTCGTCGCCATTTACGTGCTGATGACGATCGTCATCCTCGGCATGATGCCCTGGCAGGAGGCGCAGCAGACACGCACCATCGCGTCGGTGTTCATTCAGCGAACCTTCTCGGATCCCGCTCAGGGACGCATCGCCAGCGTCGTGATGAACGCCCTGATCCTGTTCGTGACCGCGTCGTCTCTCTATGCGTTCATTCTCGGCTATTCACGGATTCCCTTCGCAGCCGCACGCGATGGGCAGTTCTTCCGGGTGTTCGCGCGCGTCCACCCGACGAAGCACTTTCCGCACGTATCCCTGCTGACCATCGGCGCGCTCACCATCCCGTTCTGCTTCCTGACGCTCGGTCAGATCGTCAACTGGCTGATCCTGGTGCAGATTCTCGTGCAGTTCATCTGGCAGTGCGCCGGCGTGATCCTGCTCCGGCGCTACCGCCACGACATCGCGCAGCCGTTCACGATGTCGCTGTATCCGGTCCCGGCCCTGGTGTCGCTCGGCCTCTGGCTCTACATCTTCTGCACGGGACCGATCGCCGGCATCGTGTTCTCGTTCGGGTTCCTGGCGACCGCCGTGGCGGCGTATTTCGTGTTCGTCTGGCGTCAAGGACGCTGACGCTTGGCGCGATCCGCTGGTGACGGCACTTGTCGCTGTCCGCTGTCCAGTCAGGAGGCAGCGGGTGTGATGCAGGTCGCCCGGCGCTCGGCACTCGGGGGAGAGCCCCGCGAGCACTGAAGAAAGCCCGAGCGGACAGCAGCAAGAATTCAGCGTCAGCGGAGCGCGGCAAGATTCAGCATTCGACCCATGACCTTCCGCACAGCACCGGTGACGACGACGTGCAACGTCGTGGCGTGCGCGGTCTTTGGCGCTGCCGCCGTGCTGACCGCAACACTGGCGAATGCGAAACCGATTCATCCGCTTTTGTTTGCCATGGGCGCCATCGGGTTCGCGACGAATCTACGCCGGACCCTCGATCCCATTGCCGCAGCAGTCGCGAAGGTGGCGCAATTTGCCTGCCTGGTCGAGTTCGTCGGCTTCACGGTCGGAATGACGACGATGTGGCGTGTGGGAACCATCAGCGCGGCTGCGGATCACTGGTGGGTCTCGGCCGCGCTGTGGGGACTTCTGACGATCTGTTTTGCGGGGTTCGTGTTGTCGGCGCTAGCCGGACGCAGTGAATGACGAGAGGACCACTTCGCCCGTCACCTTTCGGCGGGCATCTGTCCGCGACGCCCTGGCAGCGGCGGAACTTCCGCGCCGTTTCTGCGTCCTGTTCTTAGTCCAATGTCCGGCTTGACTCACGACCTCAAGCACTCCATCCGCCAACTGTGGCGGCGTCCAGCATTCACCCTCACGGCGGTCCTGACCCTCGCCATCGGCCTTGGCGTCAACGCCGTCGCCTTTACCGTCGTCAACGGCATCCTCTTCAAAGGACCGGCCGCCAGCGCCCGGCACGATGTCGGACGCATCGCCACGACGCCGGGCGGAGATGAGAGCGGCTACGCGTCGCTCGAGGAATATCGGCGATTCGATGAGGCGACGCGCGGGGCGCTCGATCTCGCCGCCGAGGGTCGGCTTTCCGTGGCGTGGCGCCATGAGGGGACAACCGAAGCCGCGTGGGTGTTGTTCGTGTCGCCGACCTACTTCTCGATGGTCGATGCGGGTCCGATCGCCGGCCGGATCGAAGTGGGCCCGGGCGTCAGCGGCCGGCCGTCGATCGTCGTCGGCGAACGGTTCTGGCGGCGCAAGCTGAACGCGGCGTCGCTCGCCGGGCTGACGCTGCGGTTCAACAACGTCGACGTCAGCGTGGCAGGCGTGCTACCGGAGTCGTTCACGGGTCCTGCCGGCTTGTACTCGCCCGATGCGTGGCTGCCGCTCGACCAGCTCGTTCTCTTCAACACGTCGCCGGCGCTACAGAAGCGCGATCATCGATGGCTGTTTCTCATGGGCCGGCTCACGCCGAGAACGACCGTTCCTCAGATTCAAGGACGCGTTGACGCCGCGGCCGCCGCGATGGCGCATGACTGGCCGGAGACTCACAAGGAGCGCGGCGCGAGGTTCAAACTGATCGGCGAAGGCAACGGGGAGCTGCGCGGCCTGAGCACCGCTGCCGCCGTCGCCATGGGAATCATCGGCCTCGTCCTGCTGCTGGCGTGTTTCAATGTGGCCAACCTGTTGCTGGCGCGCGCCGTCGAGCGGGAACGCGACATCGGAATTCGGTCGGCGCTTGGCGCTGGCAGGTCGCGTCTCGCACGTCTCGTGGTGACAGAAGGTCTCATGATCGCAGCGATGGCCGGGGTTGCCGCCGTGGTCCTCGCGCGCTGGACTCAGATCCTCGTTGGCTCATTCGCCATTCCAATCGAAGAGCCCCAGCACATCGACCTCACACCGGACGCAACGGTCGCCGGGTTCATCATCCTGCTCGTGCTTGTCGCCGGCATCCTCCCCGGACTCTGGCCTGCGGTGACCGCCGCGCGCGTTGATGTGCTGCGCGTGCTCGGCTCGCAGGGCGCGAACGCCGTCGGACGGCAATCGCCGATGCGACGCTGGCTCGTCGGCGCGCAGATCGCCGGGTCGACCGCGTTCCTCGCGATCGCGGCGCTGTTGGTGCAATCGTACGGACGACTGTCCGTCACCGATCTCGGCTTCGATCGCGATCATTTGGTGGTCGCGGAATTCGAGCCCGCCGCTCACGGCTACGACGCGGATCGCGCCGAACGCTTTGCGCAGACGCTGCTCGCCCGCGTGCGTGCGCTACCCGGCGTGGTCGATGCCGCGACGGCCGACCGGGTTCCCTTCTTCATCGGCTTCGAACGTCTCACGTCCGTCTCGTCGGCCGGCCGGACATGTGAGGCAGACGCGTGTCCGAAGTACGCAACGATGGCGGTAGGACCCGGCTATTTCAGGACGATGGGCATCGCGCTGACGGCGGGGCGCGAGTTCGAGACCGCTGATGCGCCGGGTGAAGCGATCGTCAACGAGCCGTTGGCGCGCTTGCAGTGGCCCGACGGGCGTGGGCTCGGCGAGACGCTCCGCATCGGTGACCGCGGGAACGCGGTCCGCGTGGTGGCGATTACCGCTCGCACGCGCACCCGAGGCCTTGATCGAGAACAGCCCACAATCTATCTTCCGTTGGCTCGCGAGCAGTTCGAAGGCTCGCTGACCATCGTCGCGCGAACGGCAATGTCCCCCGGCTTGCTCGTCAAGCCACTCCTCGACACGGCGCAGGCCGTCGATCCTGACGTCGCAATGGCCTCGATCAAGACGATGCAGCAGCGGGTCGACGTGCAGCTGTGGCCGTTTCGTACGCTCAGCTGGTTGTTTTCGATCTGTGGTGTGCTCGCTTTGGTGCTCTCGACTGTCGGCCTGGCCGGCGTCGTGATCCACGCCGTGAACCGGCGTCTGCGGGAGTTCGGCGTGCGCGTGTCGGTGGGAGCCACGCCGCGCGACCTCGCGTCGGAGGTGTTGAGAGGAAGCCTGTCACTTCTGGTTCCAGGCCTCGTAACTGGCACGCTGCTCGCTGCAGCCCTCGCGCGCCTCGTTCAGTCGATCTTCGTCGGCGTGAACGTACTCAACCCGCTCACGTATCTCGCCGTGGCGGTGCTGGAGTGTGGCATCGTGATCGCCGCCAGCGTGGGTCCGGCGCTGCGCGCGTCACGCGTCGATCCGCTGGTGGCGCTTCGGGCCGAGTGACCCGCATTTATCAGTTTGTCGTGGGGCCCCACCCCCACGACCTGCCAGCGCTCGCTTCGCTCGCGCCGCTGATTAGTTGCAATCGGGCGCTTGGAGGGCACTCTGCCCGCGAGCGCCGAGTCCGGCATTTCTCAATGCTCGCGGGGTCCCACCCCCGCTCGCGCAGCCTCGGCGACTTCGCGCCTGTGTTTCGGCTGCGGGCGTTCTGCCGGCATCTCTCAATTTGCTGCCGGCCCACCCCCGCGGCCTGCCAGCGCTCATTTATCAGTTTGTCGTGGGGCCCCACCCCCACGACCTGCCAGCGCTCGCTTCGCTCGCGCCGCTGATTAGTTCCAGTCGGGTCCTTGTACAGGCAACAGTCTGTCCCCAAGTGCGCAAGCCCCGAGCGCCGAGTCCCGGCATTTCTCAATGCTCGCGGGGCCCCACCCCCGCTCGCGCAGCCTCGGCGACTTCGCGCCTCGGCTGCAGCCGCAGGCGCTGCTGATTCAACACCCATTCCCATACGGCGACAGCCCAGCACGGCCTGCACGCCCGAGCGCCGAGTCCCGCAGACAGCGGACCTCGACAAGCATCAAGCCCAGCGACAAGATCAAGCCCCGCGGCAAGCATCAAGCCCCGCGGCAAGCATCAAGTCGAGCGACAAGTAGCACGCCCGAGCGACAAGCATCAGAAATACAACTTGACCGCGAGCTGCATCTCCCGCGGATTGCCGATCGTGCTCGTGATCTTGCCGAAGCTCGCCGGTGTGTTTACGTTATTCCCCGGGAAGCCGAAGTTCACGTTGTTGAACAGGTTGAACGTCTCGAGCCGGAACTCGAAGCGGCGATCACCCCACGGGAAGCTGCGGAAGATCGACGCGTTCAGCGACTTGAATCCGGGGCCGCGGACGTTGTTGTACGGACAGTTGCCGTAGGTAAACGGCTGGAGCGAGGCGAACGCATTGATATCCATCCAGTGATCGACGGTTTGATCGAATCCGTCGGGCACTGGATCGCCGACGCAATTCGCGCGCGTGGTCCGGCCCCCACCGGTATTCGCGCGATCCGTTGCGCCGACTGAGAACGGCCGGCCGTCGCTCAGTGTGAGGATGCCGTTGACGCTCCAGTCGCGTAGGATCGCACCCGAGACGCCACCCGGATTGAACGCGTGCGCCTTGCCGACCGGCAGCTCGTAGATGAAGCTGGTGACAAACCGCTTCGGGATATCGAACGGCAGCGGGCCGTAGTCCGCCGCGATGTCGTACCGATTGAGCGGGACGTTGCCTGTCGCGCCATTGCCCGCGCTGAGGTGATCGAGGAAGTTGCCCTTCGCGCGGGAGTAGGTGAACGACGTGGTAAACGCAAGCCCATTGCTGAAGCGTCGCTGCAACCGCATCTGCAGCGCGTTGTAGTCTGCCTTGCCGTTGGTCGCAATCTGCTCCAGATATGCGCTCCCGAACCCGTACTGCGCGTAGGGGAACGTCACGACGTTGCCCGGACCGATGATGCCCTGATTCAGGTTGTTCAGTTTCCGCCCGTCGCGCGTCCGGTTCCCGACGTACTCCACGTCGGCGACCATCGTTGGACTGAGCTGATACTCGATCCCGCCGCTGAACTGGTGCACCATCGGCGTCCGCTGGTTCGCATCCTGAATGCGCCACATGATGGCGCTCTTGTTGACGTTTGCCGCCGTGACGGGGACGAAGCCGCTGCGGAGGGTCATCACTGGCGCGACCGCTGCGCTCGCCGCCGCGAGGCTCACGTCGATCAGCTGGGGAGGATTCAACGCCAGCTGGCTTTCGCTGCCGTAGCGATCCTGCTGCTGGTAGAAGATGCCGTAGCCGGCGCGTACCACCAGTGACCGCGTCAGCGAGTACGCCACGCCAACGCGCGGCGCCCAGTCGTTGCGGTCCGGATGGATCAGCGTCTGGTCGTAGATGCTGCCGGAGTCCTTTGAGGTCAGAATCTCGCCCGTGGCCGGGTCGATGTTCGTCAACGCGTGATCGCGCGCCTGACTCGGGGTGAAGTACTCGTAGCGAAGGCCGTAGTTCAGCGTGAGATCCGACGTGAGACGCCAAGAATCCTGCGCGTACGCCTGCCAGCCATCGCTGAACAAATCGGCCTCGTGGAAGAGCGTGATGCCCTGCATTGACGCGAGGCCCAGCAGGAAGTCGCCGTAGCCGGCGCCGCTGTACCTGCCGTCGTTGAAGTTCACCGTACCGTTGAGCGACTGCAGGTCGATGTAGTCCAGGATGTCGCGGCGCCGTTCGAGCCCGAACTTGAACGTGTGCGTCGCCTTCGTCCACGTGAGGTTATCTGCGAACTGATAGACCTGCGACGTCTGGAACTGCGGACGGAAGAACGGGCCGCCGATTCGGGTGAATCCACCCTGGATCGTGACGAACGGGATGCCGCCGCTGTAGCGCGGGTCGGTCGGCACGCCGGTCAGGCCGATCTGACTATTGACGTCGATGCCGAACGCCGTGTGGACCACGTCCGAATCGATCCAGTTCCACGCGCCGCGGAACTCGTTGAAGAGCGAGTTGCCGATGATTCTCGACCAACCGACCACGAAGCTCTGGCCGCGGTTGACGATGTCGCTCGCGAAGTTGCCGTTCGCGATCGGGTCGTCGAGCGCAGGCGGCTCCATGCGGTGGGTGTTCATGTAGCTGTAGCGGCCGAACAGCTGATCGTGCCCGCCGCCGAAGGTGTGGTCGATGCGCGTGTCGAACTGGTTGATGTGGGTGTTGAGCACCGCGTTCGAGATGTAGTTGACGTTGCCGAACGATCCTGGAACGCCGGCCTTCGCGAGCTCCGACGCGATGTTCGGCAAGGGATAGTAGTTCTGAATCGCACGCGCGACCGGATCGATGCAGGTCGCGTTGATGATCTTGTTGGCCGTGTCTACGCATCCGGCAGGAATGAACTGTGAGTTCGTGAGCGCGGTCGAGAGCTCGGTCAGATTCCCCTGTCGCATGAGCGCAGTCGGAACGACTGAGAGGTTCGATTGCGCCTGCTCGGTCCGCGTCCCCTGATAGTCCCCGAAGAAGAACGTGCGGTCGCGGACGATGGGTCCGCCCAGCGTGCCGCCGGGGATGTGCTGGTTGAACGCGCCCTTCGCCCGATTCGCTCGATTGTTGTCCCACAAGTTCGCATTGAACGCTTCGTCCCGGAAGAACTCGTAGACGCTGCCTCTGAACTTGTTGCTGCCTTGCTTGATGGATGCGTTGATGATCGCGCCGGCCGCTTTGCCGAATTCCGCCGAGTAGGTGCGCGTCTGGACCTTGAACTCCTGGAGCGCGTCGACGGGCGGCTGAATGACTTGGAGGCTGCGCTCCTGCAGGTTGGTCGAACCGGAGTTGTTGTCCGCGCCGTCGAGCATGAAGTTGTTCCACGTCGCGTAGTTGCCATTCGAGTTGAAGAACGTGTCCTCGCCGCGGCTCGTGATCCCTGGAGGAGCCGACACGACGCCAGGCGTGAGGAACGCGAGCTCGGCGTACCGGCGGCCGAGCAGCGGGAGATCTTTGAGCTGACGCTCGTCGCCGGAGTACCCGATGTTGGCGGTCTCCGTCTGCAGCAGGGGCGTTTCCCCCTTGACCTGCACCTCCTCTGCGAGCTGGCCGACTTCCAGCGTCAGGTTGATCTCGACGCGATCCTGCACGTTCAAGAGCACGTCCGATCGCACTGTCCGTCTGAATCCCTGCAGCTCCGCCGCCACGCTGTACGTGCCAATCCGCAAAGTCGGAAACACATATTGGCCGCTGGCATTCGTGGTCGTGGTCAGCGCCACGTCGGTGCCGGCCTGCGTCGCCGTCACCGTGACGCCCGGCATCACCGCGCCGGACCCATCCTTGACGGTGCCGACGATCGATGCGGTATCGGTTTGCGCGACTACAGTCCGCGGAAGAAGGACGGTCAACGCCAGAATGAGGAAACCGAGTGGTTTCGCCAGGTGTGTCGCGAGCATGCCTGATCCCCTCCTTGCTCGAGAGCTACTGGGCACCGTGTGCCGCTAACGGAGCTGTCACGCGGCGCGGCACGCACCGCGATGGGCCGATTCTACGCCTGCGGATACTCCCGTCGGAAAAAACATCGGAAGAGCCATCTCGCGGCGAAGCGGCAGGGCTGGTGTCGAGACGACACGAGGCAGGGACGGCTAGTGGGACCGGGCGGAGGGCGCGGTCATCTCGGCTGTGACCACACTCGCTGAAATTCCTCGTACCGCATCCCGATCGATCGCTCGAACGCATCGTCGAACCGCATGCCGGTACCGAGGTTCTGCAGCAGATTCAGGATCGCGGGCATGCCCGACTGGGCGACCAGCGCCTGAACCGCGTCGCCGCTCTCGACGTACGCGCGACGCGCCTCGTCGTCAGACAAACCTTCGAATGAATCCTCGAGTCGCGTAAGTGGAACGACTGCGCCCGCGGGCCCGTGGGCGCGGAGAGGAGCGTTATCCGCAGCCGGAGTGCGTGACGGCTCGAACAGGAGCGCGAGCCCCTCGTTCAGCCACTGAGGAACCCCTCGCGGCGCGACACCGTGCACGAGCGCGTGCGTGAATTCGTGACAGAGAATACGGTCGAGCTCTCGCGGATTCTGCAGCGCGCCGCGCATCGGCACCCGGATGCGGCCATCGTACGCGCCCGCTGCCCACGACGGCGAGCGCGTGATGTCCTTGAACTGTTCCTGCGTGTAGAGGATGACCGTGATCGGTTCGCTGGGGAACGTTCCGATGGCCGTACCAATCCGCCAGTACGCTGCTTCGAGCAATTCCACGGTCCGCGCGGCGATGGCTTCCTCCGCGGGACCCTCGAAGAGCACCGTGAAGTGATCGCCAAGCCGTTGATTGAAACGTCCGTGGAGTTCCGCCTCGTGACGCCAGGCATCAAGTCGCGACGCGATCATCGCGTCAGCTGGGGCGCGCGTCAGCGCCTGCTCGTAGACCTGCATCGCGCCGTCGACGTCCCCTTTGCGATAGAGGACGTAGCCGAGGAGCCGCGACGCTTCGGTCATCGAGGGATCAACCTGCAGTGCCGTCTCGAGATGCTGGCGCGCATCGTCCAGTTGACCCAGCAGGAACTCGGCGAGCCCGGCGCCGAGCATCGACTCCGCGGACCGCGGCTCGAGACGCAGCGCGTCGCGGAAGGCCGCTGCCGCTTCCTGCGCTTGTCCAACGCGAATTGCCGTCCACCCGGCTCTTTCCGCGGCGGCGGCGCTTCGATTCTGCGCGGCCGGGGCAGCTGAGCTCAGCACTGTAAGCAGTACTGCGAGCCAGCGCGTGCGTGACATCAACCTCGAGCGGTGCATCGGTGCCATCACCGGTCCTTTACCGGCACATCAGCATACCGACCATTCCTGAACAAATCGGTCAAGAATTCTCATCGCTTTCTCCAGTCGGGTCGTATATTACCAACCGGCACACCCAGCGGGCCGCTCGACGCCTGAGAGGTCCCGTTGGTCCCACAACCTGCAGCCTGGAGGAACAGATGACGACCTTCCTTCGAGTTCTCGCCTGCTGCCTGTTGCTCAGCCCCTCTCTTGCAAGCGGGCAATCAGCGGATTCAACACTCACCGGTACCGTAAAAGATGCCAGTGGCGCAGTGATGCCGGGAGCGACGATCACGGTTCGAAACCGGAGCACCAATGAGAGTCGGACCGCAGTGTCCAGCGTCGAGGGCCTCTATCGCGTGACGAACCTGCCGCGCGGCACTTACGACGTCAAGGCCGAACTCCAGGGCTTTCAGACCGTGACGCAAACCAACGTCCTTTTGACGGTGGGCGAAACCGTTCGGCTCGACTTCGCGATGCCCGTTGGTGGACTCAACGAGACCGTGAGCGTGGTTTCACAGGCAACTCTGGTCAACACCGAAGAAGGACGGCTCTCGAACCTCGTCGACGAGAAGCGTGTCAGCGAGCTCCCGCTCAACGGTCGGAACGTCTTTCAGCTGATGGAGCTGCAGCCCGGCGCCACCGGCAATCCCGGCAACGCCGTGCTCGGCGGCTCGGCCGGTGGCACCTCGGCGTTCGTCAACGGTCAGCGCAACCGCGCCAACAACTTCCTGCTCGACGGCACCGACAACAACGATCAGTTCACG
>DATAEK010000114.1:0-31339 GCA_036258055.1 Vicinamibacterales bacterium
CAGCTGATGAAGGACCTGCGTGGACGCTTCGCGGTGAGCAACGAGCGGCAGAAAGGCGCGCCGAGCTTTCCGAGCATCGAGCCCGACCGCACCAGCCGCGACAACCCGGCACTCTTTCAGGGCGATCGCCAGTACACCAACAACTTCACCGACTCGTACGCCGCGGTGTTCGATTGGGTGACGACACCCAAGCTGTACGTGAACCTGACGACGGGGTATTTCACGTACGGGGCGCGTGGCAAGGGCCCGGTTGGTACGAACCTGCGTCACACCTTCAGCGGCTCGAACTTCCAGTTCCCCGACATTCCCGCTTCGCTCCAGAACGTCAGCGGGTACGCCGACGACATCTCGAGCAGCATCATCGTCAAGGACGACTACGGCCGCTTCACGTTCAACTCCGATGCGACCTACTACACCAACTGGAAGGGGCAGCACACGCTGAAGGCCGGCGTGCAGTACGAGCGCATCTCGAACGACGTCAACCGCGGACAGCAGTTCCCGACCGTCCAGTTGAACTGGGACGCCGTGCGCGGCACGCTCGACGGCCGCAACGTGCGGGGGAAGTACGGCTACTACACTGTGACGCGCGGCACGGTCACGCTCGGTGATTTCAGCGTCAGCAACACCGGCCTCTTCATCCAGGACGCGTGGACCCTGAACAATCGCCTCACGCTCAACCTCGGCGTGCGGACCGAGGTGGAGGACGTGCCGTCGTACAAGCCCCAGAACCCCGGCATCCATTTCAGCTTCGCCGACAAGATCTCCCCGCGCGTCGGCTTCGCCTGGGACCTCAAGGGCGACAGCCGGTGGAAGGCGTACGGGAGCTGGGGCGTGTTCCACGACCTGATGAAGCTGTCGATGTCGCGCATCCTCTTCGGCGCGGATCGCTGGGTCGACTACTTCTACACGCTCGACACGGCCGACTGGCCGTCGATTCAGTGCGGCTATCCGCCGACCGGTGGCCCGAGCTGCCCCGGCACGTTCATCGAGCAGGCCGACTTCCGCCACGAAGCCAACGACGTGAACAACAGCCTCATCGATCCGGGGATCAAGCCGATGCGGTCGCAAGAGTTCACGCTCGGCATGGATCACGAGCTGAATCGCACGACCTCGATCGGCGTGCGCTACTCGCACAAATGGCTGAACCGCGCGATCGAGGCGTTCGGCGTGCTGCTCCCCGGCGTCGGCGAGATCTATCGCATCTCGAACCCCGGCTTCGGATGGGACAAGTCGCCGCTGACCGATCCGTTCATCTCGCCCGGACTCAATTGTCCGAATTGTCCGGACCAGCCAGCGGCGAAGCGCGTCTACGACGGCATCGAGTTCCGTCTGCGCAAACGGTTCTCGGACAACTGGGAGCTGACCACGAGCTACTCGTACAGCCGTCTCTTCGGCAACTACTCGGGTCTGGCGAATTCCGACGAGAGCATCAACGGCTCGGCGCGGACCGATCCGAACTCGAGCCGCGGGTTCGACCAGTTGACGGAGTCGTTCGACGCGCAGGGGCACGCGGTGTACGGCCGGCTGCAGACCGATCGCCCCAACGTGTTCAAGGCGCAGGGCTCGTATACGTTCGGCTTCGGCACGACGGTGGGAGGCAACTACCTCCTCCAGAGCGGCACGCCGCTTCAGACGCAGATGAACCACCTCTCGGGGATCTTCTTCTATCCGTTCGGACGCGGCGATCTCGGTCGCACACCGGTCTACTCGCAGACCGACCTGCTGGTGCAGCACACGCTCAACCTGCCGCGCGGGACGCGCCTGAACGCGAGCATCAACGTCGAGAATCTGTTCGATCAGGACACGATCACGTCGATCTTCCCGACGGTGTACCGCGACAACATCAACATTCCGTTCACCGATTTCTTCAAAGGGTTCGACCCGAACGCCTACGCCAAAGCGAACAATCTCCGGCCTGATGCGAGGTTCACGCTGCCGACCGCGTATCAGCCGCGGCGAACGATTAGACTGATGGCGAAGATACTGTTTTAGAGCTGTCGCGTGCCGCTGTCCGCTGTCGGCTGTCCGCTCTCGGCTCGGGCAAAATCCGAACGGCGGATGGCGGACAGTGCTATGGCTGTGCTGGGCTGGAGTTGAAATGGAAACGGAAGGCCAATCAGCAGCGCCTAGGAGCTATCCGGACTCGGCGCTCGGCGCTCGCGCTCGGGTCCGGCTTCTATGAGCCGGACTGATGTCAAGTCTCCGGGGTTTCAATAGACGTCACCGGAGCAGACCTCCTAACCAGCCATGAGGTCTGCGGAGGTGACGTCTTCGTTGTGCCGCTTCGCGCGTGGTTTCGTTGAGCAGCGAGTTGCCTCGCACGAGCTTCTATGCGTGTCGGTGAACCGAGCACCAGATCCTGTATGCGCGCGTGGCGCAGGACGAAACCGTTCACATGCGCCCCTTCTAAAGCACGGGTCCCGAGGCGACCCTATCCGGACAACGGGCGACATGTCCGCGCGAGATCCCTGCCGTCGCTTACGCTTTCAGTTGCGCGCCCGCCGGGACCACGTCCGCGGTGACGTAGCGCCACAGCGCGATCATCAGCCGCCGCGCCAGGGCTACGATCCCCACTTTACGCAGTCCCGGGCCGCCGCGGCCAAACTGCTCGCGATACCACTGACTCACCGCACTGGTGGGCTGATACCGCAGCCACGCCCAGGCCAGCTGCACGGCGATCCGCCGCACCGCCGGAATCCCGCTGCGACTGAGGCCCTGATCGAGCCGCCGCTTGCCACTCTGATACGGCGCCGACACCAGCCCACAGAGCGCCCCGACCTGGCGTCGGTTGCGCAGGTCCCGCGTGAACAACTCATCGCTCAGGATCGTCGCCGCCCGCGCGGCGACGCCCCGCAGCTGCGCCAGCCGGTGCGCGGTCGCCGCGGCGGCGGTCGACCCCGCCGTGACCCGCGCCCGTTCCGCGCGGCGCCGCGCCCGCCGTTCTGTCTCCACCGCCTGCAGCAGCCGCCACGTCTCGAGCAGCCGCGCCCGGAGCTCCTCCCCCAGCGGCTCGCCTGCCCAATCGCGGGCGGCCGTCAGCCACGCCGCGAACCGTTCGTCGATCCGCCGTTTCGCGACGCCGTGGAGCGCCAGGAGACTGTGGATCCGATTCCGATAGCGCGTCCGTTCACCCTGCAGCGTCGTCAGGCTCCGACTCGCGTGCCGCGCATCTTCCGCCGCCGGGGTGGGCACCCGCACGACGTGCCAGACCTCGCGCTCGCCGCCCCAGTAGCGCAGCAGCATCCGCAGCAGCTTCTCCCCGTCCAGCCGATCCGACTTCGCCCGCCGCGCCCGCCGGGGCACCTCGATGCTCGACGAATCGACCACCACGTTGCTCACCCCTAGCGTCGTCAGCAGCCGATGAGGCCAGAACCCGTCGCGCCCCGCTTCGTAACAACTGCGCATCGGCGCATCCGGCGGCAGTCCACACTGCGCCGTGCCCTGCGCCAGGGCCGCACGCAGGACGCCGCGTTCGCCCGGCCGCACCCGGACCCGCTGCCGCTTCCCCTCGGCCCCGCTGCTCATCGTCAGCAACCATTCCTTCGCACTCAGCTCGCACGCCACATACAACGTCGCTGCAGTACACTCCGCTCGATGGGTTGGGCTCGTCATGTCGAACTCCTTTCGAGTCACGTCGCAAAGAGTTACAACATACAGCCCGGCCCATCGTCTACCCACATAGGGTCTAAAGCCGGACACTACAGGCAGGCTCGCCGCTGTCCGCTCGAGCAATCCGAACGGCGGATAGCGGACAGTGCTATGGCGGTGCTGGGCTGGAGTTGAAATGGAAACGGAAGGCCAATCAGCAGCGCCCGCGGCCCGAGCGAAGCGCGAAGGCGCGAAGCTGCAGCGTCTGGGGGTGGGGCCCCGGACAGACACTAGGCCGCCCGTCGGAGACGGGCGGACAGGCCAAAGGCCGCCGCGCGAAGCGCGTAAAAGCGCGTGGGGGTGGGGCCCGACGCGCATTGATAAATGCCTTCTCTTGTTGGTGACCTATGTCTTTTCCCAGTTGTCGATTGATCGCGCCGATCGCGGCGCTCCTCGTCGTGCTCGGTACCTTGGTGCCGCGCGCGCAGGAGCCCGCGAAACCCGCGGCCCCCGCCCCCGAGTTCAAGGATCTGGACTCGTTCTTCAAGTCGCTTCCCTCGTCGACGGTGCCGCCCCTGAACGCGGACGTGGCGCTTCTCTACAGCGCCGTCCCGCTCGGCTGTCTCGACGAGCTTCAGGCACGGCCGACCGGCCGCACCTATTTCTGGGAGGCGACGTTCAAGACGGTCGACAACTACGACAAGACTCGCGCGTTTTACGGCTGCGGCGACTGGCACACCGCGGTCGGCGCGACCTACACGCTCGTCAGACTGCTCAAGGAATATCCGACTCTCCCGGTGGACGGCCTCGTTCGCGAGAAGCTGAACGACCATCTGGGCCGGCAGAATTTCGAGGGCGAGCTGGCGTACTTCAAGGATGCGGGCGCTTTCGAACGGCCGTACGGCTACGCCTGGCTGCTCAAGCTGCACGCCGAGCTCGGCACGTGGAGAGATCCCGACGCCGCGCGCTGGGTGGACAACGTCGCACCGCTTGGAAAGTTCTTCGCCGACGCGCTCATCGCGTATCTCATCGATCTCGATCGCGCCAACAAGACAGCAACGCAGGCGAATACGGCGTTCGCGCTGGGCCTGCTCCTCGACTACGTGGACATCACGCACGATACGGCGATCCAGCGCGCGACCGAGGCGACGTCCCGGCGGTTCTTCCTGACCGACAAGGATTGCGCCACCGACACGGAAGCGGCGACGGCCGAGATGATCTCGCCATGTCTCTCTGAAGCCGCGCTCATGGCGCGTGTGCTCGACCAGCGTGCCTACGTCACGTGGCTCGACGCCTTCATGCCGGCCGCCTTCACCGCGAAGTTCAGACCCCTCACCACGATTTCGTTCGACGTGCCCGCGGGCGGCGGGCGGCGCGGCGGCGGACGCGGTCAGCGCGGCGGCGCGGCGCCGGCGGAAACGCCGCCCGTCGCGCAGGGTCCTCCCCCACCGCAGACGACGGGGGCGGGACCAGGCGGCGAGCGTGGCCGCGGGGATCAGCCCCAGACAATCGAGGGACAACAGGCGGCGGCTGCGGCAGCCGGCGGCGGTCCTGGTGGCGGGGGCCGCGGCGGCCCGCCACCGAACCCGCGAGCGACGATGATCGGGCTGGCGTGGACGCGTGCGGATGCCTTCGGGCGCATCGCGTCCGCACTCCCCGCCGACGACAAGCGCGTGCCCGTGTTCAAGCGCCTGGCCGCGATCCATGCCGCGAAAGCCGCGCAGGGCATGACCGACCCGGTCGCGCTCGACGCGCCGTGGCTGGGGACCTACGCCGTCGCGTACCTCGCGCCGCCGACAGGAGACAGGAAATGAGAGCGCTCCTGATCGGATCCGCACTGGTGCTCGCGACCGCCGTGCACGGTCAGCAGATGACCACCAGCCCGAAGGCCGCGGCGTCACCGCCGGATAGCAGCCTCGACACGATGCTGCGATCGCTGCCGGCTGCAAAAGCACCCGTCCTCGACCAGGCTCAGGCGCTCTGGCTGGCGACGATGCCGATCGCGTGCCTCGATCGACCGCACGCGCGACCGCCGGCGCGTGGGTATTTGTGGGAGCCAACCTATCGTCCGACCGACGACTACCAGCGCAAGCTCGCGTTCTACGGCTGCTTCGACTGGCACTCGTCGGTGAACTCGATGTGGACGCTCGTACGCCTCGTCAAGAGTTACCCCGATCTGCCCCTCGCACCGCTCATCCGGCACAAGCTCTCCCGGCATCTCGACAAGAGCAACATCGAAGGGGAGCTGGCGTACCTCAAGCAGGCCGGCGCGTTCGAGCGTCCGTACGGCTACGCGTGGGTGCTGAAGCTCGCGGCGGAAATCTCCGACTGGAAGGACCCGGACGCACAGAAATGGTCCGCGAACCTCACGCCGCTCGTCGAGTGGACGTCGAAGGAAATGGCGGGGTTCCTCACGGCCCTTCCGACGCCAAATCGCGGCGGGGTCCATCCGAACACCGCGTTCGGCATGTATCTGATGCTCGACTACGTCGACACCATGAAAGATGACGCGCTGCGGAAGGCCATCGACGAAAGTGCCACGCGCTATTACTCGAAGGACAAGAACTGCGATACGAAGTCCGAGCCCGCCGGTACTGACTTCCTGTCGCCCTGCCTGACGGAAGCCGCGGTCATGAGCCGGGTGCTTCCCCGCGACGCGTTCGTCACCTGGTTCAACGAGTTTCTGCCGCCGATGTACTCCGCCGATTTCAAGCCGCTCACCGAGCCGGTCGACACCAGCGGCATCACGAAGCCGGAGCGGCTCGCGGGCAAGTCGCACTTGATCGGCCTCGCGTTCCAGCGCGGTGCGGTCATGCACCGGCTCGCCGACGTTCTCCCTGACGGCGATCGGCGCGTTGACGTGCTGCGCCGGCTCGCCGCGATCCACGGCGTCAAGGGCATGCAGGGCATGCACGACGCGGGCTACTGGGGCTCTCACTGGCTCGGTACCTACGCGGTCTACTACATCCTCTCGCCGCAGACGGCCTCTCGAGGTGCGCTGTGACCGTTCGTTCCGCGCTCGTCCTCATCGTCTTCTCCGCGTGTCTCGGCGCGTCGCCGATGCACGCACAGAAGGGACCGTCGGCGGCTCCGGCCGCCGCAGCGACCGAGCTGGACGCGTTCTATCGTGCGCTCCCGGTCACCAAGACCGAGTCCCTCGACGCGCCGATGGCCTTGATGCTGACGGCGATGCCGCTGGCGTGCCTCGATCGTCCGCAGGTTCGACCTGCGGCCCGCGGGTACGTGTGGGAGGCGACGTACCGCCCCGTCGAGAACTTCGAGAAGACCCGCGCGTTCTACGGCTGCTACGACTGGCATTCTTCGGTGAATTCGACGTGGGCGCTCGTGCGCGCACTGAAGATGTTCCCGCAACTGGCAACGGCCCCGCTCATCCGTCAGAAGCTGACCCGGCATCTTGGAACGTCGAACATCGCCGGTGAAGTCTCCTTCTTCAAGGAGTCCGGACAGTTCGAGGTGCCGTACGGCCTTTCGTGGACGCTCAAGCTGCAAGGTGAGCTGCTGTCGTGGGACGATCCCGACGCGAAGAAGTGGTCGCAGAACCTGCAGCCGCTCGTGACGCTGTTCTCGGAACGGCTGACGACCTACTTCAAACAGCTCGAGAAGCCGGTGCGGACGGGCGTGCATCCCAACAGCGCCCTCGGGATGAACCTGATGTGGGACTACCTCACAATCGCGAAGGACGAGACGCTCAGGGCCGCAATCACGGACGCGGCGAAGCGGTTCTACACGAACGACAAGAAATGCGAGACGGCGACCGAGCCGGGGCCGGCCGACTTCATCTCTCCGTGCATGACCGAAGCGGCGATCATGGGACGGATTCTGCCGCCCGCGGAGTTCGTCGCGTGGTTCGACACGTTCATGCCGGCGTTCTACTCGCCGGAGTTCAAGCCGCTCACGCAGCCGATGGATCCGGCGCTCATCACCAACCCGGCGCGCCTCGCCGCCAAGTCACACATGATCGGCCTGGCGTTCATGCGCGCAGAGGAAATGAATCGCGTCGCCGTGGCCCTTCCCCCATCCGACACGCGCGCCGCCGCGCTGCGCCGTCTGTCAGCGATGCACGCCGGTCAGGGCATGACCGCGATGCACGTCGCGGGGTATCTCGGGTCGCATTTCCTCGGCGCGTTTACGATCCTGTACTTGGTGACGGTCTGATTCGAACCCCGACCTACTTCCCTGTCCACCTCACGCGCACTCCCACGCTCACGAGACGTGGAGATCCAACCGTGGTCGGAAGTGTTCCGACGAAGTACTCCTCATCGAAGAGATTCTGCGCGCTGACGAAAGCGTCGAAGGTCCGGCCGAATGAGCGTGACACGGTGAATCCGAGCAGCGCGTATCCCGGCAACCCCGGTTTCGTCTGACCCGGCACCACTCGCTCGTTGAGGTCATCGTCGAACTGCCGGCCGGTGGCCTCGAATCCGACGGCGAGGTTCACGTAGCGCGGGTTCGTGTAGGCAAGCTGCATCGATCCCCGGTGTCTCGGCACCTGGGGCAGATACTTGCCAACGAGCGCGGGGTTCGCGGCGAACTCGGCGACGCGCGCGGAATTGAACATGTACGCGCCCGAGAGCCGCCAGGAGGTGCCGAGCCGGTAGTCGACGTCGGTCTGCAGACCGCGAATGCGGGTCCGCCCGAGATTCTGCCGCTGCTGGGTGACGTTGGCGCCGGCGGTCGCAATGGTGACGTTCGAGACGGGATCGCGCACGCGGTTTCCAAACCACGTCGTGCGCCACGCGAGGTTCGATCCCGGCGTGATCCGGATACCCGCCTCGCCGCCGACCAGCCGCTCGGGGCCGAGTTGATCGTTGGCGAGCGTCAGCACCGTGCCCACACGGAACTGCCGGTACAGCTCGTTGAGCGTGGGGGCGCGGAAACCCCACCCGAGATCTCCCCACACACCGAGCCAGCTCGCAATCTGATACCGCGCCGCGGCACGGGGGCTGACGACGGTGTCGTCGCGATCCGGGAGAGTTGGTTTGTTGTTGGCGGTTGGCGTGCCGCTGGGGTAGTTCACTTCGAGGTTGTGCGCGTCGTAGTTCCGCCAGCCGTCGACGCGAGCGCTGATCGTCAGCGTCAGGTTCGTGGTGGGGGTGATGACGTCCTGCGCGAACGCGCCGAGGCTGCGCTGCGTGCCGCCGGAGATGCGCTTCAGCGTGACCTGAGTCCCGGTCTGGGCGTCGAGCCCGTCCTCGCGGCTGTCGCCGTCCACCCAGCGCCAGTCCGCGCCGGCGGTGACGAGCTGATGCGAGGCGAACGCGCGTGACCATTGAGCACCCGCGCCCGCCGAGCTCACGGGTACGGTCTGGTTCAGCGTCATCCTCCCGAGGCTGCGTGGAGGCGTGGCGGCCGGCACGGCGAGAAAGTTGCTGTGCAGACGCGTGTCGTCGGTGAACGCGTTGACCTGGAGCAGGCTGTCCCCCGGCAGTTGAACGCGAACACCGCCGCTCGCGGATGTCCACCTCGTGTCGTTCGCTTCCTCCGTCCCGTCAATCGTGCTGACCTTGCCGTTGTCACGGTTCTCGCGGAAGTAGCCGCCGCGAACGAACGCCTGCACGCGCGCGGTCGGATCGTACTGCAGCTTCAGGTTTACGTTCGTGAAGTCGACCGCCGCGCGAGTGTCCACCCGTCCGCGCTCGCTCTCGACCACAGGCATGTATCCGTCGGTGCTGAAGGCGCTGACGTCCGCGATTACACGCACGGGCCCCCACACGTCGCTGCCGACCGCGTCGATCTTCGGGCTGTTCCTGGTCCCGTACTGCGAGCGCAGCTCGATCGTGCGGCGCGTCGCTGGAGCGGTCACGATGTTGATCACCCCGCCCATGGCGTAATTGCCGTACAGGCTCGAGGTCGTGCCCTCGACCGCCTCGATGCGCTCGATCGCTTCGAGCGGTACGCGCGTCCAGTACACCCAGCCGCCGAACGGATCGTTGAACGGGATCCCGTCGAGAAGGACCAGCGTGCGGCTGACGCCGCTCGGCCCGATCCCGCGGAGCGACACACCCTGCGTCGTCGGATGCGACGCGAGGCTGCTCGTCCTTCGAAACAGGCTGAACGTCGGCACCTGTCTCAGGACATCGTCGGCCACCACGGCCGGCGACTGTCGGATCGTTTCGCGCCCGAGCACGGTCACGCTGGCGGGGATGTCACCCGTGCGCTGCTCGACGCGGGAGGCGGTGACCGTCACCGTTTCCGCGAGCGTCGCGGGCGCGAGGACGATCTCGACCGACGGCGCCGCGCTTCCCGACTGAAACCGTTGACGCGTCTCCGCGAAGCCGTCCGCACGCACCACGACGAGGAGGTCGCCCGTGGCGGAGAGCGGCACCGTGAATCGGCCATCGGCGCCGCTCGTCGTGCGGGTCTCGAAGCCCGTCCCGGTGCGAATCACGATCGAAGCGCCCGCGACCGGGAGTCCCGACGCGTCCCGAACGATGCCGGTCACCGTCGTGTGTGCCGCGCCGTCTGACTGTTGCGTCGACTCAGCAGGGGACGCGCAGTTGGTGACCGGATCCGCGATCGAACACACGAGCAAGATGAGGACCGGTGCAATCATCAAGCGGTCTGCATGTAAGTTCAGCCGGTATAATACCGCTCTCAGCGTCGTGTCCTTCCCACTTGCGGACACTTCGGACAGCGGTACCAGTTGACCCAGAACGTCGTCCGTTGTGCGTGTGTCATCCCCGATACGCGCCCAAACGTGATGAGAGTCATCCACGATTACGACGTCCGGTCGCTTAGATCGCGCATCCGGACACTTGGATTGGTCGTTTGGGCTCGTCCCACTTTCTAACGAGCGGTCACTGACGAACGACGTTCGTACCAACAGGCACACCATTCGTCCCCAGTCTTAACGCGCTTTAACGCGGCACAATCGGTGCTTGGTCTGCTGCGACTCTCCAATTGTCAACTGGACCCACTGGCTTGTTTCGAAGGAGGCAGCCGCAATGAAACGTTTCTTCCTCGCAGCGGCGTTGATGCTGATCACGGCATCGGCGGCGTTCGCGCAGCTCGGCGGCGGGACGCTGTCGGGCACCGTTACCGACGAGCAGGGCGGCATCCTGCCGGGCGTCACGGTGAACCTCACCGGTAGCGACCGCTCGGTCAGCACCGTGTCCGATGAAGGCGGCAAGTTCCGATTTCTCAACCTGGCGCCCGGAGAATACAAGGTTGCGCTGACGCTGCAGGGCTTTACGACCGCCGTCCGCGACAACATCGTCGTCCGCGTCGGCGCGACGACCGATCTGCCGGCCGTACAGATGAAGGTGGCGACCGTCGAAGAGACGGTCACCGTCAGCGGCGCGTCGCCGATCGTCGACACCAAGGCGACCGGGACGTCCACCAACTTCACGGCCGACGAGCTTCAGAAGATCCCGACGTCGCGCGATCCGTTCGCGCTGATGCGCAGCGTCCCGGGCGTGCTCGTCGATCGCGTCAACATCGGCGGCAACGAGACCGGTCAGCAGTCGAACTTCGCGGCCAAGGGCACACGGCCCCAGGACGCGAGTTGGACGCTCGACGGCGTCGAGGTCACGGACATGGCCGCGACCGGCGCGTCGCCCACCTACTTCAACTACGACAACTTCGAAGAGATTCAGGTCTCGACCGCGGGCAACGATATCAAGGCGCGAACCGGCGGGATGGGCCTGAACTTCGTCATCAAGCGGGGCACCAACCAGTTCCGCGGCAGCGTGCGGGGCTACTTCGACAACCACTCGATGGAATCGTCGAACGTGCCGGACGAGCTGAAAGCGCAGGGCGTCACGCACGAGACCTCCGACCACAACGACCAGATCTCGGACTACGGCGGTGAGATCGGCGGCCCGATTTTCAAAGACAAAGCGTGGTTCTACGCGTCGTATTCCATCCAGGACGTGCGCCTCGTGCGGCGCTCGGGACAGCTGGTCGATCGCACCCAGCTCAAGAACCCGAACGTGAAGGCCAACTGGCAGGCGACGAAGAAGGACAATATCAGCTTCCTTTATCTTGACGGCTTCAAGATCAAGGACGGGCGCAGCCCGGGTGTCACCGGCATCACCTTCGACGCGCCGACCGCGACCTACCATCAGGACAACGAGTACGAGGACAACCCCTTCCATGGTCTGTGGAAGATCGCCGACGATCACGTGTTCGGCTCGAATCTCTTCGTGTCGGGCCTGTACGCGTACTACAACACGGGGTTCGTCCTCGATCCGATTGGCGGACTGGATCAGCAGGCCGGCCGGAACTTCGTGACCGCGCAGTCGTACGGCTCGGTCAACCAGAGCATCAACATCCGGCCGCAGCACGTCGCGAACATCGACGCCCAGTCGTTCCTCAACGGCTTCGGGGGCGCGCACGATCTGAAGTACGGGTTCGGCTATCGTCGCGTTGAGGCGATCAGCGGCACGCTCTGGCCGGGCAACATGATCCTCGCCAACGAGCGCGCCAATAACCTGCAGGCGCGGGTGTTCCGTCAGGGATTCGGCGGCAATCGCGCCAACTACCTGAACTTCTATGTCGGCGACACGATCTCCCACAATCGATTGACGGTCGATCTCGGCCTGCGGTACGACCGTCAGGACGGCGAAGCGCTCCCAAGCACCACGCTGCCAAATACGGCGTTTCCGGACCTGATCCCTGGTGTCGTGTTCACTGGCTACAAGACACCGTTCACCTGGAACAACTGGTCACCGCGCGCCGGCGTGACCTTCGCGCTCGACGAGGCGCGGAAGACGATTCTGCGCGCGAGCTACACGCGCTATGCCGGCCAGCTCAACACCGGCACGGTTGGGACGCTCAACCCGAGCTCGACGGCGGGGTTCGTGGACTATCGGTGGGTGGATCTGAATAGCGACCACTTCGCCCAGGCCAACGAGGTCCAGCTCAACAACCGCATTCAGGCGGGCGGCGGCTTCAACCCGGATAACCCGACGGCGGTCACCTCGGCGAACGTACTGGATCCGAATCTGAAAGCGCCGGTGACGAGCGGTTTCGTTGTCGGTCTCGATCGCGAGGTGATTCCGAACCTCGCTGTCGCCGTGAACTACAGCTACACGCGGACGACGGATCTGTTCGGCAACTTCACCGGGACGATCACGCCGCGCGTCGGCGTAACGCTCGCGGACTACGCGCCGGGCAGCGGGTTCTCCGGAACGATCCCGCTGGACGGAACCGCTTACAACGTGCCGACGTTCATTCCGAACCAGGCGGCCGTCGACGCCGGCGGCAACGGCTTCGTAACCACAAACGTGCCCGGCTACTTCACCGATTACAACGGCATCGAGTTCAGCGTGAACAAGCGGCTGTCGAACCGGTGGATGGGTCGCGTGGGCATCGCCTGGAACAACGCGCGTGAACACTTCGACACGGTGGCCGGGATGTATGACACGAACGGCAATCCTACGCCGACCGTGACCGAACCGCTCAGGAACGGCGGGCAGTTCGCGCCGCAGAGCGGCGGCAGCGGGTCGGGCACGATCTACATCAACGGCAAGTGGCAGTTCAACGCGAACGGGCTCTATCAGGCGAAGTGGGGCATCGACCTCAGCGCCAACGTGTTCGGCCGGCAGGGATATCCGTTCCCGATCGTCCGGACGGGCACCGCGGCAGCACTCGGCGCGGACTCGACGCTGACGATCCTGCTCAGCCCGGAGATCGACACGTACCGGTTCCCGAACCTGTGGAACACGGACTTCCGCGTGGCGAAGCAGTTCCGCCCCGGCGGACGCTCGAACATCCGCCTGATGCTGGACGTGTTCAACGTGTTCAACGCGAATACGGCGCTGGTCCGCGTCAACGACATCACGTCGACGCGGTTCAACGCGCTGGCGCAGAACCTGAGCCCGAGAATCGCGCGCGTCGGGGCTGTGATCGGCTTCTAATGGGAAATGGGCCATGGGACATGGGCCATAGGAAATGGGCCATGGCAATGGGGGCAACTAGCCACGTTCGACCGTCCATCTAGCTTGCCCGGGCTGTTGCCCAACACCTGATCGCGCTCAGGGCTCCTGAGCGACGGTTCGGAACTCGCGCCCGGCGATCAACCACGATCGCCGGGCGTTTTCTTTTGCGCCGGTCGGTGTAGAAACGGCATCGTTCAGCTAGCAAGTCTCCGTCTTGCCATGGCCCATGGCCCATGTCCCATTCCATCCCCCATGTCCCATGGCCCATGGCCCATTTACCCCCGGCGTCGATAGAATCCTCGTAGAACCGTACTCAGCATCCTCACGCCTTCCTGAATGTCGCGCTCGTTGAGACAGGCATACCCGAACAGTAGACCAGCCTGGCGCGGATGACGCAGGTAGTGTGCGCCGAGGCCGTAGATGCCGACGCCGACGTCTGCCGCGCGACGGCGGATCTCCTCGAGCTGCGACACGTCGAGACCACGCAGCCATACGACAACGTGTACGCCGGCGTTGGCGCCGACGACCTCGACACGATCGCCGAGATGCTCCTCCAGCGCCTCGAGCAGGGCCGCGCGGCGCGCGGCATTCCGCGCACGCGACCGCCGCAAGTAGCGCTCGAAGTGGCCGTCGGTGATGAAGTCCGCCAGGACTTCCTGCTCGAACGTGGGCGTCTGCAGGTCCATCAGGAATTTCACTGCGGCGACGGCGGGCACCATCGGTTGCGGCACGATGAGGTATCCCAGGCGCAGTGAGGGAAACAGGATCTTCGAGAACGTTCCCGCGTACAGCACGCGGCCCGATCGGTCGAGGCCCTGGACCGCCTCCACGGGCCGACCCTCGTAGCGATACTCGCTGTCGTAGTCGTCTTCGAGTACGTGTGCGCCGGTTTCCTCCGCCCAGCGGAGGAGGTCGAGCCGGCGTGCGAGCGGCATCAGCCCGCCGAGCGGGAACTGGTGCGAGGGGGTGACGTAGGCCAGCCGCGACGATCCTCGACGCGGAAGCCGTGCGACGTCGAGACCGGCATCATCAACGGGCACGGGAAACAGACGCGCCCCTGCGGCCGCAAACACGTTGCGCGCCCCCTGGTAGCAGGGCTCTTCGACCACAACGCGATCGCCAGGGTCGAGGAGGAGTCGGGCAACGACATCGAGCGCCTGCTGCGAGCCGTTGATCACGATCACCTGATCTGGAACGGCCACCACGCCGCGCGCGCGAGTGACGTACTGGGCGATGGCCTCTCGCAGCGGGCCGTAGCCGAGCGCCCGGCCGTAGCGCAGGGTGCGGAGCGTCATGCCACGGGCCCGGCGCGCGATCACCCGCGACCACGTGTCGGATGGGAAATCGCCGATCGCCGGAATGCCGTACCGGAAGTCGTAGCGCAGCCCCTGCTTGAGCGGCGCGCCCGGTGCCGGCAGGGGCGCCAGCGCCAGGACGCGACGCGCGTGCGCGGACAATCGCGGCGGCGGCAACGGCACCCGCTCGGCCACCCGCGGACTCCACGGCGCGATGGCGGCATCAGGCAACGACTCGGACACGTAGGTTCCGGATCCCACCCGCGCCTGGACGTAACCCTCGTCGAGCAGCTTGTCAAACGCCATCAACACGACGTTGCGTGACAGCCCGAGATCGCCGGCGAGGCTCCGCGACGAGGGCAGCCGCGTGCCCGGCGCCAGACGCCCTTCGAGGATGCTTTGCCGCAGCCCGCGATAGAGCCGCTGATTCAACGTTCCCCTGCCGCGCAGGCTCACCAGCACGACGGCCCTCCCGCAAATTGGCTCCACGCAATTCGCATGAATTGGTTCCTTGCTGGGGCCATTGTGGATCCTAGAATCCGGCTTCGCAACGCATTGACCACGGAGGGTCGTCATGGATCAGCGGAGTTGGAGGAGATTTGCTATGGCCGTGCTGGCCGCCGGCACGGCGACCGTAACAGTGGCCGCGCAGGCCGTTCAATCGAACTGCAAGAGCATCCACGCCGATCTCGTCGAGGATCGATCGACGACGGCGTGTAAGCCCGGGCAGGCGGTCTGTTTCCTGGGAGACGTCGACGGGAACCAGGGCCTGCGCGGAACCACGTATTTCCGCGCGGACAGCTCCGCACCCGGCCCGAGCACCGGGCTGGCCGGTTTCATCAGCTACAGCGGCCAGTTCGAGTACACCACCGATCGGGGTGTGCTCATCACGCGCGAAACCGGCGTCAGCAACCAGAGCACCGGCGCGCCCGAGAGCGGCGCGGTCACGGCCTACCAGAAGATCATCGATGCCACCGGCGAGCTGGCTGGCGCGACCGGGCACTTCTTCGTCAGCGGGTTCAGCAGGAGCGGTCACGTCGTGACGGAGATAACGGGAGAGATTTGCTTTCCGTAGGCTGACGCGATCCGCTGTCCGCTGTCCGCTCGGGAGGAATGGGATGGGCGATGGGCAATGCCATCGCCCATGGCCCATGGCCCATCCCATTTGCCATTTGCCATTTGCCATTGACCATCCGACGATAGTCGGATGATCGCGTTTTCGCGCATCAACAAACAGTACGGCCGGCAGGTGCTGTTCGTGGATGCGTCCTTTCAGCTGAATCCCGGCGAGAAAGTCGGCCTCGTCGGCCCCAACGGCGCAGGTAAGACCACGCTCTTCCGGATGATCGTCGGCGAAGAGACGCCAGACGACGGCGATGTGTCGGTGCCGAAGAAGCTGACCATCGGCTACTTCCGGCAGGATGTCGAGGAGATGTCCGGCCGGAGCGTCCTCGACGAGGCGATCGCCGGGAGCGGGCGGCTCGGGACGCTCCATCACGAGTTGGAGGCGCTCAACCACGCGATGGCGGATCCCGCGCGCGTGGCCGAGATGGATCGCATCCTCGCGCGCTTCGGCGAGGTCCAGGAAGAATACGAGCATCTCGGCGGCTACGCGCTCGAGAGCCAGGCGCGTGAGGTCCTCCACGGTCTGGGTTTCGACAACGAGCGCATCGACGGCGATGTCGGTGCGCTCTCCGGCGGGTGGAAGATGCGGGTCGCGATGGCGCGCGTGCTGCTCGGCCGGCCGGACGTGCTGCTGCTCGACGAGCCGACCAATCACCTCGACATCGAATCGATCATCTGGCTCGAGGAGTTCCTGAAATCCCTTCCGGGCGCGCTCCTCATGACGTCGCACGACCGCGACTTCATGAACCGGATCGTCAATCGGATTGCGGAGATCGACGGCGGCGAAATCACTGTCTACTCCGGCAACTACGACTTCTACGAGCGGGAGCGCGCAATCCGTGAGGCCAATCGCGAGGCCGCCTATGCGCGCCAGCAAGCAATGCTGGCGAAGGAACAGCGTTTCATCGAGCGGTTCGCGGCGCACGCGGCCAAGGCGGCGCAGGTGCAGAGCCGCGTGAAGGCGCTCGAGAAGATCGAGAAGATCGAGCTGCCGAAGAAGCGCCGCGTCGTCGACTTCGACTTTCGTCAGCCGCTACGCTCGGGCGATCAGGTTGCCGTCATCGAGGATCTCTCCAAGGCCTACGGCCACCGCATCGTCCACGACGGCCTCGACCTGGTCATCCGCCGCGGCGAGCGCTGGTGCGTGATGGGCAGGAACGGCGCCGGCAAGACGACGCTACTGAAGATGATCGCGGGCGCACTCACACCTGATCGGGGCGCCGTCCGGATCGGCGCCTCGGTGAAGCTCGGGTACTTCGCGCAGCAAGCGACCGAGCTGCTCGATCCAGACCTCACGATCTGGCAACAGATCGAGAAAGACTTTCCGCTCGAGTCGACCGGTGTCCTGCGCAACCTGCTTGGCGCATTCCAGTTCTCGGGCGACGACGTCGAGAAGAAGATTCGGGCGCTGTCGGGCGGCGAGAAGACGCGGCTGGTGATGGCGCGGATGCTGCTCGATCCGCCGAACTTCCTGGTGCTCGACGAGCCGACGAACCATCTGGATCTGGCGACGAAGGAAATGCTCGTCTCGTCGCTCGCCAGGTTCGAGGGCACGATGATCTTCGTCTCCCACGACCGCGCGTTCCTGCGTGGATTGAGCAACCGCGTGCTCGAGATTGGGGGCGAGAGCGGGACGGATCTGCAGCCGCACGCGTATCCTGGCTCGTACGTCGAGTACGTGCAGCGCACCGGTCACGAGGCGCCGGGCGTACACGGGTGAAGGGTTTCAGCCTTTTGCAGGCCGCTGCTTGGCGTGGGCCGGGCGTTTCTCACCCGTCGATCCAGCCGCCACCATTTCACGGATTTTCGCCCGCCGGAGCACCGCGCGCTTGCGGTTGATCTGGAACCGGGACTTGTCGCCATTCTTTTCAGACATCAGCACTCCCGCTCTGCTCGCGCCGCGGAGTGATCCCACGCGATCGCTTCTGGCAGGCACGTTGGCACGTTGGTACCTTAGCACCCTGGCAGCGTTGGCACCTAGCACCCTAGGCACCTTAGCACCTTAGGCACTCTAGGCACCTTGGATAAGAGCAGCTAAACTCCCACACGCATGCAGCTGCACACCCTCGACTGGGTCATCGTCCTGGTCACGCTGGCGATCTGTTTTGGGCCGGCGCTGTTCCTCGGACGCCGCGCTGGAAAGAACACGTCGGAATTCTTCGTCTCGGGCCGCGCCGTGCCCTGGTGGCTGGCCGGGCTCTCGATGGTGGCGACGACCTTCAGCAGCGACACGCCCAATCTCGTCACCGACATCGTGCGGCGCAACGGCGTCGCCGGCAACTGGGTGTGGTGGTCGTTCGTGCTGACGGGCGTGCTGACGGTGTTCTTCTACGCACGCCTGTGGCGGCGCTCCGGGGTGATGACCGATCTGGAGTTCTACGAGATCCGCTATTCCGGAACCGCGGCCAAGGCGGTCCGCGGCTTCCGTGCGATCTACCTGGGCCTGCTCTTCAACTGCATCATCATGGCCACCGTCAACCTCGCCGCCTGCAAGATCGCGGCGGTGCTCTTCGGCCTGGAACGGTGGCAGACGCTGGTCACCATCGGCGTCCTCAACGTCGCGTTCGCCGCGCACTCCGGTCTCTGGGGCGTGCTGGTCATCGACATGGTGCAGTTCTTCATCAAGATGTCCGCGGTGATTGCCGCGGCGTACTTCGCCGTCAATGCCCCGGAGGTTGGCGGGCTGCACGCGCTGGTGGAGAAACTGTCAGCGACGCCTGGACCGGGTGGGTTGAACTACCTGAGCGTGCTCCCCGACTTCACGAACAACTGGGACCTCGCCGTTGCCGTGTTCATCATGCCCATTGCGGTGCAGTGGTGGGCGGTGTGGTACCCGGGCGCCGAGCCGGGCGGTGGCAGTTACGTGGCGCAGCGAATGCTCGCATCGAAGTCGGAGCGCGACGCGCTCGGCGCAGTGCTCTTCTTCAACATCGCGCACTACGTGCTGCGGCCGTGGCCCTGGATCCTCGTGGGGCTCGCGTCGATCCTCGTGTATCCGGATCTTGCCGACATCCACCGTGCGTTTCCGCACGTCGATCAGCGACTCATCGGGCACGACATCGCGTATCCCGCGATGCTGAAATTCCTGCCAACCGGCTTCATCGGTTTGATGGTGGGCGGGCTGATCGCTGCGAACTCGTCGACGATTCTGACCCACCTCAACTGGGGCGCGTCATACCTCGTGCACGATTTCTACCGCCGGTTCGTGAACACTGACGCCAGTGAGCAGCACTACGTCCGTGCCGGGCGGATCGCGACGATCGGTCTCTTCGTCTGCGCATCGGGCATGGTGTATCTCCTCGACACGGCCAAGGATGCATTCGACGTCATCCTGCAGGTTGGCGCCGGCACCGGTCTCTTGTATCTGGTCCGATGGTTCTGGTGGCGGGTGACGGCGTGGTGCGAGATCGTCGCGATGATCAGCTCGTTCCTCACGTCCGTCGTGCTCCTGATCCTGGCGAAAAACGGCGTGTCGTTCAGCACCCACGTGGCACTCATCGCGACTGTGGCGGTGACGACCGCCTGCTGGCTGCTGACAGCGTACCTGGGGCCGCAGACAGACAAGGCGGTGCTGGTGCGTTTCTACACGCTGGTGAAACCGTTCGGTCCGGGATGGGCGCCAGTGAAGCGCGACGCTCGTCTCCCGGCGGCCGAGGAGCGCGCCACGCACGAAAACATCCCGATGGCGCTCATCGGCTGGGTCGCCGGCTGCACCACGATATGGTCGTCGCTCTTCGCTGTGGGCAACTTCCTGTACGGCCGCACCGGCCCTGCGCTGATGTTGACGCTGGTGTTCGCGCTCAGTGCCGCCGTTCTCATCCGTGTCGTCACCAGGCTTTGGGCCGGATCGGCCGTCGAGACCTCGCGACTCGCGTGATTCTGCGCCGTCACGGGCCGGGCGCCGCCGCGTCAGGAGCGCGCATGACTGCCAGCCGATCGCGATTCACGCTGCTCCACCTGACGTTCGCACTCTCCATCATCACGTTCATCGATCGCGTGTGCATCGCGTCTGCGGCGCCCTCCATCCGCACCGAGCTCGGGCTCAGCGCGGTGCAGATCGGCTGGATCTTCAGCGCCTTCACCTTTGCCTACGCCCTCTTCGAAATTCCAAGTGGCTGGCTGGGCGATCGGTTCGGGCCCCGCAAGGTTCTGATGCGCATCGTGCTCTGGTGGTCCGCCTTCACGATGGCGACGGGGATCACGTGGAACTTCGCGTCGCTGGCTACCGCACGTTTCCTGTTCGGCGCCGGTGAAGCGGGGGCGTACCCCAACATGTCCAGGAGCTTCGCGCGATGGTTCCCTGCGCACGAGTGTGGCACCGCGCACGGCGTGGTGTTCTTGGGCAGCCGCCTCGGCGGCGCCGTGACGCCGCCGCTCGTAGTGCTCATCATCTCGTGGGCCGGGTGGCGCGCGTCTTTCTGGATCTTCGGCATGCTCGGCGTCGTCTGGAGCGTCGTGTGGTGGCGGTGGTTTCGTGACGACCCTGCGGAACATCCGTCGGTGAACGCCGAGGAACTGGCGATCATCACGGCTGGTGCGGGAGCGCGTGGCCGGCTGACGATCGAGTGGCGGAGGCTGCTGGATCGGAACCTGGCGCTGGTGTGCCTGATGTATTTCTGCTTCGGGTACGGCCTGTACTTCTACCTGACCTGGCTGCCCACCTATTTCATCGAGGCGCGTGGCTACACCGCTCGACAGGGATCGTTCCTCGCCGGAGCCGTGCTGTTGACCGGAGGTATCTCCAGCATTGCAGGCGGGCGCCTGACGGACGTCCTCGTGAAGCGGCACGGGCTGAGATCCGGCAGGATGATCGGCGCGGTGGCATTTCCGCTTGCGGGCCTGTGCCTCACCGGTGTGGCGCTGACGAACAGCCCGCTCGCGGCTGCGGTGCTGATGATGCTGACTGCCGCGTGCGCAGACATCACGCTGAGCCCGAGTTGGGCGATCTGTCATGACATCGGCGGCGAGGCTGCGGGAACTGTCACGGGAACCATGAACACGCTCGGCAACCTTGGCGGGGCGATCAGCCCGCTGGTCGTCGGCTATTCGCTCGAGTGGTGGGGATCGTGGTCCACGCCGCTGCTGATCACAGCCGGTGTGTACCTCGCAGGCGGCGTCCTCACGCTGATGATCGATCCCCGCCGGCGTCTCCTATCCGATTCAGCTACGCCGGCAGCGGCGGCGATGCTGAAAACGACGGCGGATCCGATTCGCTAGGACTACCTTGTCAGATTCTGCATGGCTCTTTGACGGCGGAACACGGTCCGCGCAGGCAAGCGTGAGCGGGCGTGACACCCGGCAGCGGGTAAAACGCGCGCGCAGCGTGACTGCCGCGCTGGGTTGGGGACCCAGCGCGGGTCGCGGCCGGCGATGCGGAGCGCGCGTTTTTCCACGCCAGCGTTAGCTTGCCGGAGCGGGCCGTGTTTCGCCGCATTCGTAGAATCTGACAAGGAGTGCTACTCCGACGCGGCTCGGACGTGTTTCAACGCCACGGTCAGACGCGAGAGCGCTCGCGACAACGCCACCCGAGCCGCATCCGCCGTCGGCATCCCCAACCGGTTTGCGATTTCGGCATACGAGAGGCTCTCGGACACCCGCAACAGAATGACCTGCCGGTCGCGCGGCCTCAGGCGTGCCAGCGCCCTGCGGCACTGGCCAGCATGCTCCTTGCCGAGGAGGCGTTCGAGCGGCGACGCCGCCGGTTCCACGCAGTCCTGCGTCAACGGCACCGTCGGACAGGCGCGTACGTGCCGGCGCACCTCGTCGACGATTCGATTGACCACGGCTCGCCGCAGATACGCCAGGAAGGCCATCGGATTGCGGCTTTCGAAATGCTCGAGCCGTCCCACGGTCTTCACGAGCACTTCCTGTACGACGTCGTCCGTGTCGGTCATCGACCGGACGTACATCGGGAGCCGATGATGCACGATCGGTTTCAGCGCGCGCATGTGACGCGCAAGGAGCACTTCCCGCGCCGCGAGATCCCCCTTCTGAACGCGATCGACGAGATCCACGGTCGAATCGATTGGAGTGGGGCGCCACGCGGCCGCCGCGGGCGCCGGCTTGCTCGTGTCCATGGTTGGTTTTGCCCCCACCCCATAGACGGACACGGCTCCGGTATTCCCGCATTTCTCAGCGTTCGCGGGAACCCCACCTTTTTCTCGTGCGGCGGGGACCCCACCCGCCGCTGTTGCTCCGCGCTGTCGCGCGTCGCAACGGCTCAAGGCTGTCGCTCGCTGCAGCCTCGCGCGCCCGCGCTCGGCTGCGGCCGCAGGCGCTGCTGATTCACCTCTCGTTTCCATTTCATCGTCAACACAGCACGGTCAGCGCGGAGGGCACACGCGCGCGAGAACCACGCCAGCGAGCAGCCAGCCACCAACGTGGTCAACGAGCTGGCCGAACAGGAACGCTGTGGGTATGCCGTATCCCATCGTCCCCACCGGCGGCATGTGCGACAAGAAGCTCCAGATGAACAGGGTCAGGCCGCCAAGCAGGCCGCCGAGCGCGAGCTGTTTCTTCCGCATCAGCAGGCTCCTATTCGGCTTTCGGGTCGTATTGCATCGCCCCGAACGCGTTGCCTTCCGTGTCCTGGAAAAACATCAGGGTCCCGACGCCGACGATGACCGTCTTGTCGAGGATGACGTGGCCGCCATTGGCGAGAACCGCCGAGGCGGTCGCGTCGATGGATGACACCGAGATGGTGCACTCGAACCCGATCGTCGGCATTCCTTTGCGCAAGTACCGACGCCCCTGCAGCGCTCCGAGAATGCCGGGCGGCTCACCCTTGATGTTCGTCTGGACCTGATAGAAGCCGGGCGGCCCCCAGGGGGTCACGGTCCAACCGAAGACGCGCTCGTAGAAACGGCGCGCGCGCGGGATGTCGTCGGCGTTGATGGCGAAGTGAGCAACATTCGGCATGGGCCGAGTGTAGGCCTGACTCGATTGGCAAGCTCGCGTTCTTTTGACATTATTTGTTGCGTATGCGTCAGCGACGTCCTGATGGCTCGGTGTGGATCCGGACACATCCGGCGACCTTCCTTCACGATCACACCAGCAACCGTCACACTCACGAATGGGATCAGCTCACGTATGCGGCGTCGGGTGCGATGCGGGTCCACACGGATGCCGCGAGCTGGGTCGTGCCGCCTCACCGCGCGGTCTGGGTGCCGGCCGGCACCGTGCACGCCGAGCAGATGCATAGCCCGGTCTCGGTGCGGACGCTGTACTTCGCAGCCGGCCTCGTGAGCGCGCTGCCTCGGGACTGTCGCATCGTCAACGTCACACCGCTCTTGCGGGAGCTGGTGCTTCGCGCGAGCCGGCTCGGCGTGCTCGATCGCAAGAACCCGACGCACGCGCGGTTGATCGCCGTCGTGCTCGACGAGCTGGCCGATCCGTCCGAGGTGCCGCTGCAGCTGCCGATGCCACGTGACGGCCGGGCGAAGCGGCTCGCGGCGCTCCTCGAGGCAAGACCACACGATCAGCGGTCGGTAACCGAACTCGCGCGCCAGGCCGGTGCCAGCCGCCGCACGGTCGAGCGGTTGTTTCTCGCCGAGACGAAGATGACCGTCGGCGAGTGGCGCCGGCGGCTCAGACTGCTGCACGGCGTGCGTTTGCTGGCCGGCGGTGAATCCGTCACCAACGCCGCGCTCGACGCTGGCTATGCGAGCACGAGCGCGTTCATCGCGGCGTTCAAGAAGACGCTGGGCGTGACGCCGGGAAAGTATTGACTCGGCGCTAATCACCTGTCGCCTTTCTGGTGCGATGTCCGATCTCTCATATAAGGCGGCGGCCTCACGGAAAGAGCCGCACGCTCACATGGAAAGGGACCGGAGAATGACGACAGACACGATCAATCCCAATCAGGTGTTGTGGGAGAAGGGTGATTTCTCCCGCATCGCAGTGACCATGCGGGAGAGCGGCGAGGCCCTGGTCGCCGAGCTCGGCATCACCGCAGGCTCTCGAGTTCTCGACCTTGGCTGTGGCGACGGCACCACGGCATTGCCCGCAGCGCGGCTGGGCGCCGACGTCCTTGGCGTCGATATCGCCAGGAATCTCGTCGACGCCGCGAAGCGACGAGCGAAGGCAGAAGGATTGCGGAACTGCCGGTTTCAGGAAGGCGACGCGACCGATCTGAGCGGGCTCGCGGCGGGCACGTTCGATCACGTGGTCAGCATCTTTGGAGCGATGTTCGCGCCCCGACCGTTCGACGTGGCGAAGGAGATGGTCCGGATCACGCGCCCTGGAGGCCGAATCGTGATGGGCAACTGGATTCCCGGCGATCCGACGCTGGTCGCGCAGATCCTGAAAATCAGCTCGTCCTACTCGCCGCCGCCGCCCGCGGGCTTCGTCAGCCCGATGACGTGGGGGATCGAGGCCAACGTGGCCGAGCGGTTCGCCGCCGCCGGCATTCCGGAGAAGCAAATCACCTGCGTCAAAGATACTTACACCTTCCGCGCGCCGAAGCCGCCGTCGGAATTCCTGGCCGACTTCAGAAACTATTACGGTCCGACGATGAACGCGTTCGCGGCGGCGGAGAGGGCCGGTCGAGCAGAGGATCTGCAGCGTGAGCTCGAGTCGCTCTTCGAGCGAGAAAACAGGAGCCCGACGCCTGGGACAACAGTGATCCCGGCGACATTCTTGCGCGTCACGGTCAGGGTGTGAGACCTGGGCTCTTGCGACCGAGCGGCGCGTCTCATCCGATCCCTTCGAACAAGTCGTCTCTCGGGCCTTCCCGCCGTTGACGGTGCCGAAGGCCCGATAGAACGACGAACAGATCGAACGGCGAAGTGTAGGTGGGAATTCTCTCCGCCGGCGCTAACGATTCTCCCGCCCACCGTGTAATAGTCTGCCTCCTCGTGCGTCAAGGCTGTAAGGCGGACGAGTGCCCACAGCCAGCGCGCTAATCGACGAGCTGCCAATCCTTATGACTTCGACGACCCCGCTGGCGGGGTGTGCCGAGCTGTACGAGCGCCATTACGAGGCGGTTTTCCGCGCGGCCCTGCGCGTCACTGGGAATCCGGCCGACGCCGAGGACGTTCTACAGACCGTCTTCCTGCGCGTCCTGGCCCGGGGTGGAGACGTCGAGGACGTTGCGCTGCCGGCCGCCTACTTCCGGCGCGCAGCCGTCAACGCGGCCGTCGACGTGCTGCGCCGCCGGGAGCTTCATGCGGAGTCGGTTTATGACGATCAGGCGCCGCACGCCGCCGTCCAGCCCCCGCTGCTGCTGAAGGAGCGGCTTCGGCGCGCCATCGCCGCCTTGGACGGCGAGGACGCAAGCCTGTTCCTGCTGCGTCACGTCGAGGGGCTGTCGATCGAAGAGCTCGCCGGGTTGTTCCAGATGGAGAAGAACAATGTGGCCGTCAGGCTCCACCGGATCCGGCACCGGCTGCAGGCCGAGATGGAACGCTAGGCGCGCCGTCGGTGCCCACCAGGCGGAACGATTCTGTGGCATACAGCGCTATCAAACGACCATGAAAAGACTTATCGCTTTCGCACTGGTACTCGCCGCGCTCGCGCCGGCCGTTGCAGCCCAGACCTCCGCCAGCTTCACAGGCAAATGGGAAGGCACATTCAAGATGCAGCGCCCGGACGGCACAGAAGGCGATCCGAGACCTGTCGTGTTCAACCTGACGCAGACGCGCAAGGAGCTCACCGGCACAGCAGGCCCGGCTGACCAGCAGTGGAAGATCGAGAAGGGCGCCGTCACCGTCGGCAAGGCCACGTTCGAAGTCCAGCAGCCGAACGGGCCGCTGTTCAAGTTCACGCTGACGATCGTCAAGGGACGTCTGCAGGGCGACATGGCAGGCGAGCGCGACGGCGTCGTGCGCGGTCACGCCAAAGTCGACGCCGCGAAAGCCGCGAAAGCAAAGTAGACGATCGCTCGCATCTCGAAGTCGACCGTTGCAGCGCGTGTAGGGGTCCGAGGGGCGAAGCCCCTCGGAAAATGGAGGAAGGCAGTGCTGGAACGATGGATCAGGGACTTCACGCACGCGGCGCGGAGTCTTGCCCGCGCGCCGGGCTTCACGCTCGTCGTCGTGGCGACGCTCGCGCTCGCCATCGGAGCGAACGTCGCGATCTTCAGCGTCGTCGATGCCGTGCTCCTCGAGCCGTTGCCGTTCCCGCAGGCGGATCGGCTCGTCCATATCGGCGGAACCGCGCCCGGAACCGATCAACCAGAGGAGTTCGGCGTTCCGGATGAACTGTACTTCGAATACCGCGAGAGCGTCCCCGGGCTCGAAGACATCGGGCTGTACGGCACCGGTTCGTCCACCACGCGCGCGGAAGGGCAGGTCGACCAACTTTTTCTGACGCAGGCGACGCCGTCGTTCTTCACGACGCTGGGCGCCCAGCCGCTGCTCGGGCGGCTGCCCACCGATGGGGACGACAACCGTGTCGTTGTCATCAGCCATTGGCTCTGGCGGACCTGGTTCGGCTCTGATCCGTCCGTGATCAACAGGAGTTACAGCTTCGCGAACGAGACTCGCACCGTCATCGGCGTCATGAAACCGGAGTTTCGCTTCCCGGATGAGCGCGTCGCGTTCTGGATCCCGCTGACGATTCGTGCGGCGCAGGCGACGCCTGGTGGGTTCGGGCCGCGCGCGGTCGCACGGATGAAGGCGGGAACGGACCGCGCAGCGCTGGTGGCGCAACTCGAGCCGCTCGCGCGTCGCGTGCAGCAGCGGCTGGGCGGTCCCGCGCCCTACGCACGGATCATGGAGCGTCACCGGCCAGTAGTGGAACCACTCCGCGAGCACCTTCTCGGCGATATCTCGATGCCACTGTGGATTCTGCTCGGCACGGTCGCAATCGTGTTCCTGATCGCGTGCGCGAACGTGGCCAGCCTGTTCACGGTGCGCGCGGAGACCCGGCGTCGCGACTTGGCGGTGCGGCGCGCTCTCGGAGCCGGACGAGGCGACCTGGTGCGCTCACAGGTGACCGAGGCGCTGCTTCTCGCGGCGGCGGGAGGCGCGGCCGGCGCGCTCATCGCCTGGACTGGCGTCCCACTCCTGGTCCACGCGGCACCGGATGCCGTCGCGGGCGGCTTTGGCGGCGCGCCCATTCCCGGACTTGCCGCAGCGGGCCTGGACCTCACGGTGCTGCTCTTCACGGTCGCCATCTCGCTTCTGGCGGCGTGCGCGTTCGGGCTGCTGCCCGCCCTTCGCTTCTCAGGCTCGCGCCTTGGCAGCCTGCATCAGGCCGGACGAGGCATCGTCGGCGGTAGTCTCACGCGCGATGCGTTGGTGGTCGTGCAGACCGCTGCTGCGCTCGTCCTGCTGGTTGGATCGGCGCTGCTCATGCGCAGCTTCTGGCAGCTCAAGAACGTCGACGCCGGATACGACACGGAGGGTATTTTCACTTTCCAGATCGCGGCCAATCGCCCCGACCTGAACGACCGAGCCACAATGTCGAGGTTTCAGTACGCGTTCATGGATCGTCTGAAGGCGCTGCCGGGCGTCGAATCCGTGGGATACATCACCACTCTCCCCCTGGACGAGGGCGCCGGCAGTCAGAACATCACCACTCCCAGGCTCGAGGCGAGTGGCGCCGAGGCGCCTCTCGTTCGCTTCGCTGGTGCCGGGGGCGCGTACTTCCAGACGATGGGTATCGAACTCGTGCGCGGTCGCTACTTCGACCGGGTCGAGGAAGAACGGGCGATGCCCTTTGTGATCATCAGCCGGTCGGCCGCCGAGTTGTTGTTTCCTGGTGAGGATCCGATCGACAAGCAGTTGCGGCCCGCGACCGGTGGCCAGAAGTGGTACAGCGTCATCGGAGTGGTCGAGGACGTCCTGATTGACGACCTCCGCCGCAAATCCCCAGAGCCAATGGTGTACCTGCCGGCAGTCTCCCCGTCGCCCGCGTACGTCATGAAGTCGGCCCGTGCGGACAAACTCGAACCGGAGGTTCGCGCGATCATCCGCGAGGTCATTCCGACATCTCCGATATATCGCATCTTCACGATGAAGCGTCTGGCCGCGAACGCCATGGCCAGCCTGTCATTCACGATGCTCATGGTCTGCATTGCAGCAGTGCTCGCGCTCGTTCTCGGCGCGGTGGGGCTGTATGGTGTGCTCTCGTATCGAGTGACGAGGAGTGCCCAGGAGATCGGCGTACGCATGGCCTTGGGCGCCGAGGCGAAGACCGTACGGCGGATGTTCGTGTGGCAGGGCGGGCGGGTCGCCCTGGTCGGTATCGTCGTTGGAACGCTGGCGGCAGTGGGGCTCACCACGTACATCAAGACACTGTTGTTCAACGTCGGCCGACTGGACGTGGTCGCGTTCGCCGCGATGTCTGCCGTGATGCTTGCTGTAGCGCTGCTGGCAAGCTACGTCCCGGCGCTACGCGCCTCGCGTGTGGATCCGGTAGTGGCGCTGCGGGCGGAATAGAACGTCGGGCACTCCCCTGTAATAGTCGGCGTCCTCCTACGTCAAGTTGGTGAGGGCGCAAGCGAGCGCAGTGAGCCAGGCGAACGCCCTCCTTCGCAGCCGGAAGGACTAAGAGGCTGCTACGGCGGGCAGGGAGCCGCCCTGAGAGGCGCGAGCGAGCGCAGCGATGCGAGCCACGCGAACGCCCTCCTTCGCAGCTGGAAGGACTAAGAGGCTGCTACGGCGGGTAGGGAGCCGCTGTGAGAGGCGCGAGCGAGCGCAGCGATGCGAGCCACGCGAACGGAGCGAGCCGGCGAAGCGGCGAGCGAGCGAGCGTGTGGGGGAGTCCGAGGGGCGAAGCCCCTCGGATAAGAAAGAGGTGGGCGATGTCCGAAGACCGTCTGGAACGAGCACTACAGGAGATGAAAGAGGAAGACGTGGACGCCGACACGCTCGAGGCCGCGCGGACACGCGTCTGGGAGCAGGTAGCGAACGCCGGCAGCGTCACCTGTGCGGAGTTTCGGCAGGACTTCCGCGCGTACCTGGGCAAAGAGCTGGGCGGCAGTCGCCGCATCCTGGTGGAAGACCATCTCAGTCGCTGCCCCGGCTGTCGCGCCCGGATCGCCGAGATGAAGGGTGAGAGGCCGGTCGTCGTCATGCCAATGCGCTCCTCTTCCCGCCGGGTGCAATGGGGAGCCCTGGCCGCAGCAGCCGCACTGCTCTTCGCGGTCCTTTATCTCGGACGCGACGCCATCGACGCCATGATGGGTCCCGGCGGCCCCCGGGCCACCGTTGTTTCCGCCGAGGGCGGCCTGTACCGCCTGCCTGTGGGCTCTCTCGAAGCAGGCGCCACCATCGGCCAACGGGAATCGGTCCGCACGGGCCCGGGAGCCCACGCGGTGTTGCGCCTCGCCGACGGATCGATGGTGGATGTCAACGAGCGAACGGAGCTGTTCGTGACCGCCGCGTGGAGCGGCCAGGCGATTCACCTCCAGCGCGGTGACATCATCGTCAAGGCGGCCAAACAGCGCCGGGGCCGCCTTCGAGTTCTGACGCACGATTCCATCGCGTCGGTGAAGGGAACCGTCTTCGCAGTGTCCGCCGGCATGGGCGGCTCGGTGGTTTCGGTGGTCGAGGGATCGGTCGCGGTGAACCAGCCTGGTCGGGAGGTGGTCCTCAGCCCGGGCGAGCAGGCCGCCTCCATCCCGGCGCTGGCGAGCTCGGTCGCGCAAGCCGTCTCTTGGAGCCCCGAGGCGGACTCCTACCTCGAGCTGCTCGGGTCGCTCGTGAAGATCGAACGCGAGCTGAATTTCCCCGCCGAGCTGCGGACCAACTCGGCCCTGCTCTCGTATCTTCCCGCAGGCGCTGTCGTCTACGGCACGATCCCAAATCCGGGGCTCACGATCGACCGTGCCCTTTCCCTCGCCGAGGAGCAGTCGGCCCAGAACGCGACGTTCGGGGCCTGGTGGAATTCAGAGACGGGACGGCTGTTGAAACAAATGACGGAGCGCGTCCAGTCGGTGAACCCGCTGCTCGGGGACGAAATCGTCTTCTGCGCCAGCCTCCCCGGGCTCGACGAGCCGGTGCCGATCGTGATGGCCCGGGTGCAGCCCGGCAAGCGGGCGGAGCTCTCGAGCGCCCTGGAAGGACTTTTCGCTGCGGCGGAGGAATCTCCCGCGTATTCAGTTTCCGACGAGCTGATGGTCGTTTCAAGCTCGCCGTCGCACCTGGCATGGGCCCTCGCCCACCTGGGGCAGGGCGTCGGCTCCGCGTTTGCGACAGCCATCGGGGAGCGGTACCGGCGCGGCGTGGGCTGGCTTATCGGGATGGATGCGCCCCCGTTGGTCACGATGGCGTCGGGAGACGACGCCCCCCCGATCAAGCTCGCCGGCATGATCGGGATGAAGTACCTCTTCCTCGAGCAGCGTGCACCCGCGGGTGCCGTAGAGAACGAGGTCACGTTCGCATTTCAAGCCGCACGAACCGGAATGGGGTCGTGGCTGGCTGACGCCGGCTCAGGGGGCGCGGCGGAGTATCTACCAGCCGATGCCCTCGTCGCCGGCTACGTTTCGACCCGCGAGCCCTTGCAGCTGTTCGAGGAATTCACCGCGCAGATTACCAAGTCGGAGCCGGACTTCGAGCGCGGCCTGGCCAGCATGGACGAGAAGCTCGGCGCCGGTTTCGTCCAGAACCTGACCGCGGCGTTTGGGACCGAAGCGGCCTTGGCGCTGACGGGACTTTCTGCGAGCGGCCCGACGTGGGTCATGGCGAGCGTGGCCAACAATCCGGCGGTCATCGACAGCTCCCTTCAGAAGCTGGTGGAAAGGTTCAACGCGGAGCTTGGGCCCGACGAGCAAGGCAAACGGATCGTGTTGACGCAAGAGAGCGCGGGCGGACGGACCTGGAGCACGATGAAACCGGGAGAACTTCCGCTCGGTATCACCTGGACGTACGATCGGGGCTACATGGTGGCGGCCTCCGAGCGCGCCGCCGCGGAGCGTGCCATCGCGACTCAGAACGGCGGCTCCGCGCTCGTCTGGTCTCCGGAGTTCCTCGGCCAGCTCCCCTCGTCGGCCGGACTTCATCCGTCCGCCTTCGCCTGGCTGAACGCGAAGGGGGCACTCGGAATCCTGTCGGCGCTGACCACGAACCCGGCGGTCGGCGAGCTCGCGGCCGGGCACGATCCGATTCTCGTCGTGTTCGATGGAACGCCAGAACGGATCCACGCGGCGAGCCGTACTCGCATCTCCGGATTGATCATGGACGTGATGCTGATCGAGAGCCTGGGCCGGGCGACCCTGGGACAGCAGTCCGACGCCGTCCCCCGCCAGTAGGGCCGCGAGCCGCCTACGCGCTTCGCGCTACGGCGCCCAGGACGGAGCGGGGTTTCGGATGAGCGCTTGCCCGCCGTAGCTTTAGCGGAGGCGGGTGTAGGGGAGTTCGAGGGGCGAGCCCCTCGATTGAAGATGGATACACCGGTCGTCGAACTCGAGAACCTGAAGGTCAGGCTGGGACGGCGGGAGATCCTTCACGGGATCACCTGCCGTCTCGGCGTTTCGGGCACGGG
>DATAEK010000115.1:0-50892 GCA_036258055.1 Vicinamibacterales bacterium
GTCCTGACGCCGGCAGGGCCTGTCACGAAGACGATGCCGCGGTCGGTCACGTCCCACGCGCCCGGCGGAATGCCTGAGAGGACGACGGTTTCCACACCGCCAGCTGACGACACTTGTTTGAGCGTCGTGGGACTCGCCAGGCCGTTGCCGACGGAGCTATCGACATAGTAAATGGCGCGGCCGTCAGGCGACTCGCGCGGCTCGAAGCCGCCATCGGTCGTGAGACGCACCGGCGTGCCGCCGGCGGCGGGAATCTTCCAGATTTCCGAGCGTCCTGACGCGCTCGACGCGTAGTAAATCCAGGTGCCGTCGCGTGACCATTCGGGATTGTTGTCGACAGCTCGGTCGCGGGTCAAACGCCTGGAAGCTCCGCCGTCGGCGCTGACGACGTAGATCTCGGCGTTACTGTCGGCGAGACCATCGACCGCCACAAAGCGTCCATCCGGTGACCACGAACCTGCATTCACGAATCCAGCCCTGAGGGCGGTCACGCTGCGAAGGCCGGACCCATCGCTGCTCGCCACCCAGACTTGCGCGTCGCCGTTGCGGTCGGACGTGAACGCCACCTGGCGGCCATCTTTCGAGAAGCGACCGGGCATGTCCGTGCGGGTTGAGTCGCAAAACGGTGTGACCGTTGTGAACACGCCCGCCGGTGTCGCAGACTCGAGATCGACCAGACGAAGACCGACGTCGGGTTGCCCGTACCCGAGCGCCACGCGGTATGTCTGTCCGGCCCGCGGATGCGAAACTGAGAGCCCGTTGACGCCGATCGGCAGGCCGGCGACGGGTGTGGGCGTCCGTCTCGCAGCAGCAGCGATTCGAAAGACCCGCGTGCCGCTCGTGTCATTCTGCGGGTAGAGAATCTCGCGTCCGTCAGGCGTCCAATCGAAATGGCCGATCTCCCCGCGCCACTCCGTCAGCTGCGTCGGCTCTCCTCCCGCCATCGGCACGACGAACAAGGCTGACTGCGGGGGTTTGGTTCTCGCGAACGCCATGGTCTTGCCGTCGGGCGACACTGTCGGGAATTCATCAGAGAAGCCGGGCGGCGGTTGCGTCAACTTTCGGAGTGCGCCAGTATCGAGGACCTGCAGGTAGATGCCATGGTCATCTGCGATTCGATCGGTCATGACGAGCGACTGACTATCATGCGTCCAGGCGGGCCCCCGGCCACGATCCGCGATCTTTCGTTCGGATCCGCCGAATGGCGATACGAGGAACACGCCGCGGTTGATGATCCCTTCTTGACGATAGAACGCGATCTGCCGTCCGTCTGGCGACCAGGATGGCATCGCCTCGTGGAACTGCGGAGTATTGGTGAGCCGCCGCAACTCGTCCCCGTCGACCGCCTTCACCCACAGGTCATTCGGCTCGTTCGGGTCGACGCCCCGCCAGATGAAGACCACAAGATTTCCATCGGGCGACAGACTTGCCATCCCTTCCCCACCGGGAAATGACGTCACCGTGAGAAGCCGAAGAGGTGGCGCTTTCGATGTCGCACGCCGCCAGCCGATCGCGATCGCGAGCGATGCGCAAACGCCGAGCACTACTATCGCGGCGCCGACCGACCACGCGCGTGACCGGGACGTTGCTGCCGGAGGGATCGCGTCAATGACTGTGCCAGGGACGTACCCATTCGTCTCGAACACCGGCGCATAGCTGCCCTTGGGAACGGAGATGACGATGGCGTCGCGCGGCGCGAGGGCGTAGTACTCGCGCAGCTTGTCGCGCAATCGCCGCGCATCGACGCGCACGATCGGATCGACCGCGGCGCCGAAGTCGGCGCCCTTGCCGTACACCTCCATCGCCAGCACGTGTTCTTTGAGGCCGGCGCCGTGTCCGTCCAGCGTCTGCTCGACGATGTAGGTCAGAAACGCGGTGAGGCGATCCGAACGCGAGAAGATTTCGCTCGCGAGAATGCGGGCCAGCTGTGCGCGCACGGCATCAGCTGGTGGTGAGCCCGCAGCCATGAGCCAAAGCTACTCTTGGCGCTGGGTCCGATCAACCATGAAATCGTGGAGTCAGAGCACGCCGTCGGCGGTGAGCGGTGTGACTTCCATCCCGAACTACGGCATCGGGAACAGGCGCCAGCAGCAGGAGCGTTGGGGCGATCATGGCGTCACAATATCTCAGCCAGACTGACGGATCCCGGGCTATAACTGCGAGAACCGCGGTTCACGGGAGGCAACCATGAAGAGCAGACTGACGACGGCGCTCATCGTGATGCTGATGGCGGGCTGGCTGGGCGGCTGCGGTGCCGAGCAGCCGAGCGCACCGCCGACGACCTCTGCGCCAGCGCGTTCCCCCGGCCTGAAGATCGCGATGATCGCGAAGAGCACGACCAATCCGATCTTCGTGTCGGCACGCAAGGGCGCTGAAGCGGCGGCGAAGGAGCTCGCGCAGAAGCACGCCGTGCCCATCGAGATCGCCTGGATGACGCCGGACAACGAAGACGGACAGGTCCAGGCGCAGCGGGTCGCGCAGGCCGTCAAGGAGGGCGCGAGCGCCATCCTGATTTCCTGTTCCGACGCCGCCAAAGCGACTGGCGCGATCAACGACGCCGTCGACAAGGGCGTACCGGTGATGACCTTCGACAGCGACGCGGCCGAGTCGAAGCGCTTCGCGTTCTACGGGGTGGACGATGAGAAGCTGGGGCAGACGGTGATGCGCGAGCTGGCCGCACAGATGCGCAAGAAGGGGTCCGTGGCGATCCTCGCGGGAAACGCGGACGCGCCGAACCTGCGCAAGCGCGTGGACGGGGTCAAGAAGGAAGCCGCGCTGAATCCGGACATCAAGATTGTCGGTACCTTCACCCACCCCGAAACCGCGAAGGAGGCGGCTGCAGCGGTAGTCAGCGCGCAAAAGACCAACCCGCAGATCCAGGGGTGGGCGATGATCGGCGGATGGGCGCTCTTCACGCCGAGGCTGATGAAGGAGCTCGACCCAAAGAAGGTCAAGGTCGTCGCAGTCGATGCGCTGCCTGCGCAACTCGCCTTCGTCGACAACGGACTGGTCCAGGTGCTGCTCGCCCAGCCTACCTACAACTGGGGCTACGTCTCGGTCCAGCGCATCGTCGACAAGGTGCAGCTCAAACAGGACGTGCCGACAATGATCCCGATGGATGTGGTCCGCGTCACGAACGACAATCTCGGCACGTGGGCGCGTCAGCTGAAGACCTGGGGATTCACGGTCCCGGATCCGTACTTGAAGCTCAAGTAAGGATGTCAGGACCGAGCCCAAGACTCGCGCGACCCGTCCAGGCTCGGTGTCGCCTGAGCGCGAATCGGGGGGCAGAGGTGACCGGCAGCCCGCAACACGGTAGCATGTCGCGCATGAGCGTACCTGTTTCTCTCGATTCGGACCGCGCGCATCTGCTTCATCCTCTGCATCACCCGTCTGCCTACGCCTCGACGCGCATCTGGGTCTCGGGTGACGGCGCCCTGATCAAGGATGCGAACGGACGCGAGTACATCGACGGCCTCTCGGGCCTGTGGAACGTGAACGTCGGCCACGGCCGGCGCGAGCTAGCCGATGCCGCCCAGCGGCAGATGTCGACCCTCGCGTTTCATTCCGCGTATGCGGGCGGGAGCAACGAGCCCGCGATCGCGCTGGCCGAGCGACTGAGTACGCTGGTCTATCCCTCGATCAACACCTTCTTCTTCACGAGCGGCGGCGCCGAAGCCAGTGAGACGTCCTTCAAGACCGCGCGGTTCTACTGGAAGGCGCTCGGCAAGCCGGAGAAGATCAAGGTCATCTCGCGCCACCGCGCCTATCACGGGCTCACGCTCGCCGCGATGAGCGCGACCGGCCTCTCTGCCTTCTGGCCGATGTTCGAGCCGCGCACGCCGGGCTTCCTGCACATCGACGCACCCGACCCGTATCGTTTCGCCAACCCGGATCCGAAGGTCAGTCTCGGCGTGGCCGCGGCCAACAAACTCGAGGAAGCCATCCTCGACGCGGGTCCTGAAACGGTGGCGGCGTTCATCGCCGAACCCGTGCAAGGGGCAGGTGGCGTCATCGTCCCGCCGGCGGACTACTTCCGTCGGGTCCGCGAGATCTGCACACGATACGACGTGCTCTTGATTGCTGACGAGGTGATCACCGGGTTCGGCCGCACGGGTCGATGGTTCGGGCTGGAGCACTACGGCGTCGAGCCCGACATCATGCAGTTCGCCAAAGGCATTACCAGCGGCTACGTGCCGCTCGGCGGCATCGGCGTGTCCGACGCGATCCGCGATGTCATCAACGGCGTACCCGCGGCCAAACGCTGGATGCACGCGTATACGTACTCGGGACACCCGACGTGTTGCGCGGTCGCGCTGAGCAATCTCGACGTCCTCGAGCGGGAGCGACTCGTCGAGCGCGCCGCGGTGGGCGGCGCTCGGCTGCTCGAGAAGCTGCGGGGATTGGAAGCGATGGAAGGCGTGGGTCACGTCCGCGGCCTTGGGCTGATGGCCGCTGTGGAAGTGGTGGCCGACAAGACCACCAAGGCTCTCTTCCCCGCGCAGGCGGGCCTCGCGCAGAAGCTCACGGACGCGTTGCTCGAGCGCGGGCTCTACACGCGCGTGGCGTTGGACTGCATTTGCCTGGCGCCGCCGCTCGTGACCAGCGACGCGCTCCTCGACCGCATCGTCGACACGATCCGGGAGGCGATTCCGCCCGTGCTGGACGCCGTGCGAAAGGAGCCGGCGGTGTCCCTGCGCTCGTGAACGGCCGCGCGCGAGGACTGCCGTCTGATTCACGATCCTGAGCCGGTCAGTGTGAGGTGCACCGGTTCCGGGCCTTGGCTACGCGTTGCCAGCTGTCCTGTCGGACGAACGAACTGCGCTGCGATGAGGCGCCGAGACACGTCGTTGCTCGTCCTGTTGACGCTCTGCGCGTTCACTTGGAGCGCCTGCGGGTCCAGCGGCTCGCCAACGGCGCCTTCAGTCCCACCGGCCGACTTCGCCGCGCAGTTCGACTCGCTCTGGAGCACCTTCGATCGGGAGTACTCCTACTTTGACTACAAACACATCGACTGGAACGCACTCCAGACGACGTATCGTCCCAGGGCGATAGCGGCGGCCGATCAAATCCGGTTCATCGGCGTCATCCGCGAGATGCTCGGGCACCTTCACGATCTGCATGTGGTCGTGCGCGATCCCGGCGGCGCTTCCCTGGCTACCTACGATCCCCAGTACTTCGTCAACTGGGACCGATCCGTGTGGCAACACTACATTGACCGGGCGAACTGGACGCAGGGACCTGGTGCGTTGGGCTACGGTGTACTGGACGGCGTGCCGTACATCACCATCAGCTCCTGGAACGCCGCGAACATTCGCGCGGCCGACTTCGACGCCGCGCTCGAGCGTTTTCGCGGCGCGCCGATGCTGATTTTCGACGTCCGGATGAACGGCGGCGGCGGCGATCAGGTGTCGTTCGACGTCGCCGGACGCTTCGCGCAGACGTCCATCGTCACCGGTTACGTGCGATACCGGAGCGGCCCGTCGCACACTGACTTCGGACCGCCGACCACGCGCGTGCTCAGTCCGCGCGGCGCGTGGCAATACACCGGCACCGTGCTGCTGCTGATCGGCCGCGGTTGTGTCAGCAGCAACGAGAGTTTCATTGCCGCGATGCGAGAGTTGCCGAACGTGACGCTCGTCGGCGATCGGACCGCAGGCGCATCGGCAAGTCCAGGCACATTTCCGCTGGCGGGCGGCTGGACCTACACCGTCTCGCGGTGGATCGAATACACCGCCGACAACCAGGTGATTGAGGACGTTGGCATCTCGCCGCGCGTGTTCGTGCCGGCCGCGGCGGGTGACTTCATGGAGGGTCGCGATCCTGTCCTCGATTGGGCGCTGACCACTCGACCTCGTTAAGGCTGAATCCTCCCGAAATCCTGACACGCCGCCCGCCGAAACCGCATCACCTCCAGTTGCCGACCGAGTAGGCGCGAGCATCGTTTCATCACACCAGCCATCACACTGCGCAGCCGGAAGGGCGCCGTGATGCTCGCGGACCCGCCGCGAAGACCGGACCTCGTTCTGCAGACGTGTCGGGTCAGGGCTTCAGTGTGAAATTCACGTTGATCCCGATTGACACGGCCACGGGCTTGCAGTTGAGGAGCGTCGTGGTGAATTCCCATTGGCGCACGGCGTCCATCGCGGCCTGCGCCAGATCGGCGTGAGGCGTCGAGACGACCTCGAGATCCTCGATGAAGCCGTCGGTGCCGATCCGTCCCTTGAGCGTGACGGTCCCCTCCACGCCCTGCGTCGCCAGCTGCGGTGAGTAGAACGGCCGTACGTCCTTCAGTTTCAGCGGCGGCCGAACGCTTCCGCCGATCCGCACGCCGTCAGCCGCGGGCGTGATGTCGCAAGCGCGCGGCGGTGCCCCGGGACGAATTGCCGAAGCCGTGGCCGGAACGGCGGCCGACGGAGCGGACCTGCTGTTTGCGACGGTGATCGTCTCCTGGAGGGATCCAACGTCCATCTTCAGATCGCGCTGGACGTTCTGCCCGGCGACGGCCAGCTTTCCCTTGAACGTCGCGAACCCGGGGAGCTTCGCCTCGAAGAGATACTCGCCGGGCGGCAGGCCGACGAACTCGTAGCGGCCGCTCCCGTCGGTGCGCACCTCGTACTTCGCGTCCCGCGCAACGTTGGTGAGGACGAGCGTCACCCCCGGCATGGCCGCGTCCATCGGATCGACGATCGAGCCCGTCACCGACGCGAAGCCGCCCTGCGCCGAGGCAATCGTCATCGCGACCGCCACCGCCACCGCGACGATGGCGGCATACGCACCGCGCGAAACAGGTCTCCGGTTCCGACGCTTATCGAGCATGGCCTGCACCCTCCTCTCGAATCGTGACGAGCGCGAGATGGCCGGCGCCGGCAGCCACGGCCGCCCCCGCGCCAAATCGCGCGCAATGTCCACGAGCTCACCGGCGTAGGCGGCTGCGTCCACGCCCTGATTGATGACTTCGTCGTCACACGCCTGCTCGCTTTCCTCGCGCAGCCGCGCGCACGCGATCCAGACGAGCGGGTGGAACCAGTACACGCACTTCACGACTTCCGCCCCGAGCAGCACGAGCCAGTCACCGCGGCGTACGTGCGCGAGCTCGTGGAAGAGCACGATGCGCACGCGCTCGTCCGGCCAGCCGGCGGCCACGGCCGGCAGCACGACTTTCGGCCGGCGCAGTCCCCACGTCACGATCAGCGACGGGTGCGCGCTGAGCAGCAACGCCACGGGAGTAGACAGCCCGTACCGGCCGGCGATGGCTTCGGCGGGGTGCGTCCATCTCGTGTCCTTGATCCGGCGCGCACGCGACGCGATCCCTCCGAGCCGCCGGAAGCCGATCGCGAGCCCGAGGATCGTGGAGGCGACGCCGGCGATCCAGATTGCGCGCAGAACGGCGAGGACCCTCGAGGTGCCCGACGGCGAAGGGGCGGCCTTCACCTCGCCGTGTACGGGCACACCCGCACGGTCCACTCCGCCGACGGGCCCACCCGCCCGTTGCAGCGCCGCGGACGTGTCGGCGGTGAGCGCAGCGAGCGGCGACGGCAGCGGCCACGCCGGCACGGCACGCCCGAGCAGCGGGGCGATCGCGGCGCACGCGATCGCCGCCGCCAGCACGGCGTGGCGCAGCGCCGCCGGGCGGGCGCGCAGCAGCGCGGTCGCCCCGAGCGCGACGAGCAGGATCAGCGACGATTCGATCGCCCCTTCCAGCAGCAGGTTCATCGCGCCCCTTCCTTCCTGACCTTCTCGACCATCTCGGCAATCCGCTTCAGCTCTGGCTCCGAGAGGCGTGGCGCTTCCCCGCCGAGGAGCGCGGCCACGACTTTCTCCACCGATCCGCCGTAGAAGGTGTCGACGACGTTGCGGAGCGCGGATTTGCTGACCGCGCGCCGCCGAACGGCCGGCTCGTAGACGAACCGGCGGCCCACTTCTTCGTGCCGCACGTGCCCTTTCTGCTCGAGCACGCGCAGCTGCGTGCGGACGGTGGAGTAGCTCGGGTTGCCGGAGAGCTCCTTCATCACTTCCTCGGCCGTGGCCCGGCCGAGCCGGAACAGGATGTCCATGATGTGCCGCTCGCGGCGGGTAAGGACGGTCAGCAGCTGTGTCGTCATACGGTCTCTACGTGTGTTATCTACGTAGCACTAGTGTTATAGAAATAACAGTACGCGAGGGCACTGTCAAGAGTGATCGGAACGCCCGTTTTCCTGCGCTGCTCGAGAGTCTCGGCCTCGGTCACTGAAGGCGTCTTGCCCGCGGACTCGCGCCCACACTACTCTCGTGGGGCAGGTGGGGCAGGTCGGGCAGGTGGGGCGGGTCGGGCAGGTGGGGCAGGTCGGGCAGGTGGGGCAGGTGGGGCGGGCCGGGGCGAGGAGACGTCATGATCAGCTGGGTTGTGGGAATCGTGCTGACGGCGCTGACGCTGCAACCGTCAGCAGCGCTGCAGCCGACGCAGGGCGACTATGTCATCCAGAACTTCAAGTTCGCGTCGGGCGAGACGTTGCCGGAGCTGAAGATCCACTACCGGACCCTCGGCACGCCGAAGACCGACGCGCGGGGCGTCGTCACCAACGCGGTGCTGGTCATGCACGGCACGGGCGGCACCGGCGCGCAGTTCGTCGGCCGCAACTTCGCGGGCGAGCTGTTCGGACCCGGACAGCTCCTCGACACCGCGCAGTACTTCATCATCCTGCCCGACGACATCGGTCACGGCCAGTCGAGCAAGCCGAGCGACGGGCTGCGCGCGAAGTTCCCCCGCTACGGCTACCGCGACATGATCGAGGCCGAGTACCGCCTGGTCACCGACGGCCTGCACGTCAACCACCTCCGCCTGGTGATGGGGACGTCGATGGGCGGCATGCACACGTGGCTGTGGGGCGAGACCTACCCCGACTTCATGGACGCACTGATGCCGCTCGCCAGCCTGCCGACCCAGATCTCCGGCCGCAACCGGGTGTGGCGCCGTGTCGCGATCGACGCGATCCGTCACGATCCGGAATGGAAGAACGGCGACTACACGACCCAGCCGCAGAGCCTGCGGACCGCGGCGCAGATGTTGTGGCTGGTGGGCAGCAATCCGATCCTGCGGCAGAAGGACGCCCCGTCGCTCGCCGACGCGGATCGGGTGATCGATCAGTACGTCGCCAACTACGTCAAGACCGGAGACGCGAACAACATCCTTTACGCGCTCGAATCGTCGCACGACTACGACCCGGGCCCTGCGCTCGAGCGCATCAAGGCGCCGCTTCTCGCCGTCAACTCCGCCGACGACATCGTCAACCCGCCGGAGCTGGGGATTCTCGAGAAGGAGATCAAGCGCGTGCCGCGGGGAAAGGCCGTGGTCATCCCGCTGAGCGACAAGACCGCGGGTCATGGCACGCACACGCTGGCCGCGGTGTGGAGGGACTATCTGGCCGACCTGCTCGAGCAGTCGGCGAAGTGACCGCGCCGATTACGGGACGCGTCGAACGTCGAGACGTTTCCTATCGGCGCTGGCGACGACGACGATGAGCCCGTCCTTTCCGACGGCGCCGCCGATGATGTCGACTGCCTTCTGTGTCGATTGGAACTGACGGGAACGAACGTCCCATATCTTCAATGTCGTCGGCGCGAGCGTGAATTCATCGACCGACAACACCGCGAAGGTGTGGCCATCAGGCAGCCGGGCCAGCTGAGAGATCAGATCGGGTTCCTCGGCGGAGCGACCAACGACCTTTCCCGAGCTCACATCGAAGACGGTCAGCGACCGATCGACGCCCGCGGCCAGCACCTGCGTGCCGTCGGCGGTGAAGGCGACGGCAAACGGCGCAAGCAGGCCGAAGTCGATCTCGCGCACCAGCCTGCCGGCGCGGTCGTAGACGCGCACGCGCGTGTCCTCGTCTGCCGTTGCGACGCGTGTGGAGTCCGCGGAAAAGGCCACACCGACTGATGCACCCAGTCGCGGCTGCAACAGCGCGCTGCGGCTCCCCTTTTCCACATTCCACAGCTGCGCCGGCCCGTCGTCGGGGCACAACACGAGCAGCGAGCCGTCAGGCGAGAAGGCGATCACGTTGATCAGCCGGCGCGTGACCGTGAGCCGGCGAGTGATGCCGCGGGTGCGCGCGTCGATCAGCAGCACGACACCGCTGTCTGATCCGGCCGCGATCCATCGTCCGTCAGGCGAGCACGCAAGCGTCGAGATGGGCTCCCCGGCTGCGATCGTGCCGGCCAGGGTTCCGGCGGTCGCCGACCACACGTACACGTTCCGATCCTCGGAAGCGCCCACGATCGACTCGTCACCGCAGGGGGTCGCAACCTTGATTGCCGCGGGTGCCACGATTGTCGTTCCGGGATTTGCGAGGCGTGGCAGTGGCATCGAAACGACCAGCGCGAGCGCAAAGGAGGCAAGCAGCGTCATCACAGTCGACCCAGCACGAGCTCGAAGTTCACGAGGGCCGTGATCTGCTTCGGGTCTCCTTCGAGCGTGACCTGGCGCACCAGATCGCGGCTCCAGATGAGCGGATCGCGCGTGTAGTTCCTCTCGGGGTCGCCATCGAAGGCCGGGTCGGTCGCGAAGTAGAGCTGCGTCACCAGTGGCTGGCATCCGGGTGCAGTCACGAGATAGTGCACGTGCTGGCAGACACGCGCGGGATAGTGGCCCGGCATCACCGATGTGAACTCGTACTTCCCGTCCGGACCCGCCGTCAACGCCGAGCGAAAGCGGTATCCGCGCAGATCGTAGTGGCCGGCGTGGTCGGCGTGCCAGATCTCAATCGTGGCGTTTGGCAGGGCGTCGCCGCGGGTGTCGAAGACCTGACCCGTGACTCGCAACGGCAGACCGGCATCGGCTGGCGTGGCAAGGCGGACTGAGTTCGGGGCATTCCTCTTGTAGAACGGTCCGAGCTCCGCCGGGGGCGTGACCGTCCGCTGGACGCGTTCGCTTGCATCCCACGCTTCCGCGATTTGCCAGGGAAGCAGATCGCCGGCGCTCACAGCGCCGAGCACGATGGCTTTGGCCAACAGATCCCTGCGCGTCAGCATCGCGGGACTCTCCTACAGGGTAGAATGGCAGCGGTGCGCGTAGAAGTATACGCGCAACGGTGCATCAACACCCTTCGACGCGCAGCACCGGCGCACGCAAGCGTCCCTCAGTCAGATCCTCGAGTGACGACCTCCGCAGGACGTCATAGCGCCTTTCACTTCTTCAAAGCCGCAGGCCAATTGAGCACGATTGTCACCGGCATAGACCGTGCGTCGTCGGTCGCACTGCTGATCAGAAAGCGTTGTCCGTCGGGAGCCGGGGCATAGTGGTGTGCTACCGCCTGGATCTCCATCCACTTGATGCGAGTGGCGAACAACGATTTCGGCGGACTGACTTCCAGGGTTATCTGGTTGCTCTTTACGCCCACCGCCATGAACGTCTGATTGGGCGCCATGTAGAAGAGCTCTTTGCCGTCACGTCGCCACTGCGGCTCGAAGCCGCCCTGCGTCGAAACTTGGCGCTTGAAGCCTGTCGCAGGAAAGGATTCGACGTACACCTCGTAGGTGCCTGTCTCGTTCGAGATGTACGCCAGCCACCGTCCGTCGGGCGAGAGCGTGCCGTAATGCTCATCGGCTTCGGTGCGGACAAGCGGATACGGCTCAGGCCTGCCGACCAGGGGCAGAGCCCAGATGTCTCCGCCGGTCTGCGGATCGGTGCTGTCGTAGATGAGGAGACTTCCGTCGCTGGACCACCCCGAAGGGGTTTTCGGCAAGTTCGTCTTGAGAAGAAGCTTCTCGGTCCCAGCGCTGTTCGCGTTCAGCTCGTACAACTGAGGCGGTGGCTCGCGAAGAGAGCCGAACACGATGCGGGTGCCGTCGGGCGACCAGAGCGGAAATATGTCGTGAGACGGGTGGAACGTCAGCCTGGAAGGGATGCCACGGGCAAAATCAAGGCGCCACAGATCGAACGTCCTGTTGCGGGGTTCGGCCTGATCGTAGACGACGCTCGTGGCCTCGGGCGACAACGACACGCTGTTGAAGACACCCTTCGGCCCAGGATTCCCGATTCGCCGGCCGGCTCTATCAACCCACACGAGCTCTGACTCACCGACGGCGCCCGCGAAGAACACGAGCGTACCGGAGTCCGATACCGAAAACAGCCCTTGGTTCGTCACTGGATTGAGTCCCACCGCGTTGGCGACCGCTACGGGATTCCCGCGCACTTCCAGAGTTGTTTCGTCGAACGCTTGCGCCAGCAGCGCCCCTTCCCGCCAAAAGAGGAGATATCCCGGTGCATGAACCGCACGTGATCGCGCAGTGACCAGCCGCCTCGCCGTACTCGAATCGAGCGAGGCGACAAACACGCCAGCGTTCTCGGGCTGAGTGGGCGCCGGACTGAAGAACAGAAAATGCCGGCCGTCGGGGAGGAATGAAGGGAACCAAGGGAACGAACCTCCTCCAGCGTCGATTCGAACCGGCACCGGGTCGCCGCCCGCCGCGGAAATGCGGTACAAACCAGTACCAGGACGTGGCGCGAACAGAATTACGTCGTCGCGGTTCCAGGTACCGCCTCGCGCGCCGCCGGCGTCGGCGAGCGTTCTGATTTGTCCCGTCTGTATGTCAACCGTCTTGAGCTTGCCTTGTCCAAAGAATCCGACCAATTGGCTATTCGATGACCAGAAAGGCAACGAGGCGCCGTCGGTGTGTGCCAACGGCTGTGCCGGACTAGCCACGTCGAGCGCAAGCGTGTAGAGCAGTTGCTTCCCGGTGGCGTCGTGTCCGACGAACAGCAGTCGGCGGCCGTCCGGCGAGATGACCGGGGCTTCATCCGTTTCGAAGGACACACTGGGAGGGGGCAACGCGGACGACACATGCGTCCGCATGTCCGGGGTCGGGCGTCGCAGACTCCAGGCCCCGACCACCACCAGCGCGAGCCCCGCCATTCCCGCGATCGTCCAAGCGAGATGCTCACGGCGTCGGGTCTGGGTGACGCCTGTCGCTACAGTAACAGCCGATAGATGTGCAGCAATCCAGTCTAGCTGCAGCTGCACGTCGTGGGCGCTTGCCCACCGGTCGTTGCGGTCTTTCGCCAAGCAGTGCTTAATCACCTGATCGAGAGCAGGTGGTGTCAGTGGCTGGAGCGCCGCGACCGCAGGAGGGTGGGACGACAGGATCGCGGAGATAACGCTCGCTTGACTCGTCCCCTCGAACGCTTTCCTGCCCGCGATCATCTCATAGAGGACCGCGCCAAACGCGAAGATGTCGGCTCGAACGTCCACCTCGTTTCCTTCGAGCTGTTCGGGCGCCATGTACGGCAACGTCCCTGCGATGAGGCCTGGGGCTGTCTGGCTGCTGGGGAGTGAACCGCTCGCCGGCGACAGGGCGGACCTGGTGGGTGCACGGAGCTGCGCGAGGCCGAAATCGAGCAGCTTCGCGCCGCCCGCGGTGAGCATCACATTGCTCGGCTTTAGGTCGCGATGAACGATACCCTGTGCGTGCGCAGCGGCGAGCGCTTCGGCGATCTCGACGGCCGTGCATAGCGCCTGGGTGAGCGGCATCGGCCCTTTGCGCAGCCGCGCCGCCAGCGTTTCGCCTTCGAGATACTCCATGACGAGGAAGTCGACCCCGTCCTGGTGGCCCATCTCATGCAGCGAACAGATGCGCGGATGCGACAGTCGCGCGATGGCGCGGGCCTCGTACGCGAAGCGCGCCCGGCTACGTGGATCGCTTGCGGCGTCACACGACAGCACCTTGATGGCGACGTGGCGATCGAGTCGGGTATCACGGGCCTTGTAGACTTCGCCCATCCCTCCTGCGCCGACAAACCCTTCGACGTCGAAAACCCCGAGGCGCATGCCGCGCGTCAAAGAAGGTGGGGCGGGACTGGATTGGCCAACGTTCGTCGCGCCCGTGCGAGCTGGACGGCCGGAAAGGAAGCCTTCGGCGTCACCGTGTGCCGCCAGCAGCGACTCCACCTCCTGGCGCAGGTGCGCATCCTCGCCGCAGTGGTCGGAGAGAAACGCCGCGCGCTCGGCCTCCGGCCGTGCCAGGGCTGCGTCGAAGAGCGTGAAGATGTGTTCCCAACGGTCGGATGTCATTCGCGATCGTTCGTGCGGCAAGTGTTCTGCGTGTGAGGTTCGTCAGCCTGCGCGTTCACCGGCAAGCGCGATCTGACCGAATCGCGCTCATTGAACCGCTTTCCGCAACTCCCGGAACAGCCATGCCCGGGCGCGCGACCAGTCACGCTTGACTGTTGCGGGAGACACACCGAGGCCTTCTGCGGCTTCCTCGACGGTTAGCCCTCCAAAGAACCTGAGCACGACTAAATCGCCGAGGCGGGAATCGATCGTCGCGAGCTTCGCGAGCGCAGCGTCCAGATCGAGCAAATCAACGTCCCGAGGCATCGTCCCGCCGAAATCGGCTGCCAGCGGCACCTTCCAGCCGGGGCCCCCCCGTTTGGCGGCGATATGCGCGCGCGCATGATCCACCAGAATCCGCCTCATCAAGCGCGCCGCAATCGCGAAGAACTGGGCGCGGTTGTGCCATCGCACGCGGCGCAGGTCGACGAGACGCAGGTACGCCTCGTGGACGAGAGCGGTCGGTGCCAGCGAGTGGTCGGCCCGCTCCGCGCGCAATCGCCTGCGCGCAACCCGACGCAGATCCTGGTACACAACGGCAATCAGCCGGCTGTCTGCGGCTCGATCCCCCTGCCCCCACGCCACGAGCAACCCCGTCACATCATCTTCGTGAGGCACGCCACTCGTTCCTGATGACCTGATTCTACGTCCCCCTTGGACCGCGATCCGATGAGCCTTTTTTCGCGCCGCTTCCGCTTCTGCCAGGCGCACGGTACCGACGCCATGCAGGCGCACGGGTCGCAGAGAACGCGGGGAAGCCCGCAAAGGAGAGTTGAACATGGATTCGAATATCCCGCGCTCGGTGCGGAATCTGGCCCTGCTTTCCGTCCTCGCCAGCACGATAGCGCTTACAACGGGACATGTTGCGACTGCAGCCAACTCGCGAGCGAGAGAGATCCAGGGTACGTGGGTTTTGCGGGTCAGCACACATGACTGCCAGACGGGTGCCCCGCTGACGAACTTTCAATCCCTCCTTGCCTTCGCGCAAGGAGGAACGCTCACGAACGTCACCACGGGGTCCAGTCCTGCGCTGCGCAGTACTGGGCTCGGCACCTGGGAAAAGGCGGGCGATCACACGTTCACGGCCGTGACAGCGGCTTTCCTGTTCAGCCCCGCCGGCGTCTGGACGGCGACACAGAGAATCGCGAATACGTTTGAAATCGGTGATCCGGACGAGGTCACAGGAACGACTGACGTCCAGTTCTTCGACACGAACGGAAACCTGATCTCGACCGCCTGCGCAACTGTTCTCGGCCGTCGCCTGGACTGAGGTTGACGAACGAAGACGATTGAAACCTGCGACGCGCGACGATTTCGCCGAGACTATTCCTGTGTCGGCGGGATCGCGCGCGGGCGCGGATGTTTCGATTGATTGCACGAACCGAATCTCGAACTGCTGCCGGAACCAGTTGCACCAGTATGCTGCAGCGCTCCTGGACGCTTCGAGGGCACGCGAGGTGTCAGTGGCGGACCGTGAACTGCGTGCCCCATTGGCGCGGCTCGCCCGGACGGCTAGTGATCGCCGTCAGCGGGACGTTCGCCGTACCGGTGATGTATCCCGTGTTGGCCAAGTTGCGCACGTAGACGGCCAATTCCCACCGCTGGCTCCGGGGCTCGAAGCCACCGCGCAGGTGTACGAGTCCATACGAACGCTGTGTCTCGATGGCGTCGTTGAGCGGGGTGAAGAACACGCGGCTCTGCCAGGACACATCGCCCCGCACGGAGGCCGTCCCGATCCCGCCAGTCGCGAACTCGTAGACAGCTGAACCGCTCCCAGACCATTCAGGCGCGTTGTTCAGTCGGTTGCCCGCCGCGTCGAACGTCGTGCCGCCTGGCACCGTCGCGACGTAGCGGTCGTAGGTCGCCTCGAGCCACGAGACGTTCCCCGCGAGCTGCACGCCGCGGCCTGCCGCCGCGGCCACCTCGACTTCGACGCCCTTAATGGTCGCGGCTCCGGCGTTGCTGATATCGATGACAGCGGGGCGGACGAACGACTGCACCTGCAGGTCCTGATAGGCGTTGTAGAACGCCGCCGTGTTCGCATGGACTCGCCCGCCGGCCATCGTGCGCTTCAGGCCACCTTCATAGCTCCAGGCGAACTCGGGGCTGAAGGCCTTCCCGGGCTCTTGCGCGGTTATGTTGAATCCGCCGCTCTTGAAGCCTCGGGTAGCGGAGAAGTAGACAAACGTGTTGCGCGACGCCTGCACCTCGATGCTGCCCTTGGGCGTCCATGCGTCGTAGCTCGCCCGGTCGACGAAGTCATAGAACGACGCCGGATTGTTCAGGATTGCCGTGCCGAGCACGTACTCCCCGCCGATGTTGTGGAGATCCTTCTGCTCGTCGGTGTACCGGACGCCGCCCGTCAGAGACACGCGGCTCGCCATCTTGTAAGTAGCTTGGCCGAAGAGCGCCCAGGCGTTTCCTCTAACCGTGGCGAAGGGCCGGATCTGAGTTCCCCTGGGATACACCGTGATTTCGACCTGGCCTTCATTGTGGTCGTCGAAGAAGAATGCACCGCCGATCCAGGTGAGCTTCGATGTGCGCTGCACCAGCGTCAGCTCCTGCGAGACCTGGTGTTGGAGGTCAGGAACGTCGGAAGTCAACACTGGTAGTTCCGTCGAGTCCGAGTCGATGAAGAAGCGATAGTGGGACTTTCGATACGCCGTCAGGCTCGTCAGCATCGTCGCTGCGTTCAATCGGACAACCAGCTTCGCCGCGGCGCCCTGCTGGACGTTGTTCCCGGACGCCAGGTGGCTCGTGCGCACCTCCCACAAGCTTATCGGGTTGTCGAAGGTGAACCCCGGTTTCGCCACGATCGGCTTGGCATACGTGAGCGGAATACCGTCAAAACGACCGTAGTCGCCCGACAGCAGCAACTCGCTGTGGGTCCCGAAGACAACGCGCACCTGCCCTCGGCCGGCCCACGTGTCCTCGCTGCCGAGCGAGTGGTCAGGATGATCGAGATCCGTCACGAAGCCTTTGCGCGTGCCGCGGAGAAACGCGAAATTGCCCATCACCTTGTTCTTGACGAGCGGCCCGCTGACGGCGCCTTCGGCGCGGAGCTTGTCGTAGTTGCCGGCGGTAAGCCGAACGCTCGTCTCGAGCGTGTTGGTCGGCTGACGAGTGACGATGTTGATCGTGCCGCCAACCGAGTTACGTCCGTAGAGCGTGCCCTGCGGACCCCGCAGGACCTCGACGCGCTCGACGTTCAGAAGATCCATGAACACCATCACGGGGCGTCCGAGATAGACGCCGTCGAGATGAACGGTGGAGCTGGGATCGGCACCGACAACCGTGCTGTTCGTGCCGATGCCGCGGATTGTCACCTGCGCCGCGCCGGTGTGCTGCGAGATCGTCACAGCAGGCACGACGCCGGCGAGGCCTTCAACCGTCTGGATCCCGAGCTGCTCGAGCGTTTGCGCAGGAAGCACCGTCACGGCAATGGGTGTCGACTGGATGTCGGCAGCGCCCGTCTTCGTAGCCGTCACCGTCATCCTCTCGGAGAACGAAGAGACAGCAAGTATCAGATCGAGAGTCGCCGAAGCGCCCTCGACATCGACCTCGGTCGTCCGTGATTCGAACCCAGCAAGCGCGGCCGTGACCAGGTAGCGGCCCGCGGGGAGCGAATCGAGCACGTATCCGCCGTGATCGTCCGTGACCGTTGTTCGTGGCGCCTTCAGAGCGGGGCCTGCGACCGTCAGCGTCACACCCGGTAACACGCTCCCTGTGGCATCCCGAACGACGCCGGCGAGCCGTCCTTGCAGCTGCGTCGCCGCGGCGTCCATTCCAACCGCCAGCAGGCAAGCGGCACATGCGAGTGTCCGCAGGATCAGCAGCATGCGAGCCTGGGTCTTCGTTCCCCCTCGGAATCCTACACCCCTGGGCTGAAGGCCGATTGAGCACCATCCTGGCCGCCTTCGCGTCTGGCGTGTGCAATGGGTCGACGTCGCCGCTCACTTTCGACGTGATCCAGCGGGTGTCAGCGATCTCTCAAACCTCGAAGGTGTGCGCATCGACGCGATTGTCGGACTTGACGTGCTCGCGCGCACCAGTTTCAGCATCGATTACCAGAAGCGCGTGCTGAGGTTCTCGCCGGTCGGTCGAGAGGAGTCCGTCGCCCCACTCGAGTTGATGCAGTGCCGCTCATCATCAGCGAAGCGGCGAACTCCAATTCGGGGTTGGAGCCCGAGAGCAGCAGGGCTTTCTTGACCGTGCCGTACCCGTCAACGCTCGACAACTCGCCCGGTAGCTTTCCCACGTCGAGCGTGTTCCGGTTGAATGCGGAGCTTACCTGTTTGTACGACTCGACGAAATAACCGGCATCGAACCACGCGAGCGGATCGCGCCCTTTGCCCGCATCCGTCTCCACTCTCGCCATCACGGCCCTCAGCAGGTCGGCGGCGCTCCGCTGATCGCGGGCGGCGTAGATCGTCGCGCGCCGCTGTGTCTGGTTCGCTCATTTATTCACGGCGATGGGAAGCCGGCCTCTTACCCACCTTTTCACAGGTCCGGTCTCGCCGTACGCATGAAGTCACAACGTGCGAGAAGAGCCAAGAAACGCGAATCGTCTCGGTAGGGGTCCCATTTGGGATCGACGGGCAGATAGATAAGGTGTACGTCATGCGCATGGTACGCGCGGTCGAGCCATTCAAAGACGGCCTCGCGCTCACCGAGGCCTGCGTGCACGAGCGCCATTGCGTATGGCGGCACGTACCGTTGACGTGAGACAGCCTCCAGCGTCGCCAGGAGCGCGCGGGCCTCACCCGAGCGCCCGACTTTCGCAAAAATGTAGCCCCTGAGCGAAATTGGTTTGCTGTTCTGGCAAGAGAATCGGGCTGCGAGGGTGAGAGCTTCCAGGGCCAGCTCGTTCTGACCAAGCTGCTCGTACGCCTGCCCGCACGCCATGTGCCCAATCCAGAATTCTTCGTCCAGAGCGATCGCCTGCCGGGCGAGGTCACGAGCCGCGGGATAGTCGCGGGCTTGAAACGCGACCTGTGACGACATTGCGTACGGCATCGCATAGAGCGGATCGAGCTCTGGTGCGCGGCGGGTGATCGGCAGTCCTTCACTGTGCCGACCCATCTGCGACAGGGCGTGCCCAAGCGTCTGGTGCCCCTGCGCAAAGCTGGGATCCAGCTGCACGGCCAGGCGGAAGCCATCTTCGGCAGCGGTCCAGTCCCATTCGAACATCCAGTTCACGTAACCAAGTGCGAACTGCGCCTCGGCGAGCTCCGGGGCGGCGCGCACGGCCTGCCGTGCCGCCTCTCGCGCGCGGGGCCACACCTCGAGAGGAGCAGCATCGCTGTTGATCGGACTCGCGGCGTAGGCCATCGCAAGGCCTGACCACGCTAGCGCGTACTCTGGATCGTGCGCTGTGGCACGTTCGTAATATTCAATCGCCCTTTGCGTCGTCGGTGGCGTGCGTTGGTTCGCGAAGTTTCGGCCACGAAGGTAAAGATCGTAGGCATCAGCGCTTCGCGGTTGTCGCCGCGCGAGCGCGACCAGGCGATCGGGAGAAACACGGAACCGGACCTGCTCTGCGATCGCTCTGCTCAGATCTCGCTGCAGGTCAAGGATGTTGGTGGGCTCACGATCGTACGATTCGGACCACACCTGCACCTGATCGCGCACGCGAATCAGTCGAGATGTGATGCGCAGCCGGCGGCTGTCAGCGCGAAGGGAGCTCTCCACAAGATAGTCAGCGCTCAGCTCCTGGCCGATTCTGGCAATAGACTTCGTGCATCGCTTGTAGACCGTCGTCGAGGTGCGAGCGACGACGTTGATGTGCTCGGGATCGACCTGCCCAAGCGCACCTATGGTCTCCTCGGCTAGACCATCCGCCAGATAGTCGCGTTCACAATCGCCACTGAGATTCTCGAAGGGAAGCACCGCGAGTCTGACGGGTAATGCTGGCGCGCTCGTACCGTCGATACGCGGGCCGGCACCGACCTCAACGGCCGCGATGAAACGATATCCCTTGCCCGGAATCGTCTCGACAAACGAAGGAACGTCAGACGAATCCCGCAGAGCCTGCCTGACTTTGCTGATCGCGGTGTTGACGCCGGTCTCGACATCGACGAACACGTCCTTGCCCCACAGTCGGTCGACGATGTCGCTGCGGGAGACCAGATGATGTCGACTCTCAACCAGTTGGATGAGGAGGTCCATCGGCCGTCGCTCGAGTTTCACCGGGCGGCCGTGGCGGCGTAGCTCGTAGGCAGCGACGTCGAGCTCGAAGGGACCAAACCGAAACGTCTCGCGCGAATCGGAAGTGGCCATCGCGGGTCACCGAGACCCCACAATGCCACAAGTCGGCCTTCGCCTGCCACTTGCCGCTAGAGAAAAACTTCACGCGCTCTTAAGACGCTCTTCATGGTCAAGGCACATCACCTCCGACACGATCGCTCGCGGTCCGCGAAGCACGCACGTCGTCTCGCGCGACCGCCTAAGGAGGGTGACCATGCAGCTCAACAGCATCGTCAACGCGCAGGAGACTCACCTCACCAAGATCAGGGCATGGCTATCGCGGCGAGCGATTCCCATCGCGCTCGCGGCGGGAGTCGCGGTGGCGCTTGAGATCACCATGCCGCATCGAGTGGCGGCTCAAGACGGGCAAGGTCAGGGACGCGTCTGTAGCAATGCTACGCTTCGAGGCGACTACGGTCGTCTCAGCTCGGGGATTCGCCCGGCTCCGGCCAACCCGGCAGTTACGGAATCGTTTGTCGCCACCGCTCTGCGCACCTACGACGGTAATGGGGGGTTCACCGAGATCAGCAGCTCGCATGGACAGATCACTCCCGCCATTCGGGACACTCCGGGGCATGGGACGTACGACGTCCGAGCCGATTGCACGGGAACCTCGATGATCTTCATTACTGGTGCCCCGTTTCCGATCGAGACGAGCTTCGTCATCGTCGGCAAGGGTGAGGAAGTCCAGCACGCCGTGATGGCGCCACAGCCTCAGGTGGTGACAGCTGTCGAGCGTCGGGTTGAGCGATAGCGGTGGGTGGCCCGGACTGCGAGTCTGACCATCGATCGCGATCCTGGCCACCACGGCCGATGGTCACACGTCTCACATCCGAACTGCTGCATCGGAGGCCTGATACTTCACCTTCACGAAGAAGCCGGCGGCCTGACGACGGCTGCAGGTCTGGCGACGCGGACTAATGCGTCGCCAGGTTTTTCGCGAGCAGCGAGCCAGCTGGGGCACCCGCGGCCGCCCGACGGCGATGGTCTGCTGACGCATCGCCCCTCGTCATGAGCGACGCGGCGAACTCCATTTCGGGGTTGGAGCCCGAGAGCAGCAGGGCTTTCTTGACCATGCCATACCCGTCGACGCTCGACAGCTCGCCCGGTAGCTTTCCCACGTCGACCGTGTTCCGGTTGAATGCGGAGCTTACCTGTTTGTACGACTCGACGAGATAACCGGCATCGAACCACGCGAGCGGATCGCGTGCTTTGCCCGCATCCGTCTCCGCTCTCGCCATCACCGCCCTCAGCAGGTCGGCGGCGCTCCGCTGATCGCGGGCGGCGTAGATCGCCGCGCGCCGCAGCGTCTCCATCCGCAGGACCACGGGTGCGTCCGGCGAGAGCAGCCGAAGCGTGTCGGCCGTCAGGTTCCTGACGTCGTAGCTGGGATCGGGCGCGTTCCAGCTTTTCGCGGTTGCGTCCCACGGCAGCAGCTTCGCCGTGCCGACGTCGAACGGATGGCAGATGAGCGGTGGACCGGCCTGCGCGGTCGCGGCGAGCGCGACGATGAACGCGACGGCAACGGTGGTTCGAGCGGTCTGTCGACGTGCCATGAACATGGCAGCACCTCCTTGCTGAACGAGGACGAACGCTGTGGAGGCAGTGTTACAGCCGGAACGACTCGTCGGCAGTGAGTTGCGGTGAATGTAACGGTTAGTAACCTGCCATTCTGCCGGCGCCGTTCCCGGCTAATCGGTTGATTGGGGCATACTTCGAGCGTGGAGCCCAGCGCAGAGGACGTTCGCCGGCAGCTCGACCGGATCCTGGCGAGTGACGGGTTCGCGAACGCCGATCGCATGGCCCGTTTCCTGCGGTACGTCGTCGAACGCTCGCTCGCGGGCGAAGGAGATCAGGTCAAGGAGTACGTGATCGGGGTCGACGTCTTCGGCCGCGATGCCGACTATGACCCGCGGCTCGACTCGATCGTCAGGGTAGAGGCGCGTCGGCTGCGAACGAAGGTCGACGAGTACTACGCCGGCCCAGGGGCCGCCGATCAGGTCTGCATTCAGATGCGCCGCGGCAGCTATGTGCCGGTATTCGTGACTCGACCCGTCGACACGGCTGCGACCGTTCCACTGCCGAACACCACCGCGGCTCGCCCAAGCCGCGGACGCGGATGGCAGGTCCGTGTCGGCCTCGCCATCGCAGCGCTGCTGCTCGTGACGCTGGCGGCGCGACGGAGCGGGATGTGGGCCACAATGACGCACCCCGCGCCGGCGGTCAGCATTGCGGTCCTCCCATTCACCGAATACTCGACAGATCCTGAAGGCAGATTGCTCGCCGCTCGTCTGACCGACGGGGTCACCAGCGAGCTTGCGCGGATCGGCACGTTGGGCGTCGCCTCCCACACGAGCGCGCTGCAGTTTGCCGATCGTCCTCGGAAGCCGCTCAAGGAGATCGCACAGACGCTCAACGTCGACGTCATCATGGAAGGCAGCGTTCGCAAGAACGGCAATCGGATCGACGTCGGCGTCCGTCTGATCGATGCGGCCACGGATCGCAAGGTATGGGTCCGGGATTTCGTTGGTGACGCCGGCGATCCGCCGGATCTCGAGCGCCGCATCGCCACAGCCGCCGCTCCTGCCGCTCTCGCAGCACGGACTCCCCGCTGATTCGTCCCCCAGACGACGCCTTGAGATGGCTCGATTACTCTCCGTGAACGTCGGACTCCCGCGGGATATCGCGTGGAAGGGTCGCACGGTGCGCACGGCGATCTGGAAGGATCCGGTGCGTCGCCGCTGTCGAGTCGGCCGGCTGAATCTCGACGGCGACGGTCAAGGCGACCTGGCCGGACACGGAGGTGAGCAGCGCGCGGTTTTCGTCTACCAGATCGAATCGTATCGGTACTGGCAGGAGCAGCTGAAGAGAACCGACTTCGTCCACGGACAATTCGGCGAGAACTTGACGATCGAAGGACTGCCCGACGATACCGTCTGCATCGGCGACCGTTATCGCATCGGCAGCGCGCTGTTCGAGGTCACGCAACCTCGGGTGACCTGCTATCGCGTCGGTATTCGGATGAACGAGCCCCGCATGCCGGCCTTGCTGACCTCCAGCGGACGGCCGGGATTCTACTGCCGGGTCGTGCAGCCAGGTGAGGTGGGCGCCGGCGACGACATCGTGAAGGTGGGAGAGGCGAGTGAGCGAATGACCGTGGCCGAGATCAACGCGCTTCTCTATTCGCCCAATCATCCGCGCGATCGACTGGAGCGCGCTTTGCGGATCGACGCGCTGTCACTCGGATGGCGCTCGTCATTCGAGGCGTTGCTGCAGAGCCACACCAGTGAGGCAGGGAGTGGTAACGCGGGGCTCGCGCCGGCAGCCGCGACGCATCCGGTGGCACCGGGATTTCGGGCGCTCGCGGTGACGGCGATCGAGTACGAGTCCGCGGACGTCCTGTCGCTGACGATGCAGAGTCCCGACGGTCAGCCGCTGGGCGCGGCTCTGCCAGGCCAGTACGTGGTCGTGCGTCTTCAACCGACGGCGGGTGGCCCGGCCGCCTCCGCTGAAGCTTCGGCGCCCAAGCCAATCTTTCGCAGCTACTCGCTCTCGGGCCCCCAATCGACGGAGCGCTATCGAATCAGCGTGAAGATCGAGGCGAATGGGGCGGCTGGAACCTACCTCCGGGAGCATGTCCGGGTAGGCGACGCGCTCGACGTCAGCGGACCGCGCGGAAGCTTCATTCTGCAGTCCGGCGAGCGGCCGGTGGTGCTGCTCAGCGCGGGCATCGGGGCGACACCTGTGCTGGCGATGCTGTACGCACTGGCGGCGGCCCGCTCCACACGGCAGGTCTTGTGGCTGCACGGGGCCCGCGATCGGCAGCATCATCCATTCGCGGCCGAAGTCCGGCGCCTGATGCTTGCGCTTCCGCACGGCCGCAGCTATGTGTGTTACAGCAGGCCGGGCTCGCACGACACGATGACCGAGGACTTCGACGCGACCGGTCGCCTGTCGCGATCGGTCTTCGACGAGGTCGGCGTTCCGCGAGAGGCCGATGTCTACGTCTGCGGGCCGACTCGTTTCATGGCAGAGATGAAAGAGTCGCTCGCCACCGTGGGCGTGACGCCGGAGCGCATTCACGTCGAACTCTTCAACGGCAGCGAGTCGATGACTCCAGGTGTCGTCAGCGTTGCGCCGCGAAGTCCGCATCTGCCCACCGACGACGCCGATACCGGTCCTCTGGTATCGTTCGCGCGCAGTGGCATCGCCGCACACTGGAAGGCGTCGTCCTACCAGAGCATCTTGGAGTTGGCCGAAGCGTGCGACGTCCCGGTCCGGTGGTCGTGCCGGACCGGTGTATGTCACAACTGCGAGAGCGGATTGGTCTCGGGGGCGGTCGTCTACGGACCGGAGCCACTCGACCAGCCCGCCGACGGCAACCTCCTCGTGTGCTGTTCACAACCGATTCGTGACGTCGTCATCGATTTGTGAAACCTGACCGTCACGCCCGGCTGCCAGGCACCTCTGGCCGCACGTGGAGGATGAGGGCGCCGCAGATCAGAGCGAAGCCGATGCGCGGCGCGAGCCAAGACCTCGTGCTCGATGATGGAAAGGAAGTCCAATGTGGTCTGACATTCAGTACGCGCTTCGAAACATCGCGAAGAAGCCGCTCTTCTACTCCGTAGTGGTTCTGACGCTCGCCCTGGGAATCGGCGCGAACGCGGCAATCTTCACGGTGGTTAACGGCGTCCTCTTGCAGCCGCTCCCATACCCGCACCCAGAGCGCCTGATGATGGTGTGGACGCATAACCCTCGGCAGGGCTTCGACAAGGATGTCGGAACCTATCCGAATTTTGAGGACTGGCGCCGGGCGAGTCAGTCATTCGAACGGATGTCCGCGTACCGCGGGGCGAGCGTGACGCTGACGGGGAGCGGGGATCCGGCGCAGATCCGTGGCGCCCGCGTCACCCATGAGTTCTTCGAGACGATGGGTGTCGTGCCGCTTCAGGGACGTGCCTTCAGTTCCGCCAACGGTCAGGCCGGCGGTGAGCGCGTGGTCATCGTCGCCCACGGGCTCTGGATGCGGCGGTTTGGGGCGGATGCTTCCCTCATCGGCCGACGCATCGTGCTGGACGGTGTGCCCCACGAAGTGATTGGCGTCATGCCCGCGAGCTTCAAGCACCCTGCCGACGCCGAGCTCTGGTTGCCCCTCGCGCCTGTCGGTGAATTCCAGGCGCTTTTCGGCGCCCGTGGATCCTACTGGCTGACGATCATCGGCCGGCTGAAGCCTGGCGTGACATGGGTCGCCGCCCAATCCGAGATGGATGCGATTGCCGGGCGTCTCGAGAAGGAATATCCGTCGAACGCCGGCATCGGCATCCGACTGGTTTCGATGCACGAGGAGCTGGTCGGCGACGTGAAGCGGCCGCTGCTCATTCTGCTTGGCGCCGTGTGTTTCGTCCTGCTGATCGCCTGCGCCAACGTCGCGAACCTGCTGCTGACACGCGCCGCATCGCGGCAGCGCGAGCTCGCGATTCGAGCCGCCCTCGGCGCGGACCGCGGCCGGCTGGTGCGGCAGCTCCTGACCGAGAGCGTCGTGCTCGGGCTCCTCGGCGGAGCCGCGGGGCTGATGCTCGCCACACTCAGCACGGATTTGCTTGAGACCCTCGCACCGGCTGAATTGCCCCGGCTGTCGGACATTACTCTTGACCGCCAGGTACTGGCGTACGCCGCTGGGGCATCGGTATTCACGAGCTTCCTGTTCGGCCTCCTTCCCGCTCTCCACGCGTCACGTGACTTGGGCGGGCATCTGAAGGAAGGCGGACGCACGGGGACTGACGGCCGCCGAGGCGGCCGTGTACGTGCGGCGCTTGCCGTCGGTGAGCTGGCAATTGCGCTCGTGCTGCTCGTCGGTGCTGGCCTGTTGATCCGCAGTTTCATCGCGCTGAACAGTGAGGATCCTGGTTTTGCCACTCGCGGCGTGCTGGCGTTGCGCCTTAACCTGCCGGCCGCGGCCTATGGAGAACCTGCCCGCATCACCGGCTTCTATGAGCAACTGGTCGAACGTCTGGATGCGCTGCCCGGCGTCGAGTCTGCGGGCGCAGGGTCATCCCTGCTCCTGTCGCGCCTGCCGGCCTCTGCCGGCATCAACATCGAGGGAAGGCCACCGCTGCCCGCAAATGCGCGGGACATTCCCGTTCCCTACGACTCGGTGACCCCAGGGTACTTCTCCACGCTGCAGATCCCCTTGCGCAGAGGGCGGATGTTTACCCGCGCCGATGCGGAGCAGTCCCAGCAAGTCGTCATGGTCAACGAGACGTTCGTCAGACGGTTCTTTCCGGGCGAGGATCCGCTCGGCCGACGCCTGACATTCGAAAACCCCTCGCGGCCCGGCACTCGATGGCAGACGATCGTCGGTGTCGTGGCAGATACCAAGCGGGGCGGATTCGAGCGGGAGCCATGGGCGGAAACGTACTTCCCGATGCGCCAGGCTCCGGACCCGCAAGCCTTCGTCTTGCTGCGCACCAACGGAGATCCGATCACGCTGATCGCGGCGGCCCAGGCGGCCGTCTGGTCGATCGACCGTAATCTGGCGATCGCCAGCATCCGCACCGTGCCCGAGCTTCTCGCGCAACGAGAACTGAACCGTCGTTTCACAACGCTGCTGCTCGGAGTGTTTGCGTCGGTCGCCCTCGTGCTCGCGATCATTGGAACTTACGGCGTGATCGCGGACGCGACCGCGCAGCGGACGCAGGAGATCGGCATTCGCATTGCGCTCGGCGCGGACCGTCGGATGATTCTGCGGATGGTGCTCATCAGCGGACTCCGGATCGCGGCTACCGGCCTCGCCATTGGCGTCTTCGGCGCCTTCGCTCTCACACACGTGCTCTCGGGCCTGCTGTTTGGCGTCAGCGCGCGCGACCCGCTGACGTTCGTCGTCGTCCTTGGAGCGCTGCTTGTCGTAACGCTCGCGGCCTGTTGGATTCCGGCGCGCCGCGCCATGCAGATCGAGCCGGTAATTGCGCTGCGAGGCGACGCCTAGCGCGACGATGACGAACAGAGGAGAACGCGCTCCTACGGACGTTCGGTGAAGCACCGGTCATCTGTGCATCACGGCGTGGGAAGGTGACGCGCCCACGCATTCACCGACCTTCACCGCGGGGGAATCCGATTCCGACGACAGATGGGTTTTGAGGAGATCGCCGGCCGCATGCCGAAATCGGCAGCGTGCGCCCGCCAGCGTGGACATGACGGTGCCGATCGGCACACCCATGACGTCGGCGATGTCCTTGTATGAAAGGTCTTCGAGTTCGCGCAGGATCAGGATTTCCCGGAACAGAATTGGAAGCTCGTTCAGAGCCTTCTCGACGAGGCGTCCGTCGGCGTTCTGGAGCAGTAGCTCTTCAGGATTCGATGTCCCGATGCGGCTCGGATGTATCTCTTCGTCGACTGGGGCGACCAGCTCGTGCGGACGCGTCTTCTGGAGCCACGCATAGGAGGTATTGCGCACAATTGTAAGCAGCCACGCGCGTGCATCGCCGCGGCGGAACCCGGCGGGATATTGAAACGCGCGCAGATAGGCCTCCCGCACGACGTCCTCCGCATCTTCGCCGTTGCGCACCAACCAGCGCGCCAGGTTGTAGGCGGAATCGAGGTGTGACAGAAGGAGGTCAGCAAGCCCGCCAACCTCCGCCGGGACAGGTATTCGCTCGCTCATCGGCGCGTTCTCCTGGAATGGCTCGGCACATACCGTTGCTCGAGCGTCGAATGTGCGCGCGGCGAACGGCGGGCGCAATGGAATGGCAATCCTGAGTCGCTGGCGTATGAGTCCCCCGGCAAGTACCTCGAAGCGGAAGGTTTGCGCGGGATCCTCCTCTGCGAGGTTGTCAAACCGCTGGAGTGGTAGACTCGCCATCATCGACCCGCCATCCCATGCCAGAGGCCAGCACTCCCGTGCGGCTCCGTTTCGGCGTATTCGAGGTTGATCTCCGAGCCGGCGAGCTGCGGAAGCACGGCGTGAGGCTCAGGCTTCAGGAGCAGCCGTTTCAGGTTCTGGCGATGCTGCTCGAACGGCCGGGTGAGACGGTGACCCGGGACGAGCTTCGCAACCGACTGTGGACCGCCGAGACCTTCGTCGATTTCGACCACGGCGTGAACAAAGCCGTCAACAGGATTCGGGACGCGCTCGGTGATTCGGCGACGAGCCCCCGGTTCGTGGAGACCGTCGCTCGGCGCGGTTACCGCTTCATCGCGGACGTTGCGGTCGCCGAAGGAGGTCCCCCTGCCAAGTCTGGGACCACGACTGGCGACCTTGTACCGGTCGAGAATGTCTCGGTCGCGCCTGTCGCAGCTCCGCCCTCGCTGGAGCGTTTGCGTCGCTGGCACCCCTGGACGATCACCGGCGTCGCCCTGGCTCTGGCGTCGATCGTCATCGTCGTTTGGTCACGTCAGTCGAGCGCCCCGCAGCCGGCGACTATCCGCTCGCTTGCCGTACTGCCTCTCGAAAATCTCTCAGGCGATAACTCGCAGGAGTATTTCGCGGATGGGATGACCGACGAGCTGATCGCGACGCTTGGCCAGATCAGCGCGTTGCGCGTGATTTCACGGACTTCGGTGATGCAGTACAAGCGGGCGCGCAAGCCGCTGCCGCAGATCGCGCGCGAGCTGAACGTGGACGCCGTCGTCGAAGGCACTGTCATCCGTTCCGGCGGTCAGGTTCGGATCACGGCCCAGTTGATCGAGGCGCGCGACGACAAGCACCTGTGGTCCGCTTCCTACGACGGCGACCTGCGTGACGCGCTGACGCTGCAGAACAACGTCGCGCGGGCGATCGCCGAGCAGATCCGGATCAACCTCAACCCGCAGGAACAGGCCACGCTGACGCAGAAGAGGGTCGTCGACCCCGAGGCGTACGAGGCGTATCTCAAGGGCCGATACTTCTGGAACAAGCGAACGGGTGACGATCTCGAGAGGGCGATCGAGTACTTCGACCGGGCGATTGAGCGGGATCCAACCTACGCACAGGCGTTTAGTGGCCTGGCCGACACGTATGCGCTGTTGGGCGACTGGGAATATGGCGTGCTGGCCCCCAAGGAAGCGCTCCCTCGAGCGAAAGCCGCGGCCCTCAAAGCGCTGCAACTCGACAACACGCTCGGCGAGGCGCACACCTCGCTTGCGTTCTGTCTGGATGCATTCGATTGGGATTTGAAATCCGCCGAAACGGAATTTCGGCGAAGCATTGAGCTGAACCCGGGGTACGCGACGGCTCATCATTGGTATGCGTGGCACTTGAGCTTACTTGGGAGAGATAACGACGCGATCGCCGAGCTGAAGAAAGCGCAATCCCTCGATCCACTCTCGCTGATCATCAACGCCGACCTCGCGGAGCTTTTGCTGATTGCGCATTTCACGGATGAATCGATTCAACAGAGCCGCAAGACGATCGAGATGGACGTGAATTTTCCTCTCGCTCACAATCAACTGGCCGTTGCCTACCTCCAAACTCACAGACTCGATGAAGCAATCTCGGAGCTCCGAAAAGCGGTCCAGCTTTCCGCAGGCAGCCCGACCTGCACAGCCAACCTTGCCCGTGCCTTCGCCGCATCAGGCAGGAGAAACGAGGCGGTAGAACTCCTGGGCGATCTGAAAAAGCGCTCGCGAGCCAGCTCCTCGAATGCCTCGGAGATTGCCCAGGTCTATGCGGCGCTCGGCGACAACGAGCAGGCGATTACTTGGCTCGAGACGGGCTACCAGGAGCGATTCAACCCCAGCGTCCTCCTGCGGCCGGGGTTCGATCCGCTCCGCGCCGACCCGCGATTCCAGGATCTCGAACACCGGGTTGGGCTCAGCCGATGAACCGTCAGTCGGTGTGCTTCTGCCCGCTTTCATGTGTGTCGTTCCTCTTTGATCGAACGCTCGAATCGAGCGCCACTCACTGAGGAAGACTGAATTCGGCACCGCGCTATTCACTCCGTAAGCGCCGCGAGGCCGCTGGAATAGCCCACGCCTGCAGCCAGTTTACGAAGCTGCGGGAATGAGACATCTCATCTTGTGCGGGGACCGCGCGCGACGTATCACACCGCTGCTGTGTTTCGGAGGGGCGTGCGTGCTTCACATCTGCGCACTCGGCCTCGCGTGGTGGCACATCTCCGGCGCCCTGATCTTGAGTGGCGCGCCGGGTAGTCGCATGGTGGCGCTCGGCAGGTTGATCGGCCTGCTCGTCGGGTCGGCGGTGCTGCTTCAACTGGCCCTCGTCAGCCGTCTCCCATGGATCGAACCTTCCCTCGGATGCGACCGGCTTTACCGTCTGCATCGATACTGCGGTTTTGTTGTCGCAGCGCTGTTCCTCGGTCATCCGGTGTTGCTGACGCTCGGAAATGCGCGGCGTCATCACGTCGCACCCAGCCGGCAATTCTTGGACATCGCGACGGACTGGCCGTATGCCCGGCCGGCGATCGTGGCGAGCGTGATCATCGCGCTTGTCGTGGCATCGTCGGTCCCGCCGCTCAGGCGCCGTCTGACGTACGACGCATGGCACGGCGGTCATCTCGCCATGTATTTCGCGGTCGGCCTCGCATCCCTCCATCAGGCGAGCGGAGCAGAAATGCTCAAGCAGTTGTGGTGGGGGTGGTATTGGATGGCGCTGCACTTCGCGGTGGTCGGCGCTTTGGTTGTGTTTCGCGCCGGCCGGCCGCTGTTCAAACTTGCGCAGCACAGATTCCGGATCGACAGGATCGTTTCGGAGAGCGACGACGTCACGTCGGTATATCTGACGGGGCGGCGGCTCGAGCGATTCTCATTCCGTGGCGGGCAGTACGCGAATGTGGCGTTTCTCACGAAAGGCCTGTGGGTGCCGCATCCCTTTTCGTTCTCTTCGGCGCCGAACGGACGATTCCTGAGGATCTCGATTAAGGCGGTCGGCGACTTCACCAGTCGAATTCGTGATCTGACGCCCGGCGCCGTGGTCCTGCTCGAGGGTCCATTAGGAGCTTTCACCACTGCCGGCGCGGCGATCGGTCGCAAGTACCTGATGGTCGCCGGAGGGATCGGCATCACGCCGATCCGGGCGCTCATCGAGTCGCTCGCAGTCGACGATCGCGACGTCGTCCTGGTGTACGCGGCCAGGACGGTCAACGATCTCGTCTTCGCTGCCGAGTTGCGGGGGCTCACGCCGCGCTGCCATTTCGTCCTATCACTGGCGGCAAATACCGACGACGGTCATGAACACGGCCGGGTTGATGGGGCGATGCTCGCGAGGCTGGTTCCCGACGTCCAGGAACGCGAAGCGTTTGTTTGCGGACCTCCGCCGATGATGAACAGCGTGATCGGCGCGCTTCGCGTGTTGGGGGTGAGCGGATCGCGCATTCATCACGAGCGATTCGCGTGAGGCGCCGCCCGGAAACAAGCCCCACGGGTACTCGTTTTAGGGAGGCGCATCAGTGATAAGGTCTCCCCGGTGAAACAGGACATTCGCGAGGCGCTCCGCTTTCTTGCCGCCAACCCCGCCTTCGCCGCGGTGGTGATTCTGACGCTCGGACTCGCCATCGGCGTCAACTCCACGATCTTCAGCGTGGTTTACGGAGTGCTCCTCCGGCCGCTTGCGTACGCAGAGCCGGAGCGGCTCGCCGGCCTCTGGGAAAGCAACGCCGCGCAGGGACTCGATCGGTCGGAGGTGTCGGCCGCGACGTACCTCGACTGGCGGTCGCGCAGCCGTGCCTTCGAACGCATCGGCATCTTCCGCTACCGCGGCTTCACGCTCACGGGCGAAGGGCAGGCCGAGCACGTCTCGAGCGTCGACGCTTCTCCTGCGCTCTTTCAACTGCTCGGGGTTCCCCCGGTCGTCGGGCGTACTTTCACCGACGAAGACGAAGGTCCAGGCCACGAGCGGCAGCTGATTCTCAGCTACGCGACATGGATGCGCCGCTTTGGTGGAGATCCCGGCGTCCTGGGGCGGACCCTGGAGCTCGACGATGCGACGCACACGATTGTTGGAGTCATGCCGCGCGATTTCCGGCTGCCCGCGACGGACCCCGAGGTCGAGATGTGGTCGCCGCTGACGCTCGACCTCCGCGCGCTCGCCTCGCGACCGCACCGGATGTACCAGGCGCTCGGCCGCCTGGCGCCCGGAGCATCAATCGATCGGGCGCGGCATGATATGGCGTCCGTCGCAGCCGGCATCGCGAACGAGAACCCGGAAACGCAGGCGGGCTGGGGCGTCGTGATCATCCCGGCGCAGGAGCAGGTGGTCGGCAACATCGGCGAAACGCTCTGGGTCCTGTTCGGGGCCGTGGTCCTCGTGCTGATGATCGCGTGCGCGAATATCGCGAACCTGTTGCTGGTGCGATCGGTTCGGGCATCGCGCGACTTCGCCGTGCGGGCGGCGTTCGGCGCGGGTCGCGGCGTGCTCGTCCGCCGCTCCATCGTCGAAAGCGCCGTGCTCACGGCGAGCGGCGGCATCGTCGGTCTACTGGCGGCGTGGTGGGGCATCCGAGCGCTGCGGCCGCTCATCCCGGCGAACGTACCCCGCGCGGAAGGGGTTGGCCTCGACCTCACGGTGCTTGGCTTCACCGTCGCGGCGACGATGGTGTCCGGAGTGCTCTTCGGGCTCCTTCCCGCGCTACGCGCCATGCGACCAAACGTGATGGACGTTTTGCAGGAGGGCAGCCGCGGAAGCACGCCGAGTCGGACAACGCGCCGGATGTCGGATTTCATGGTGGTGGCGGAGGTGGCCCTTGCGCTGATGCTCCTCGTCAACGCCGGCCTGCTCATCCGCAGCTTCATTCGCCTGACGTCCATCGATCCCGGATACCGGACCTCGGGCATCGTGGCCACGCACGTCGTGCTGCCGAGGGCGCGGTATGCGCAACCGGCGGCCAAGCGGCAGTTCATCTCGGACCTCGTGGCGCGCGTGCGCAGCATTCCTGGCGTCGCACGCGCGTCAGCCGTGTCAGTGCTGCCGATGAGTCCCGTTGGTGTGGAGTTCGACCTGCCCTTCACGATCGACGGCCTGTCGGCGACGTCGCCGTCGGAGCGTCCGCGTGCGCGCTACCGCGCCGTGATGCCCGACTACTTCCGCACGATGGAGATTCAGCTGCGCCGCGGGCGTGTCTTCGACGATTTCGACGGGCGTGAGACCGGGCCGAAGGTGGCGATCGTCAACGAGTCCGTCGTCCGGCGGTACTTCGGCAACGTCGATCCAATCGGGAAGCTCGTACGCATACCGATGGCCGGCGACCTGAACATCGTGGGCGTCGTCGCCGACATCAGGCACGATGGCCTGGAGGCGTCGGCAAAGGCCGAGGTGTTCGTGCCGTACTTCCAGTTCCCGTTGTCGGAAATGCAGATCGTTGTCGCCACCGATCGCGACGCAGGACAGATCGCGCGGCTGGTGAAGGGGGAGATGGCCGCGCTGGATCCGCGGTTGCCAATTGCGAGGGTATCGGCGATCGAGGACCTCGTCTCGACGTCGATTGCACAGCGCCGGTTCAACATGACGTTGCTCGTGGCGTTGGCCCTGTGCGCGGCGCTCCTCGCGGCGGTGGGGGTGTACGGTGTCGTCGCATACTCGGTCGCGCGGCGCACGCCGGAGATAGGTGTCCGGATGGCGCTCGGCGCCGATGCGGAGCGTACGTTCCGGCTCGTCGTCTTCGGCGCGCTGAAGGTGGTGCTGGTCGGGGTCGCGGTCGGCCTGGGCGCTGCGGCGGTCGCGGGACGGTCGCTGCAGAACCTGCTCTTCGGCGTCCCGCCGCTCGACGTCCTCACCTTCGTCAGCAGCGGGCTCGCCATCGTCGCCGTCGGCCTCGGCGCCGCCAGTGTGCCCGCACTGCGCGCCGCGCGGATCGATCCGGTGGCCGCACTGCGAAAGGACTGAGGTCGATCCTTACAGGCGCGAAGGGGGCTCGCCGGAACGGCCGTGAGCCAGAGCGCCTCGAGCGGGAATCGCCGAATCGGTCGTCAGCCCTGTCGAGACTCGATGGTCGACACGCGAGCGCCGGCGAGCGTCAGCCGCATCAGGTCCTCGCCCCAGATGACCCTGCCCTCGAAGACCTTCTGAATCTCGTGGACGATCAGCTCTCGCACGCTGGGCTGATCGATCTGCCCGAGGAGGTGCGTCAGCACGAGCGTCTTGACGCCCGCGCGCTTCGCGATCACGGCGTTGTCGCGATGATTGCCGCAGGCCAGCCGGTAGGCAGGCGATGGCTCGGTGCCGCTGAAGTAGTGATTCATGTGAATAAGGATGTCGCAGCCCTTCGCCAACTCGACGATGGCATCGTTGGGACCGCTGTCGCCGGTGTAACAAATCGATCCTTCGCTGGTATCGATACGGAAGGCGAGACACTCGAGATAGGGCTCGACGTGTTGCGCGTGGCCGACGGTGACCTTCCATCCGTCGCCGCTGATCACCGAACCCGGATGGATCTCCGTGACCTTCGGCGCTGGACGCCGGCGCGGCAGCTTGCCGCCTCGCGCCTCGAACTGATCCTGGCTGCTCTTGTGTTCGATCCGGGCGCGAATGTCCGGGCCGTAGATGCCGTCGACGCCGAACAGCTGTTCGGTCATGCGAGCGATTGGCGGCGGGCCGTAGACATGCAGATCACCGATGCGATCCGCGCCCTGATCCCAGCGCTGCAGGACCAGGCGCCCGTAATCCATGCAATGGTCGTAGTGGAGATGCGTGAAGAACGCGTGTGTGACGTCGACCGAACGAAGGCCGCTCTGCAGCAGCCGGTGATGCGCACCGGGTCCGTGGTCCCAGACGATCAGATCGTGGCCGACCTCGATGAGATAGCCGGAGCTCTGACGGTCCAGCGACGGCGATGGTGTGCCGGTGCCGAGCAGCGTGATGCTGAGCGGTTTCGGCGCCGCCGCTGGCGTTGGGGCCTGAGCATCCGCGGCGCTCGGGATGGTGACCGCCGGCGTCGAGGCCAGCATCGCGATGAACTCGCGGCGTTCCACGGCAACCCTCCCTACTTCTTGAGTGGCAGATACGGATCCGGCGCGTTCGAACCGCCGTGTACGGACCCGTACGCACGGCGGTGTGGCAGGGGTCGGCGGGCAACCGCCGCCTATGCCGATCTAACGCCGTGGTGTTCGGGAACTAGCTCGACGCGACATGTCGATTGCAACCCAAGGCGATAACAGACAGCAATCCGACCGTCAGGATGTGATGTAGCGTTCGAGCGATCTGATAGTGAACTGTTGCTCGTCGACGACCGCGCGGACGACGTCGCCGATCGAGATGACACCGATCAGCCGCTCCTGCTCCAGAACCGGCAGATGTCGGATGCGTTTTTCAGTCATCAGCGCCATGCACTGATCCGCCGTCCAGTCCGGTTCGACGCAGATGACCGCAGTCGTCATGATCTCGCTGACGAGCATCTCCTTCGACGCCTTGCCGAGGAGAATCACCTTTCGCGCGTAGTCCCGCTCAGAGAAGATGCCCTCGATCTTCTGATCTGACAGCACGAGGACGGCACCGATGTTCTTGTCGGCCATCAGCCGGAGGGCATCGAAAACCGTGTCGCTCGGCCCGACGGAGTAGATGGTGGGCTTGCCGCGCAACATGTGTCGTACGCTGGCTGGCATGATCTGGCACTCCTCGAACCGCCCCGCGGCGGAAGAAACGCTGAAGCGGAACGGCTTGCTTTCCGACAGTGATCGTCGGTGGCCGTGGATGGTGACGCCACCCGGCCCCCGCGGCGCGCCAAGAGTGCCATGGTAGTCCAAGCGGCTCAGTCGTGGCCACCTCGCTGAAGAAGCAGCATAGCTACTTGCCCGATTGATGTCGACGACTCTGAATTAATAGCTGTTCCGTTGTCTACGGAAGCCCGAGCGTACGGCGATGACGATACTTCTTGTCCGCCATGGCCCTGGAGCACTAGCCTTTCCTCGGGCGCCAGGCCTGCACGGTGCCCTTGTGGGCGACGAGACGGCCGCCGGGCGGCGCGTCCATTTCGGCGCACTTGTTCAGTCCATGTGGTGAATCCTTGAGGACGGTTCCGGCCGTGAGCGAGAGCCTCTGGCGCGGGTGCTTCTCGTAGCAATTCCAGAGACGGACACCCGGAAACAGGCGAGCAGTCGGAATGAGAATAACCCTCATCATATCCACGCTCGATGGCGGCGGCGCGGAGCGCGTCGCGACAACGATGGCCAACCACTGGGCGGCAAAGGGGTGGGACGTTACCATATTGACCACGGCATTTGGCGGTCAGTCTCCGTGTTACGACCTGCATCCGTGTGTTACTCATCTCGACCTGAGCAGTCCACAGTTCAACAGGCGTCCGGGAACGTCGCTAGCATCAGCGCGGCTCGACGACTTGATGCACGACTGCTCTCAATCTGAGCGCGCTGTGTTGATACCGGAGGCGGGTCACATCCTGAGGATGCGACGGGCGATTGTCAGCACATCACCGGAAGCGGCAATCTCGTACATCGATCTCACCAACATCTGCGTGCTTGTGGCCACTCGTGGCTTGGGCGTGCCGGTGATCGTAAGCGAGCACTGCGACCCCAACCATAGTTTCCTAGGCGCTGGATGGGAGCTGCTTCGCCGTCGCCTTTATCCGGAAGCAACGTATGTCGCGGTGCTGACCGACGAATCGCTCGGCTACTTTTCTTCGCTGGCGCATATGCGAGGCCGAATCATTCCGAACGCCTTGACGCCGGCCGTCTTTTCACACTGCGATGAAGTACCGCAGCAGAGACACGGCAAGACGCTCATGGCTATGGGCCGACTGGCTCACGAAAAAGGCTTTGACCTGCTGCTCAGCGCGTTCGCTCTTGTTGCCACAAAGCATCGTGACTGGACGCTCGAGATTCTGGGAGAAGGGCCGATTCGTGCGTTTCTTCTGTCGTGCATTCAGAAGCGTGGACTCGAGGAGCGAGTCCTCATGCCAGGATTCACACGCCGGCCCTTTGATGCCATGCGTCGCGCCGATCTGTTCGCGCTGTCATCGCTGGACGAGGGCTTTCCAAACGTCCTTCTCGAGGCGATGGCGTGCGGGGTCCCAGTTGTGAGCTTCGATTGTCCGAGTGGGCCACGCCATATCATTCGCAACGGGGTTGATGGAGTCCTTGTGCCGCAGCGCGACGCGCAGGCCATGGCAGCCGCTCTACACCGTCTAATGGGAGACGAAGCCGAGCGCAAGCGTCTCGCCTCAAAAGCGCGGGAGGTTGTCGAACGCTTCGGCGTGGCCAAAGTGATGAGCATGTGGGAAGAGTTACTCGCCGAATGTGTGAGGCCGCGTCGGAGTGCAGCCAATCGCCCATCCGTTTGACTTGCGTTGACAGGTGGTCGCACCCGACACGCCCGGCGTCGTGCGGTGAGCGGCCGCGCTTCGGCATACCACCTTCCCATGGCTTGCCTGCCCGAAGGTTGACGGAGGAGGTGGGCAGGCTCGTGCTTGTCACTCGTCCGATCGAAGCATCCAGAACTGCACGTCGTATCTCCAGATGGTAAAAGCCATTTCCGCAACTGTCTGGTCCGCAAGGCGGCGTGACCCTTGACATGCCGCTGGCATGCACGCATGCTAACCACATGTCCAAGATGGTACAGATACGGAACGTGCCGGACACGCTGCACCGCAAGCTCAAGGTGCGCGCCGCAGACTCGGGACAGACGCTCTCCGACTATCTCCTGGCGGAACTGGTACGCCTGGCCGCGCGGCCCACGCGCGAGGAGATGCGGGCCAGAATCCACAGTCGAAAGCGCGTGACCTTGAAGACGCCGGCGGCCGTCGTCATCCGAGAGGAACGCGAGTCCGCGTGATCGTCATCGATGCGTCGGCCCTGCTGGAGTTCCTCCTGCAAACGCCGATTGGCACTCGGGTCGAGGCGCGCCTCTTTCGAGACCAGGACGAGTTCCATTCGCCCCACCTGGTGGACGTTGAGGTGACCCAGGGTCTCCGACGGCTCGTACGGGCAGGCGAGGTGTCGGCTGACCGCGCGGCCGCGGCGATCGCGGATCTCGCCGACCTCGATCTCCACCGTCACCCTCATCTCGATCTCCTGACTCGCGCGTGGAAGCTGCGCGAGAACGTCACGGCGTACGACGCGATGTACGTAGCGCTGGCCGAGGCGCTCGATGCGCCGATCGTCACCTGCGACACGCCGCTCGCCAAGGCGCCAGGCCACCGAGCGCGGATCGAAGCGATTGAGTGACGTCACAGGTGTAGCCTGATTGCAACCACACATCACGGTATGAAGAAGACGAGATCATCCCTGAAGCCGCTGGCTGGACGCGTCGCGCTCGTCGCTGGCGCGACGCGGGGAGCTGGCCGCGGCGTCGCACGTGCGCTCGGCGAAGCCGGAGCGACGGTCTATTGCACCGGTCGCAGTGTGAAGGGGAAGCCATCGTCGTACCGCCGGCCCGAGACGATCGACGAAACCGCGGCGATGATCACGGCCGCCGGCGGCAAGGCCATCGCTGTTCGCGTCGATCACACGAGCGAGGTGGAAGTGAAAGCGCTGTTCCGACGCATCCGGCGCGCCCACAAGCGCATCGATGTCGTCGTCGACAGCGTGGCGGGCGAGGATCCGCTGATGGGCACGTACGGCTTCCTCTGGCAGGCCGATCTCGAGGCGGCAGGTGCGATCTTTCGGCAGGGCCTGACATCGCGGATCATCACGGCGAAGCATGCCGCACTGGCGATGATGCCTGCGAAGCGTGGCCTCATCGTGGAGGTGACCGAGAACGACATGATCGGTGGCGGCGGCAATCCGATGGCGCAGGCGGTCAAGATGGCGCAGAAAGTGCTGCCGCTGCTCTGGGCGGCCGAGCTCGCACCGCATGGCGTCACCGTCATGGCCGTGACGCCTGGTTTCCTGCGATCGGAGTCCATGCTGCAGCACTTCGGCGTGACGGAAGACAACTGGCGAGAAGCCGGCAAGAAAGATCCGAACTTCCTGCAGTCGGAATCACCGCTGTTCGTCGGACGCGCGATCGCCGCGATCGCGGCGGACCCAGAGCTACACACCCGCACGGGAATGCTCTTCGGCTCCTGGGAGCTCGGACGCGACTACGGGTTGTCCGACTACGATGGCCGCCGTCCCGATTGGGGACGGCACAAGATCGACTTCTCCACCCTCCCGCCAGCGTGGATCGACCTGTTCCGTACGGGCGCTGACCTGGAGAGCAAATGGTTGACGACGCTCGCAGGCCGGACGAGGAGGTTCAGGACGAAAATCCCGTCGTAGCCCATCGGATCTCACTAATACATGGTGCGACAGGCCAGCCCCCGTCGCAGACCTGGCGCATCTTCTTGCGGAATCACATCGGCCAGATCGTAGCGGCCGACTTCTTCGTCGTTCCGACTGCCCAGGGTGGGTCTGGTTCAGCGGGTAGCCCGAAGGCTCACAGAATCACTTGCCCGCGCCGCACGTCGCAGACACCACACGGATCGACTCAATGGTGATCTCCGGGGTATTGGCGGCGGTCAGCTCGCCGGCGGTCGCCGGGGGCTTTCCACTCGTACCGACTGCGAGCTCACGCCGCGCGTCCTCCTCGTGCTTGAACTTGCCGACGATTTCCACGCGCTGGCCAGCATAGGTCTGCAGGTCCTTCTCCTTGTCACCCGTCACCCTGTAGACCTTGCCGACGTCGCCGGCGCTGCCGGACGTGCCGGTCGGTTCAGGAGGCGTGGTTGGTTTGGTTTGGGGCTCGGACGTCTTTGGCGCTGACGCGGCGGGCTTCAGCGTCGCGCGCGTGAGCACGAATTCGTCTGACATGCCGACATTGGCCGCCATCGGGCGCGCTTCAGCACGTCCGCTTCTTTCTGCACACAGCCTGCAACCGTGATGCTCTGGTTTGGTTGTGCGACTGCGTCTGGCTTGGCTGCGGCGTCTGCGCCCCTACGACGACGGCGCAGGCCACGACAGCTGCCAGTGAAGCTGATAAGAAGGTCTTACGCATCAGGTTTCTCCTTTGCTTGACTGCTTGACTGGCGATGACCAATTCATGTGCAAAGAGAAACACCAGATCGGCACGCAGCTCAGACTTATCCGATTCGCGACGGTGTGGCCGTGGGGCGCGACACCTCCTTGAGCACCTCACCGAGCAGCGTCTTCGGCCCCTTGCGCGCGATGTCCGCTTGCGAGACAACGCCGCAGCACTCACCGGCCTCATCGACAACCGGAACCCTCCTCACCTGGTGTTGTTCCATAGTCCGACAGCAGTCTTCGATGACAGTATCGGCCGTCACGATGATCACCGGCGACGACATGCAATCGCTCGCGGTGAGTTCGAGCGGGTTTCTCCCCTGCGCAACGGTGCGACAGGTGATGTCGCGATCGGTAATCACGCCGACCGGTTTGCCGCGGTTGCCGCGTTCGACCACCGGAATCTCGCCGCAGTCATGCTCGACCATCAGCCGTGCGACATCACGGAGCGGGCTCTGTGGATGGCAACAGACGGGATCTTTCGACATGATCTCGCGAACCTGCCTAAGCCACCTCCTGAAAGCGGGTCATACTGCCGCGCAAAAATGTCGGCCGCCATTCCTCTGGCCGGAGGAATTTGCCGTCGCTCTTCGGCATGCGATGCCGGTCGCCATCGACAGAATTGACGTACTGCAAACAAGGCACAATAGATGTGCTGCAGTGTGATGAGACACCCATTCGACATCTCGCGAACCGAGGGTGAGACCAGTCAGCACGATCGCGCCGGAGGCTGGTCCTTTGTCGACAGCAATCGGGTCGTACCACTGTGATGAATCGACCTGTCGCTCTTTCCTGCAACGCCTGGGCCGAGGACTTGGACTCCCGACGAGCTGGAGTCCGAGCTCATGCCGTCCGTCACGATACGCGGCTCACTCGCGATCGTGATCGTGCCGGGCGGCCCAACCAGAGAGGAAGGGGCCCAACAGCGAACCATCGCAGCCATGGTTCCACCGATGCTCGCGTGAAAGACGTGACGCCTTCTATCTGTGCAGTTGATCCGGTTGAGGACCGAGCTTCGCGTCTAAGCGCTTCATAGTGAGCGCGCCGCAGCCCGCGAGTCACGCGCGCAGCGTCAGCACCGGGCAGGTCGCCTCGCGGATGATGTGGTTCGTGGTCGAACCAAACAGCCATCGATCGATGGCGCCCTTGCCATGTACTCCCATCACAATCAATTCGGCACGAGTGTCAGCAGCCACGCGAAGGATTTCTCGAGAGGCTTTGCCGGATTCCACGCGCTCCTCCGGCTGACACCAGGTGCGTGCCTCGTCAGGGATCGCCGCCTTGAGGCGTGTCATCGCGTCCTGTTCAAGATAGCGATGGTATTCGGGCACGTTGAAATGCGCGGCCTCGCTTGGGTGGGGGTGCTCGGTCACGCCTTCGACGACGTGCAGCAGGATTAGGCGCGCGTCAGCTTCCTTTGCGAGTGACAACGCGTACTCGAGGGCTCGGCTCGATGCCTCCGAGAGCTCGAGCGGACACAAAATGGTCTTGTAGGTCGCTGGACCAGGGGCCGGGGTGTGAACGGGTGGCGGTACGGTCAAGACCGGGCGTTGCGTCGTGCGGAGCACTTTCTCCGTCACCGATCCGAGGATCAGGCGTTCGAATCCTCCGCGGCCATGCGTCCCCATGATCAGGAGATCCGCGGAGATGTCATCGGCGTGTCGCACGATCTCTTTCGCGGGAGAGCCAGCCTTGACGGCGAACGCAAGACTGACGTCGGCCGGCGTCAACGGCCGACAGAAGCGGCGGACCTCTTCGCCGACTTCTTCCGGCTGGAGAGCTGGCAGGAGTGGCACATCCCCCGGTACCGTCGAGATGGGCACCAACGGCTGCGGTGCACTGTACACATGAAACACGGTGATCGGCGCGGCGTACCATTTCGCGAACACGATCGCATGCTCGAGTGCGTGGCGCGCACCCTCTGAAAAGTCGACAGGACATAGGATGCGCTGGATGTCGGCCATATCAACCTCCACTTCGCCTCCGAATGTGTTCAGCGGGAGCTCCCGCGCGCCCGGTGCCGGCCGACCTCTTTGTTAATCCACAAAACGACTGCATATTGCACGCCCGCCCGTGGCGCCCGTGGGCGTAGCTCAGCTTTCGAAAGCACGCTCTTTGCATCACCAGTAATGGAGCTCACCATGAAGAACCTCGTCCTGACGCTGCCAACCTTTGGATTCATCGTCAGCACTCGAGCCGCGCTCGCCTTCGGCGTCGGCTTGCTCGCAGCGAACAGAATCTCCGAATCTCGACGACGGGCGATTGGGTCGACGCTCGTCGCGATCGGTGCGGTGACGACGATCCCTGCAGTGATGTCGGTAGTTCGCCATCGCTTTACACGCGGTCAACCCGTCAAAGGAACAGTACCTGGCGTCGGTCGCGATGAGCGGCTGATTGGGGCCGAGCGCTTTCCGCGAAAAGGCGATGACGAGAATAGCCATTGAGGGAATGAAATATGAGGGACCGCACGTTCTTCGCATTCGCGCTGCTCGTATTCCTCGCCGCAGCGCTTGCGCAGAGACCGGCGGCGCAGCAGGGCGCAGCGCCCAGCCGACAGTCCGGCGCCGCAGGACGGCAAGGCGGACCACCGCAAGTGCAAATCCCGGATGGACCTGGTCGTGAGCAGGTTCAAGCCACCTGCAGTGCGTGCCACGACTTGAATCTGATCACCAATTCGTTTGGGTACACCAAGGAGGGATGGCAGGACCGCATCTCGACGATGGTCGCGCTCCCGCCCGAAGCATCGAGTGTCATCTCGACCTACCTCGCGGAACACTTCGCACCCAAGCCAGTGCCCGGCGCGGTCCTGATCTCCGGGCCGGTGACGGTGAACATCCGGGAATGGCTGTTGCCCACTCTGGGATCACGCCCGCATGACCCGCTCGCGGCAGCCGACGGTTCGATCTGGTGGACCGGGCAGTACGCCAACCAGATCGGTCGGCTCGATCCACGAACGGGCACGTTTCGAGAGTTCCCGCTCCCGCCGGGTTCGCAGCCGCACGGTCTCGTCGAAGATCGCAACGGCGAGATCTGGTACACCGGGATTCAGAAGGGCGTGATCGGTCGACTCAATCCAAAGACTGGCGATATCCGCGAGTATCCGCTGAACGAGCCTGCCGCACGGGGTCCTCACACGCCGATCTTTGATCAGAAGGGTGTGCTCTTCTTCACGCTGCAGTCCGGGCATGTGGGAAGGCTCAACCCGACCAGCGGGGACATGCTCATCGTCAAAACGCCGAGCAACAACACCTATCCATACGGAATTCAGGTCAGCTCGCAAGGCGTTCTCTGGTATGTAGATTTCCGTGGCAACCGAATCGGAAGCGTCAATCCGGTGACGATGGCGATCAAGGAGTACGCGCTGCCGAACCCGGATGCGCGGCCGCGGCGACTCGCGATCACCCCGGATGATGTGATCTGGTACACCGATTTTGCGCGCGGGTATCTCGGTCGCTTCGATCCGAAGACGGGCACGGTTAAGGAGTGGCTCTCGCCCGCAGGAAAGAATTCGGAGCCGTATGGCATCGCCGCGATCGGCCGCGTCGTGTGGTACAGCGAGTCTGGCGACCGGCCCAACACGCTGGTGCGGTTCGACACGCAGACCGAAACGTTCCAGACGTGGGCCGTTCCGTCCGGCGGTGGCGTGATTCGCAACATGATGGCCACACGCGACGGCCATCTCGTGCTGGCGTGCAGCGGCGTGAATCGGGTGGGCGTCGTGGAGGTCGGGAGCCGCAGCGCCAATCAAACGGGCCAAATCAGGTAAGAGGAGGGTGCGTCAAAAGCCGTTCGACCTTTTCGCGAAGGCAGTGAAACGGGAGGTTGGCTCACCACACTCCGACTATCGGCGGCAGACGAATGGATGAGATTCACGCGGGTTTTGGCTTCGTCAGCATGACTGGCCTCGTACGCACGTCGATGAACGTCTTACGCTTCCGGTAATGCCCGACCCGCACAAGCCACTGCGCGACGATGTGCGGATGCTCGGCGAGCTGCTGGGCGAGACGTTGCGACAGCGCGGCGGAGATGCGCTGTTCGCAACTGTCGAACGCGTGCGGGCGCTGGCAAAGAGCGGACGGGCGGGAGACCAGCGGGAAATCGAATCGCTCGCAAGCCTGCTCCACGAGCTGCCTGTCGAGGCCGCCGTGCCGGTAGCGCGTGCCTTTTCACATTTCCTGACGCTCGCGAACATCGCCGAACAACACCATCGCATCCGACGACGCCGCGCCTATCAGCAGGATCCTGCGGCGCGCCCGCAGCCCGGGTCGTGCGACGAGGTCTTCGCGCGTCTGATCGAAGACGGCGTCGAGCCCGACGCCTTATACGGCGCGGTCGTGTCGCTGCGCATCGAGCTCGTGCTCACCGCGCACCCCACGGAAATCACGCGGCGGACGTTGGTTTACAAACAGCTGCGCATCGCGGAGGCGCTGGCGCAACTCGATCGGCCGGACCTGACCACGCCCGAACGCGGTGAGCTCATGGAAGCGCTCCGGCGCGAGATCACCGCGACGTGGCAGACCGAGGAGATCCGGCCCGAGCGCCCGACGCCGGTGGACGAGGTCATCGGAGGCCTGCTCATCTTCGAGCAGACACTCTGGGACGCCCTGCCTCGCTATCTGCGGACGATGGACGCCGCGCTCCGTCGAACGACGGGACGCGGGCTGCCGCTCGACGCTGCGCCCATCCGCTTCGGGTCGTGGATTGGCGGCGACCGCGACGGCAACCCGCACGTCACGCCTGACGTCACCCGCCTCGCCTGCATCGTCTCGCGCTGGATGGCTGCCGACCTGTACGAGGGGGAGCTCGATGCGTTGCGCCTCGAACTGTCCATGACCGAGTGCACGCCGGAGTTGCGCGCTCGCGCAGAAGGCGCGCGCGAGCCGTATCGGGCGGTGCTTCGGGTCGCGCGCGATCGCTTGCGAGCGACCCGCGATCGTCTCGGACGCGCCCTCACGGCCGGCATGGCGGAACAACGTTTCGTCATCGACCGACGCGCCAGTAGCCCTGAAGAAGACCGGCTCGGAGCCCGGCAACCGGCTGACGACGCTGAGGTCTACGAGAACATCGACGACTTCGTCGAGCCGTTGCGCCTCTGTTATGCCTCGCTCGTCGAAACCGGACAGAAGATCATCGCCGGCGGCCGCCTGACCGATATCCTTCGGCGCACCGCGGCGTTCGGCCTGACATTGGTTCGTCTGGACCTTCGGCAGCATGCGTCACGGCACGCCGCCGCGATCGACGCGATCACCACTCACCTCGGCCTCGGCACGTTCAGCGACTGGGGTGAGGGACGGAGGCAGGCGTTCCTCGTGAGCGCGCTGCACGATCGGCTGGAGGTACCTCCGGGACTTGTTGCCGATGACCAGACTCGGGATGTGCTCGAGACCTTCAAGGCAGCCGCGGCCATTCACACTGAATCGCTCGGCGCCTACGTCGTCTCGATGACGCGCTCACCCTCCGACGTACTCGCCGTCGCGCTCCTCCAGCAACAGGCCGGCGCTCGCCTGAGGATCGTGCCACTCTTCGAGGAAGTCGAGACGCTGCGAAGCGCGCCGGCAACGATGCGCGCGTTGTTCGAGCGACCTGTCTACCGCGATCGCATCGCCGGACGTCAGGAGGTGATGATCGGTTATTCCGATTCGGCGAAAGACGGCGGACGTCTGACCGCGAACTGGGAGCTCTACAAAGCCCAGGAAGCGATCGTCGACGTCTGTCGCGCGGCGAACGTCGAGCTCACGCTGTTTCACGGGCGAGGCGGCAGCGTCGGCCGCGGCGGTGGCCCGACGTACTTGGCAATCCAGTCGCAACCGCCGGGATCGCTGAACGGACGCATTCGCGTCACCGAACAAGGGGAGATGATCCAAGCGCAGTTCGGCCTGCCGGAGATCGCGGGTCGCACACTGGAGGTTTACACGACAGCTACGCTCGCTGCGACGCTGACGCCCGCCCAGCCGGCGCTCTCGGAGTGGCGCGAGGCCATGGATCGTCTGGCCGAGGTCGCGCGCACCGCGTATCGCACCGTCGTTTACGAAACGCGGGAATTCATCCCTTACTTCCGCACGGCCACTCCGGAACAGGAGCTGGCGGCGATGCCGATCGGCAGCCGGCCCGCACGCCGGCCGAAAAAAGGAGAAGACGAAGGCGTCGAGTCGCTGCGCGCCATTCCGTGGGTGTTCGCGTGGACGCAGACGCGGCTGCTGCTGCCTTCGTGGTTGGGAGTCGGGGAGGCGCTGGCGTCAGCCTTCGATCGCGGCGAGCGAGACCTGATCGCGCGGATGTACCGCGACTGGCCGTTCTTCCGCTCGACGCTTGGGCTGATTGAGATGGTCCTTGCCAAGGCGGACGCGCACATCGCCGCGCAGTACGACCGGCAGCTCGTACCCGAAGATCTCATGCCTGTCGGAGCGGACCTCAGACGTCGCCTCGATACCACGATCGGCACGCTGCTCCAGGCCAGCGGGAGCGACCGGCTGATCGCGCACAATCCAGTCCTGCGGCGATCGATCGACGTCCGCAACCCGTACGTCGATCCGATCAATCTGGTCCAGATCGAGCTCCTCCGGCGGCTGCGCGAGAGCGACGACGTCGACTCTCAGCTCTGGCATGCGTTCATGGTGACGGTCAACGGCATCGCCGCCGGCATGCGCAACACCGGGTAGCGACGTCGTGGACCGACGACACAGCTCACCTGTGCCTGCTGAAAAGGGCGTTCTTGTGGTGCGCAGAAAGGAGATTTGCCTGGCCGCCGACCTTCGCCGCGCGCGGCGGCGAGCCCATCCGGTTCTGCTCATTCAGGGATAGATCCCCGACGCTCAGAAATCAGTTACACTCTGCGCCCAGCCTCGGCGGCGAGGCGACCGATCTGCAACATCACGCGCAGAACGGTCCATCCGTAACTGTCTCGTTCTCAGAAGGAGGGTGCTGTGAGCGAGCGTTGCCGGTACGCGTGCCGCGTTGTACATCTCACGTTCGGTGCTCTCGCAGTCATCGGTTTCCTGTCAGCCACTCCCCTCGCCTACGCCCAGAGCCTGTACGGCAGCATCGTCGGGACCGTGACGGACGCACAGGGCTCGCCCACACCGGGCGTGGTCCTCACGGCGGCGAACACGGGGACTGGCTTCAAGACCGAAGTGACCACTGATGCGGATGGCGCCTATGTTTTCCGCAACCTCCTGCCCGGCACGTATGACGTGACCGCCACACTGACGGGGTTCCGGGTGCACGAGGAGAAGGCGATTACTGTGAATGCGGGCAACCCGGTCCGCATCAATGTGACGTTGCAGGTCGGCACCGTGTCGGAGCGCGTCGAAGTCGTGAGCGAGACGACGCTGCTCCAGACTGACAAGGCAGACCTGAACACCGTGCTGACGTCGAAGGAGATCACGAATCTCCCGCTGAACCAATATCGGAACTACCAGGCCCTGATCAACCTGGTGCCGGGCGCGACGCCCGCGCAGTTCCAGAACGCCGAGATCGATACGCCCGGCCGCTCGCTGCGGACCTGGGTCAACGGCACGCAGCCGAACAGCAACGCGACGCGAATCGACGGCGCCGTATCGGTCAACATCTGGCTGCCGCACCACGTCGGTTACGTCCAGCCGGCGGAGACGATCGAGACGGTGAACATCTCCACGAACAACTTCGACGCCGACCTCGGCATGGCCGGCGGCGCTGCCGCAACGGTGATCACCAAGTCGGGCACGAACGACCTGCACGGCTCCGCATTCGAGTTCTACAACAGCGACGGATTGAACGCGAATACGCTGTTCAACAATTCGTTCGGCATCGAGAAATCGCCCCTCTCCCGAAACATCTATGGCGGCACGGTCGGCGGCCCAATTCTCCGCAACCGGTTGTTCTTCTTCGGGTCGTGGGAGAAGTTCCGCGACCGGCGTGGCTTTACTCAGACCCTGGCGGTGCCGACCGCAAAGATGCGCAGCGGCGACTTCAGCGAAGTTGCCGCGGCATACTCCGGATTCCGGATCTACAACCCGTTCACCGGAGGCGCAGGCGGCGTCGGGCGGGATCAGTTTGGCAGCTTCCTGATCCCGTCGGGAATGATCGACCCGATCGCGACATCGATCCTCCGTGACTATTACCCGCTGCCGAATACCACTCAGGATCTGAATTCCAATCAGCTTCTCGACGACTACTCGACCTCACGCGAAATACAGGTCGATCGAAACAACTACGATACGAAGTTCACGTGGCAGCGAAACGCGTCGCACTCGGTCTGGGGCAAGTTCTCCGTGTTGAACGCCGACGTCGTCAACAACTTCTCCCTTGGGTTCGACAGCGGCAGCCTCGGGCACACCCGCGTTTACGTCGGTACCGCCGGGCACACCTGGACGTTGACCCCTTCGCTGGTGCTCGACGGCAACTTCGGCGTCGACATCCAGAATCAACAGGTCACGGGTCCGGACTTCGGCAGCAATTTGGGTCTCGAGCTGGGCATCCCGGGCACGAACGATCCGAATGACGGCCGCGCAAGCGGCCTCCCATCGGTCGATATCACACCGACCGGTCAGACTTTCGGCCAATCCAATGCCAACACCTACTCGATTGGAACCACGCCGAACTGGATGCCGTTGTTCCGCCGCGAGCGCAGCTACACGTTCAGTTCGGCGCTGACGAAGGCGTTCGCGACCAAACACGAACTGCGTCTCGGCGTCGACATCGTGCGCCATGAACTGAACCATCGCCAGGCGGAATTCGGCACGTACGGCCTGCGCGGCGGCTTCACGTTCAGCGGGTTCACGACCGGCGTGCCCGGGTACACCCCGCTGCTCTGGAACAATTACGCCAGTTTCCTGCTAGGGTTGGCTAACTCTTTCGCGAAGGACGTGCAGACCGAGGAAATGACCGGCCGTGAATGGCAGAGTGCGATCTACGTGCGCGACAGGTGGAATCTCACGCCGAAGTTCACGATCAGCGCCGGCCTCCGCATGGAGTACTACCCGTTGATGCACCGCGCGAATCACGGAATCGAGCGCCTCGATTACAACACGTTCAACGTGCTGATTGGCGGCCTCGGCAGCGTGCCGGAGGACGTGGGCATCAACCTCAAGACGTGGTACTTCGCTCCGCGGCTTGGCGCGATGTACCGGCTCAGCGAAAAATCGGTCGCGCGCGCCGGCTACGGTCGGACGATCAACCCGCTTCCGTGGTCGCGCCCAATGCGAGGGTCGTTCCCATACGACATCAACTTCAACCAAACGGCCGATCAGTTCAACTGGGTCACCACGCTGTCTGGCGGTATCCCAAACGTGCCGATCCCGGACACCAGCTCGGGCGTCGTCAAGCTGCCGCAGGGCGTGTTCATGCGCTCGCCCAATCCGGATGACGTCGATCGCGGCATCATCCAGCAGTGGAATATCGCGTACGAGTACCGTCTGCCGTGGGACATTTCGACGGAAATTGCCTACGTTGGCACTCGGACCGACGGTGGCTACGCCGATCTGAACATCAATTACGGCGTGCCGGGCGGCGGCAACGCGTCACGACAGTACTTCGCGGTAGCCGGAACGACTGCAATTAATGATTGGGCGGCGCGCACCAAGAGTCGCTATCACGCACTGCAGGTCGCGCTCAACCGCCCATTCAAGGCCGGACTCGCACTGAAGGGAGCCTATACGCTGAGCCGCGCGAAAAACATGACGCGCAACGACGAAGATGGCTGGACGGATCTCACGTGGAACACCCCGCTGATGTACGACCAGAACTACGCCCTGGCAGGATTCGATCGGACACACGTGTTCCAGATGGGGGTCATCTGGGAGACGCCCTTCTTCAGGGACTCGCAGGGGGTCTTGGGCAAGGTGCTCCAGGGATGGCAGGTCAACGGCGTCTTCGCTGCGTTCTCCGGAACGCCGTTTTCCATCGCCGGGACCAATTCGGCGCTCGATTGCCAGGGATGTGGCAACGGAACGTTTGTCACCATCAACACCAACGGCGATCCGAAACCAGTGGGCAGCGTAGGGTCGAGCACCGAGCCGTACTATCCGGTCGAGATGTTCTCGCAGCCGTCTGGCGCGAACGTTGCGGGGTTCGGCAACAGCGGCCGCAACCGCTTCCGCCGGCCGCCCGTCTGGAACGCTGATTTCTCGCTGTTCAAAGCGTTCCCCTTCCGTGGCATCCGGCCCGAGTTCCGGCTGGAGGTCGCCAACGTCTTCAATCACCCCAACTGGGGCGCGCCGGTGACAACGTTCACGGCGAACAACTTCATGCGCTTCACGCCCAGTTCGTACGATCCTGGCGACGGCACGGGCACCACGAACACGCCGGGGCCCCGTCGCGTGCAGCTTGGGTTCAGAGTGCAGTTCTGACCAGAGAGGAAGGGAGAAAAGCTTCACAGGGAAAGCGCAGAAGGGGAGAGCCTCCCCTTCTCACCTTCTCGTCGTGAGGTCTTTTGCGTTCTTGCCACGACGACGAGGGAACACCACGCGTCACACCCGTCATGAGTTCCTCGTCGAGTTCGAGTAGATGAAGCGACGATCCGACCGTCGCGCGCAGCACCTCCGTACATCGAACGGGCTTCGCCATCCCGGATCGACCAAGTCGAGGCCGTTACGAGACCGATTCCGAGGGCCAGCTCCCGACCTTTTAATCAGACCTGGGCTCTCCCGCCGTCAACGAACAGTTCGATACCCGTGACGAAACTGGAGTCATCCGACGCGAGAAA
>DATAEK010000167.1:0-12652 GCA_036258055.1 Vicinamibacterales bacterium
TTGAACAGGAGGTCAGAAGATCAAGAGCATTCTGGGCTCTTGATCTCTTCATCTCCTGTTTGGAAGCGAATTACTTGATCGGTTCCCCGAGGATTCTCGGCGTTCCGCTCATCATCTGATTGATCTTCGCAACGTCGCCCGCCAGGAAGGTGTTCAGCTTGGCCGCTGCCTGATTCGTTTCTTCCTGCAGTTCCTTCATGCGTAGCATTTCCCCCGCGGTCGGCCGCGTCCACGCGCGGCTGATTGATCCGGATACTGTGCCGACCTCTTCACGCAAACGCGGGTATTGGCGATATCCAAGGCCCGGCAGCGGGCGCGCCAGCTCGTCGTCTCGGAACTTCTTCAGCGACTCGCGTGTGCTGCGCGCGAGCGTCAGGACGTCACCGCCGGCCTGATTCCCGCCCTGATTGCCGCCGTTCTGTCCGTCAGTGTTCGCGGTGGTAATCCGCCGCGTGCCACGCGCGCCGAGCTGTTCCTCGAGCGACGTGAGCTGCGCAATCAGGCCGTCCACACGATCCACGATGGCGTTGACCCGCTGCGAGAGGCGCATCATCTCGAACGATGCGTCGAGCTGCGCCTGGAGATCCGCCGTCGAGACCTCTACCCGCGGATCGAGCGTCACCTTGATCGGTTTCGTGAATTCCTTGCCGTCGATCGAGATCTTCGCCGTGTAGTCTCCTGGGAGCACCGCCGGACCACCAGCCGGCCCGCCAAAGCGACCACGGCCGGCAGGCGCTTCCCCTTCTTCGCCTCCCGCCGCGGCACCTCGGCCGCCACCACCGCGTCCTCCGCCGCCGGGAGCCTCCAGCGCGTCGAAGCGCAGATCCCAGGCGGCGCGGTTCACGCCTGCGCCCTTGGGTGCGTTGCGAATCTGTCGCACGGTCTTGCCCGATCCGTCGACAATCGCGATCGCGACGTTCTGCGGCGCGGTCTTCGCGTAGTAGCTGATGTAGGCGCCCGGCGCAGGATTGTCAGCCGCGTACTCCTGCTGCCCGAGATCGGCGTCCTTGCCCCAGATCGCCCATCGGATCGCGGGACGCACGTCGAATGCGTAGGTCCCTGCCGCGATCGCATCCGCCATCTGGGTGAGTGGCGTCGCATCGTCGAGGATGTACGCGCCGCGGCCGTGCGTGCCCAGGATCACGTCGTGATCGCGCGGATGGATCTGGATGTCGCGGACGGGCACGGGCGGAAGACCGTTTCGAATGTCCACCCACCGGCCGCCGCTGTCCCACGACGCGTAGACGCCGAGCTCGGTTCCGAGATAGAGCAGATTGCGATTGCGCGGATCCTCGCGGATGACGTGCCCCCAGCCCTTCGCCGGAAGCCCTGTGCCGGTGACCGCCTTCCACGTCTTGCCGTAGTCGGTCGTCTTGAAGGCGTAGGGCGCGTAGTCGTTGTCCTGGTGATGATCGGCGACGAAATACGCCGTACCGGCATCGAAATGCGACGCTTCGACTGTCGGGATCCACGCCGCCGGCGCGAGCCCCTGGACGTTCTTGATCGCATTCGTCCACGTCTTGCCGCCGTCTCTCGTCACCTGCACGTTCCCATCGTCTGTGCCGACCCAGATGACGTTCGCATCGACCGGCGAAGGCGCGATGGTCAGGATCGTGCAGTGGAATTCCGCGGCGGTGTTGTCCACGACGATGGGACCACCGGATGACTTCTGCTTGCTCTTGTCGTTCGTGCTCAGATCAGGACTGATCACCGTCCACGACATCCCGTAGTCGGTCGTTCTGAACAGGACGTTCCCACCGAAGTAGACGGTCTTGGGATCCTGCGGCGAGAGCGCAATGGGTGAATTCCAGTTGAACCGGTACTTGTGATTCTCCATCGCGTCCCCGACTGAGCCGATGCGATTCGGATACGGCACGATATTGCGCGATGCGCCCGAGCGCGTGTCGGTCAAACTGATCGATCCGCCCTGCAGGTTGTTGTAGACCAGCCACGGTTTGCTCAGGTCAGGAACCGCAAAAAAGCCGTCACCACCGCCGACCACGAACCAGTCCCGCTTGCGAATGCCTTCGCTCGCGAGACTGTTGCTCGGCCCACACCAGGTGCCGTTGTCCTGCAGACCGCCGCACAGCATGTAGGGCGTCTGCATGTCGTAGTTGATGTGGTAGAACTGGGTGAACGCGACGGTATTGATCACTTCGAACGTCTTTGCGGCATCGTCCGACACCTGGAAGCCGCCGTCGCTGCCGCTCAGCACGCGCTTGTGATTCGTCGGGTCGATCCACATCGCCTGATGGTCGCCATGAACGCCGTTGGCGATCCGCGCGAAAGTTCGCCCGCTATCCTCTGACTTGTAGAGCGAGCCTGACAGCGAGTAGATCGTGTTCGGGTCCGACGGATCGACGCGAATGTCGCTGTAGTAGAACGGGCGGAAGTTGATATTCGGATCGCGGTTCACCACGCGCCAGCTCTCGCCGGCATCGTCGGTCCGCCAGAGCTCTCCTTCATCCTTGGTTTCGCTCACGACGTAGACGACGCTCGGGTTGCTGCGGGCGACCGAGATGCCGATGCGATCCATCGGTCCCTTCGGAAGGCCGTTGGTCAGACGCTGCCACGTGGCGCCGCCGTCCACGGACTTGTAGAGCGCGGTCTCGCCGCCTCCGCTGTCGAGATGCCACGCCCAGCGACGGAACGTATACATCCCGGCGTAAACGATGTTGGAGTTCGCGGGATCGATGTCGACGTCCGAGCAGCCGGTCTGATCGTTCTTGTAGAGGACCTTCTTCCAGGACTTCCCGCCGTCGATCGTCTTGAAGAGCCCGCGCTCCTCGTTCGGTCCCCATTCGTGGCCGAGGGCGGCAACGTAGGCGATATCCGGGTTCCTCGGATCGATCACGATGCGGGCGATTTTGTCCGTGTCAGTCAGGCCGACGTGCGTCCAGTGGGCCCCGCCGTCGATGGATTTGTAGACGCCGTCGCCGAAGGACGCGTTGTTGCGGGGGTTGCCCTCACCGGTGCCCACATAGAGCACGTTCGGATCCGACGGCGCGATGGCGATCGCGCCGATCGACAGGACCGCCTGGTCGTCGAAGATCGGCGTGAACGTCGTCCCGCCGTTGGTGGTCTTGAAGATGCCGCCGTTGGCGCCAGAGACATAGTACGTGGACGGATCGCCCGGCACGCCGACTATGACGGAGATGCGGCCCGCTTGATTCGCGGGGCCGATCGCGCGCCACGTCAGCGACTTGATCGCGGCGGCTTCAGGCGCGACGGGCGGTGGCGTTTGAGCGAACGCGGGTACGAGACCTGTCACGGCAAGCGCGATTGCCACGACGCGGGATGAGAGCAGCTTCATGAGGGCCTCCGACAGGGTCTGGACGGCTGCTGGTGCAACGCTGTAGCGTCCGGCTTCAGCCGGACCTCGGCGGCATTGTGGCGTCCGGCTTTAGCCGGACCTCGGCTTCAGCCCGCCGTCCAGCAGAAAAGCATTACAACAGAGCGGAGACGGATGGGGCAACATGCCCCACAACTTCGCAAGCGGGTCTGACATCGACGCGTTACTTTCGAGAAATTCTATACTGACACCGTGGACGCGAGACCGGTGCTCGTGGAGATCGGACGATTGCTCGAGCGCGTGAAACTCGAGGCCGTCCTGATTGGCAACGCCGCAGCGGCATTGCAAGGCGCGCCGGTCACGACGCTCGACCTCGACTTTCTCTTCCGTCGCACGCCCCGCAACCTCGGAAAGCTGAAGACGCTTGCCCGCGAGCTGGGCGCGACTGTGATGCGACCGTTCTACCCGGCGTCGAACATGTATCGGGTCGTCCGTGACGAGGATGGGCTGCAGCTCGATTTCATGGGCTCCATTCACGGGATTCGGTCGTTCGAGGGCGTCCGCGACCGCGCGAACCGTGTCGAGATCGACGGGGTCGGGATCCTCGTCGCGTCGTTGGCGGACATCGTCAAGAGCAAGCGTGCCGCAGGACGCCCGCGCGATCGCGCTGTGCTCGAGATTCTGGAGAAAGCGCTTGAAAAAACCCGGACGACGTCGAACGCTCGCAGCGCTCGCAAAAGAAAGTGATCGCGCGCTGCGCGATCAGATACGCCGGTGGCAGGCGCTTCCGCCTGAGCGGCGGACCAACTTTCTCAGAAAGCGAGTGCGGCTGCGCGGCAGCGCGTGGTGAGGGGGACGTATCGATGTCGAGACGCGTCGTTTTTTGGAAAAGGGGGAGGACCCCCCCGTTCACTCTACGGCGCCGACGCCCGACTCGACGACGCGAGGAACAGCCGCCCCGCAATCGCAAGCGTCCCGGCCAGGCCCGCGCACAGCAGAAACACTGCGCGTACGCCCATCAGCTGCGCGAGGATCCCCGACAGGACCAGCCCCAGAATCTGCGCGAAGAACACCACCGACATCACTGTGCTCGAGATACGTCCCATGAGGGCGGGCGGCGTCTCCTGCTGCATCAGCGTCTGCGCCGGCACGATGATCGCCGCAAACGCGAAGCCCATCACGAAGGTGCCCAGGAGCGTGAACGGCAGGTAGATGACCGTTCCCATGATGAGGACGCCCACGCCAATTCCGGCGAGCCCCGACAGGACCATCGTGTCGTTGGTCGAGTGACGCGCGAGCATGCGGATGCCCTGGGTGCCGACGAGCAGGCCGACGCCGACCATCGCGCTGACGATGCCGAAGATACCAGCGCTGGCGTGCAGGTATTCCCGGACGAAGATCGCGATGAGCGGCCCGAAGCAGCCGATCGTGAAGAGGCCCGCGGCCATCGCGAGCACCACGAACGAGAGCGCCTTGTGATGGATGATGAACCGCAGCCCTGCCGTCAGGTCGTGCCACACGGCGGCAACCCGATTGCTCGCGGCCGGGGTTGTCGGAGCAGTCGGGGCGTGACTGCGCATGATCGCCACCGATCCAATGAGCGACGCGGAGACCACGAAACTGAACGAGTCGAAGACGTAACAGACGATCGGACCGAACGCCGCGACGAGCGCGCCCGCCGTCGCAGGGCCGACGATGCGGACGCCGGTCATGGCGATCTGCATGAGCGCGTTGGCGGAGAGCAATCCTTCCCGCGGGACATGACTGCGAATGGTGACCGACTGCGCCGGTGCGAAGAAGCTCGAGACGCAGCTGAGCGCCACCAGCACCAGGTAGATCTGCCACATCGCCGTCGTGAAGAGCAGCACGATGACGAGCGCGGCGCGGATCAGATCGCTCCAGACGAGCGTTGGCTTGAGCGGCCAGCGATCGACGAAAACGCCCGCGATCGGACCGAGCAGCGCCAGCGGCAGCATGTAGGCGATCTGGACGCCCGTCACCTGCGCAGGCGTGCCGTGGAGACGGAAGGAGACGACGCTGATGACGGCGAAGAGCGCGAGGAAGTCACCGAGCAGGCTGATGACCTGCGCGAACCAGACGCGCCGCATGACGGTGAGGCCGAGGACGTCCTTGAAGGACATCGGGGCCGGAGACGTCGCGGTGCTGGTGGACATCATGTGAATATACCAAGCGGTCGCTGTCCGCCGGCATCTCTCAGCCCTCGCGGGCCCCACCCCCGCTCGCTCACCCTACAACCGCGCCGCCGACCGATGGGCGCGCTGGCGAGTGCGATAGCGAACCGCTGAGGACCAACGCTCTGCCGCCCCGTCATCAAGTCCGCTTTTCGCCGAACGCCGAACGCCGAACGCCGAAGACCCTCCTAGCGGACAGCCGAGAGCCCACAGCGTCCGGTGATCCCGCATAGTCAGTAAACCGCCGCGCCCCATCCCACGTCCAACCCTTGACGCGCCGAAGTGCCTTTGAGCAATATGTTGCTGTGAAACATATGCATGCACGAATCCTCGACCGCGAGCTCAAGAAGGGCAGCGCGGAGCTGCTGATCCTCGCCCTCGTTGACGAGCGACCACGCCATGGCTACGAGATCAGCCAGATGATCGAGCAGCGCTCGGACGGCGACGTGCGGTTCAAGGTGGCCTCGCTCTATCCGCTGCTCTATCGCCTCGAGAAGCGCGGGTGGATCAAGGGGCGCTGGGTCGAACGCGCCGGACAGCGGCGCCGCCGGTACTACCGGCTCACCACGGACGGACGCCGCGTCCTCACCGAACAGCGCCGCGGCTGGGCCCGCTTCGTGGCCGCCATCAACCGCATCGTCGAGGTTCGTCATGCCTGATTGGAAACACGAGGTCCTGCGCCGGTTGAACGACCCGGTGCTCGCCCGGCAACCCGAGGTCATCGAGGAGCTGGCCGAGCACGTCGAGCAACGCTACCGCGGGCTGATCGCGAGAGGGCGTGGGGAGAGTGACGCGGTCGCCGAGGCGCTCGATGAGCTCAGCGATCCATCGGCGCTGGCGCGGGAGTTGCGGCGCCTTGTGCCCGGACCCCGCGTCGCTCCTGAAAGCGCCCGCTCCGGACGCCGCAGCGGGCTCGCGACGCTCCGGCAGGACCTCTGGTACGCGGCGCGGGTGCTGCGAAAGAACCCGGGCTTCACCGCCGTTGCCGTGATGGCGCTCGCCCTGGGCACCGGCGCCAACACCGCCATCTTCTCCGTCGTCAACACGGTGATGCTCCGCCCGCTGCCGTTTGCGGAGCCCGATCGTCTGATTCGTATCTGGGAGAGCAACCCCGATGGCGGCTGGCCGACATTTTCGGCTTCGCATCCGAACTTCCTCGACTGGCGAACCCGTGCGACGGCGTTCGACCACCTGGCCGCGATCACGGGCGTGAGCTACTCGCTGACGTCGGGTGAGGACGCAGAGATCGTCCGTGGTTACGCGGTCACCGCGGACTTTCTGCCAATCCTCGGCACGACACCGGCCCTTGGCCGCAACTTCCTCCCGGAGGAAGACCGCCCTGGTGGCAACACGCGCGTGGCGATCGTGAGTCAGGGCTTCTGGCAGCGGCGTTTTGCCAGTGACCCCAGCATCCTGCAACGCACGCTCACCCTCAACGGGCTCACCTATCCAATCATCGGCGTCCTGCCTGACAAGTTCGGTTGGGGCGGCTCGACGATGGATCTCATCGTGCCACTGGCGCCGAACCCGGCGAGGGGGCGCGGCGATCATCGGCTGCTCGTGATCGGGCGTCTCAAGCGCAGCGCGACGCTCGACCAGGCGCGCACGGAGCTGACCGGCATTGCCGCCCAGCTCGCCGAGCAGTATCCCGCGTCCAACCGCGGATGGACCGTGCGTCTCAGTACGTTCTACGACTGGCTCGTTCCGGATGAGACACGCCAGGCACTGGGCGTTTTTGCGGGCGCCGTTCTCGTCGTGCTCCTCATCGCCTGCGGCAACGTCGCAAATCTGTTGCTCGCCCGAGGTGCACAGCGTCAGCGGGAGATCTCCATTCGAGCGGCACTCGGCGCAGAACGATCGAGGATTGTCACGCAGCTTCTGGTCGAAGCCCTGCTGCTCGCCGCGATCGCGGGGACAATCGGCATCGGGATGGCGATTCTCACGACGAGACTCGTGGTGGCCTACGCGCCGGATGCTTTGCCACGCCTCGACGAGCTGACGATCGACGGGCGTGTCCTGGCGTTCGCGATGGTATCCGCCATTCTCACCGGCCTGATCTTCGGGATCGTTCCCGCGCTCCAGACGTCGAAGCCGAATCTCACAGAAACCCTGAAAGAAGGCACGGCCGGCGCTGGTGGAAGCGCGCGACGTCAGAGGCTGCGCAGTGCGCTGGTCGTGGCGGAGGTGGCGCTTTCGGTGGCGCTTCTCATCGGCGCAGGCCTTCTCATTCGCAGCTTCTGGCGGCTGCAGCACGTCAACCCAGGCTTCACGACGGACGGGTTACTGACGATGAGTATCACCCTCCCGGGGAGTCGCTATCCGACGGGCGAGCATGCATGGGCGTTCTACGAGCGCCTGCTGTCGTCAGTGCGCGCGCTTCCCGGTGTGCAAGGGGCCGCGACGGTGAGCCTCGTGCCACTCGGCGGCGGCAACACGTCGAGCAAGATCGAGATTCCGGGAAAGGCGGTCGCACCGGGAACGCAGTTGCCAGGAGCGGATTGGCGCCTGGTGAGCCCTGGCTACTTCCGGACGCTTGGCATTCCCCTCCGCGGCCGTGACTTTGTCGACCGCGACACGAAGGACGCGCCCCCGGTCGCGATCATCAGCGAGCAGGCGGCTCGCGCCTACTATCCGAACGAAGATGCGCTCGGGCGCACAATCCAGATCTCCAGCTTCAGTCAGGATCCGATCACGATCATCGGAATTGCCAACGACATCAGAAGCCTTGGACTGGACACGGATCCCGGTCCGATGGTCTACGGATCCGCGAAGGCGTTCTCGGGCTGGAACCCGATGAACGTGGTGCTGCGGAGCGCGCTCGATCCGGCATCGCATGCGCCGGCCGTCCGTGCGGCCGTGCGCGCGCTCGATCCGAGCGTGCCGGTCTACGACATCCGCCCGCTCACCGAGCTCTTCGACGATTCGCTGGGCCCCCGGCGCTTCAACATGTATCTGCTCACGTGCTTCGCAGGGGTCGCGCTGCTGCTGGCGTGCATTGGCCTCTTCGGGGTGATGGCATACCTCGTCTCGCAACGGACGCACGACATCGGGGTGCGGCTCGCACTCGGCGCGGCGCCGCGCGACGTGCTGCGGCTGATCCTCGGCCAAGGCCTGGGGCTCGCCCTGGCCGGCGCGGCGATCGGCGTCCTCGGTGGGCTTGCCGGCGGCAGCGTCATGCGGTCGTTGCTCTATTCGGTCACGCCTACCGACGTGGTGACGTTCGTCAGCGTGCCGCTCGTTCTCATCACGGTGGCGGTCCTGGCCTGCTACGTGCCCGCGCGCCGCGCCATGAAGGTGGATCCGCTCATCGCGTTGCGATCCGAGTAGTGCCGATCGCCCCAATTCTTCTTCCTGCCGTAAGACTTTGTCCGCCGCAGCGATGAACTAGCTGAAGCCGGGGAGTGCCTGCTCTCCAGCAACAGGTGTGAAGTCGCCTATGGAAGAGTTTGTGCAAGGGCTTTGAATCCGCATGCCAAAAACGATCAGGCGCTTCATCCTGGGCACGGACGCACAGGACATCGTTGAGTACGCCTTCCTCGCCGCGACCATCTCGATCACAGCCTTCGTCATCCTGCTGTCGATAGGCGTCCACGTCGACGGCGGATATCAGCGAGTCAACACGTCGGTGACCGCAGCCAACGACGGTGTTGCCTCACCCTCGGGCTCGCCGACGTCCGGTGGCAGCGGATCGGGCTCCGGCGGTCAGGGAGGTACAGGCGCCGGAACCGGGACTGGCAATGGGAATGGTAACGGCAACGGGAACGGCAACGGAAATGGCAACGGGAACGGGAACGGGAACGGCAATGGCAACGGCAACGGAAACGGAAACGGAAACGGACGTGGCAACTCATAGGTAAACCCCGAACCTTCACCTCACACACTCGCGTTCCTCGCCTGGTGTTCCCGCTTTCTTCTGATGTAGGCTGAAACCTTCGTCGTCCACGGAGGAAGGATGCCTCGACGTCTGTCTACGTTCGTTGCTCTTGGCTTTGCCGCCGGTCTCTCGCTCGTGCTCCCCGCGCTCCGGGCGCAGACGCCGTCAGGATCTGCGCGGGCAGACGCGGAGTTCCTCCGCAAGGCCTACACCTCCTACCGCGCGATGGCCGACGCCTCTCCCTACAAAAGCGTGCCGTGGCAGTATCTCGGCCCGACGAACATCAGCGGGCGCGCGACAGACATCGCTATCGCGGATCGGGGGACCTCGCGCCGGATCTTCGCGGGCTACGCGACCAGCGGCGTGTGGAAGACCGACGACAACGGCGAGACCTGGCAGGCGGTCTTCGAGAATCAGCCTTCGACGAGCATCGGCGACGTCGCAGTCGCGCCATCGAATCCAGACATCGTCTTCGTCGGCACCGGCGAATCGAATCTGTTCCGCGCGTCGATGCCCGGTGTCGGCATCTTCAAGTCCAGTGACGGCGGGCGGACCTTCGTCCACTCCGGCCTGACCGACACGCAGACCATCGCGCGCATCGTCATCCATCCGACCGACCCGAACACCGTCTATGTGGCGTCGGCCGGCCACGGGTGGACGGATAACGAGATGCGGGGCGTCTTCAAGACGACCGACGGCGGCAAGACGTGGACGAAGGTGTTGTACAAGAGCCCGCGGACGGGGGCGATCGATCTCGTCATGGATCCCGCGAATCCCGACACACTCTATGCGGCGACGTGGCAGCGTATCCGGCGCAAATGGAGCGATCCGAGAGTCGAGCCGGGCTACAGCGAGAGTGGCATCTGGAAAACGACCGACGGCGGGAAGACGTGGGCTGATGTCGACGACGGACTGCCCGCCGCGCAGTTTCGGGGACGGATCGGCCTCGACGTGTCACGGTCGAATCCCAACGTGCTCTACGCGTTCGTGGACAACTACGACGAGGGCCGCCCGCCGAGGGAAGGGGAGCGCGACGCGTATGGCCGGCTGATCATGGAGAGCCGAATCAAGGCCGCCGAGATCTATCGCACCGACGACAAGGGCAAAACGTGGCGGAAGGTGAGTGAGAGCAACAACTTCATGATCCAGCACTCCGGAACCTACGGCTGGGTCTTTGGCCAGATTCGCGTCGACCCCTCGGATGAGAACACGATCTACACGCTGGGACTCGGTCTCAACGTCTCGCGGGACGTCGGCAAGACGTTCACGTCACTTCGCGGAATGCACGGCGATCATCACGGGCTGTGGATCGATCCGAAGAACCCGTCAGTGCTCTACAACGTGAACGACGGCGGCTTCTATCAGTCGGCCGACGCGGGCAAGACGTGGAAGTTCGCGGTGTCGGCGGGTGGCTCGCAGTTCTACAACGTCGCCGTCGACACCAGTGCGCCGGCCTGGGCGTATGGGTCGATTCAGGACGTCGGCAGCCGCCGCGGCCGCGTCGATCCGTCGACCGGACGTGAAGCAATCCCCGCGGTCGAATGGAGCAACGCTCCTGGCGGCGAAGGATCGCATCAGGCGATCGATTCGGCCAACCCGAACATCGTGTACTCGCACGGTTTCTACGGCAACTTCACGCGTGAAGACGTCAGCCTCGCACGGGCCGGGCGCGGCGCTGCCCCTGCTGAAGACGCGCCGGCTGCCGCCGCCGCAACGCCTCCAGCGGGAACCGCCGGAACAGGCACACCTCCAGTGCAACCGGGCAATCAACAGACCGCGCAGCAGGGGCGCGGTCGAGGGAACCGTCCGGGCGTGACCAACATCCGCCCCGAGAACGCCGGCGATCCCGAGCTTCGCGCGCAGTGGATGGCACCGATCCTCGTGTCGCCACACGACGCGGCCACGATTTACGCCGGATACCAGTTCGTTTTCCGGTCGACGAACCGCGGCGACAGCTGGGAGAGAATCAGCCCCGATCTCACGAGCAACGATCCTTCGCAGATGCTGCTCAAGAGCTCGAATGCGATTCCGTATCAGACGATCGTGGCGCTGGCGGAGTCGACGAAGACCAAAGGGCTGATTTACGCGGGCACCGACGACGGAAGGCTGCAACTGACCCGTGACGGCGGCAAGACCTGGACCGATCTGACAGCCGCGTTGCCCCTGCGCAAGTGGATCTCGCGCGTGGTCCCGTCGCAGTTCAACGAGGGCACCGTCTACGTCACTCAGCGCGGCCGCGAGGACGACGATTTCGCCGTGTACGTCTACAAGTCGTCCGACTACGGGAAGACCTTTGCCAGCATCGGGGCCGGCATCCCTGCCGGCTCGGTGAACGTCATCCGGGAGGATCCAACGAACCCGAGTGTCCTCTATCTCGGCACCGACTTCGGTGCGTTCGTGTCGAACAGCGGCGGGCAGCGGTGGGTCGTGCTCGGAGGGAACCTGCCGTCCGTCCAGGTTTCCGATCTGCAGTTCCAGCCGCGCGACAACGTCATCGTCATCTCGACATACGGGCGCGGCATGTGGGCGCTCGACGCGACACGCCTGCGCGCGTCGAATCCGTAACGCCGGTTGCTGCCCCGAGCATGCCAGGGTTCGTGTGATGTGCGCGCCTGGCGCGTGCGCATGACCGAGGACGAGAGGGGCGTAGCGTTCTCAGGCAGCGCGAAGCGTATTATGCTTCGTGCACGCCGTGAGCGCCGCGCCGCCTTTCAACCAAGCCCGCTGGACGCCGTCGCTCCATCGCACGCTCCTCACGATTATCCTGACCGTCGCGCTCGCTGCGCGCTTGTGGTTCCTGTCCACCGGCGTTCCACATGCAGTCGGGATCGATGAGCCGGCCATCGTCGATCGCGCGCTCGGAATCCTGAACACCGGCAGCTGGAACACGCACGCGTTCGACTACCCTTCACTCGTCATCTACCTGCACGCGCTGGTGGCGATTGTCCGGTTCCTGCTCGGCGCGGCGCGCGGAGAATGGGCGTCGCTCGCGGACTTCGACATCGGCGCGATCTTGCTCGCCGGCCGTTTCGTGACCGCCCTGATCGGGACGGCGACGGTCTGGATGACATGGCGCGTCGGACGTCTCCTGCACTCGCCCGCGCTGGGTCTGGTCGCCGCCGCTCAACTGGCGCTGCTGTCCCTGCACGTTCGAGAGTCGCACTTCATCCTCACCGACGTGCCGGTCACGGCGCTGTGCATCCTCGCGTTGTGGCTGTCGCTCCGGGCATCGACACTCCACACGGTTGCCGCCTTCGCGTGGGCGGGCGCGGCTATTGGCCTCACCGCCGCCGC
>DATAEK010000201.1:0-20822 GCA_036258055.1 Vicinamibacterales bacterium
CAAGATTCCCCGCTATCTGAAAGTCGTCGAGGGTTTTCCCCTGACGGTCACCGGCAAAGTGCAGAAGTATGTGATGCGGGAGGAAATGAAGCGGGAACTGGGGCTCGTGGATCAGCGCACCGCGTGATTTTGAGAACGCCAGGGCTCGAACAGGCAGGCCTCCACGCCGCCGGTCGCAGGTACTTCGCGCCTCAGCAGTACGGCGCAAAAGTACTGGACAGCGGCGTCCGCAGTGCACTAGAAGGTTCTCGAATTCGAGCCCTCTTCTGCTTATGAGTCGCAGTCCTCTCTTTGATCAGGTGACTCGAAGCGTCCGCTTCGCGCTGATGAGCAAGCAACAAGGTCTCTCGCTACGAGAGGCCGTTGAACGCAGCGCAGAGCGTGAAACCGCGTACGAAGTGGAACGCCGCGACCGGCGCGCGTTCCTGGCTGATGTCGGCAGACTGGCTCTATCAGCCGGCTTCGCCGCCGCCGGGTCGGCGGTTTCCGCGACCAGCGCTGTTGCGGCCCGACGCGGGTCTTCAGTGAACGTGGGCATCGTTGGAGCTGGTTTGGCAGGACTCGCCTGTGCCGATCGACTTGCGGCCGCGGACATCCGCGCGACCGTCTACGAAGCGAGCGGCCGCGTTGGTGGACGGCAGTGGTCGTTGCGCGGCTTCTTTCCGGGTCAGGTCGCCGAGCGCGGCGGAGAGTTCATCGACAACCTGCACAAGACGATGCTCGGATACGCGAAGCGGTTCCGTCTAGCCCGCGAAGACGTGACGAAGATCCCCGGGGAGGTGATCTATTTTCTGCTCGGGCGGCATCACCCGGAATTCGAGGTTGTCGAGGAGTTCCGCGAGTTTGTCGGGATCATGCACCAGGATCTGCGTCGCCTCTCTCGACAACCGACGGCGGACGACTTCAACGATCACGACCTGCGTTTAGACAACACGAGTCTCCTCGAGTACCTGAACGGCCAGAACGCCGCCGGCGTCGCCGCCGGAGCGATCGCCAAGGCGGCCATCATCGAGGCTTACGAGGCCGAGTACGGTCTCGATGCGGCAGAGCAGAGCGCTCTGAATTTCCTGTTGTTCATTCATGCCGATCGGCGGTCGAAGTTCACCCCATTCGGCATCTTCAGCGACGAACGCTATCACCTGGTGGACGGCAACGACGCCATCGCGACCCACCTCGCAGCCGGCCTTCCTGGTCCGATAGAGTTCGGGTTATCGTTGACGCGAGTCCGTCGCGCAGCGGATGGCCGCATCGAACTAACGCTATGGGACGGCGCGCAACACATCACACGTGCACATGACATCGTGGTGCTCACCATACCGTTCAGCGTGTTGCGCCACGTGGAGCTCGACGCCAGCCTCGCTCTCCCGCCAGAAAAACTGTTCGCCATCAATGAGCTGGGCTACGGGACGAACGCCAAGATGATGGTCGGGTTCTCATCGAAGCCGTGGCGCGCATTGAATGGCAACGGCGCGTCGTATGCCGACCTGCCAGACGCACAGGCGACGTGGGAAACAAACCCGACTCGCAGCACGGACAGTCGTGCGATTCTGACGGACTACTCGAGCGCGGCGCGTGGTGCCAGACTCGCGACGCCGAACCTGCAAATGGAGGTCGAACGCTTTTTATCCGATCTGCATATGGTGTTTCCCGGAGCCAGCGCGGGAGCGGCCGGTGTCCCGGGTGCACGCCTGGCTCACCTCGAGCCCTGGCCGTCGAATCCACTCACGCTCGGCAGCTACACCTGCTATAAGCCAGGTCAGTTCACGACGATCGCGGGCCGCGAAGGTACACCTGTCGGCAATCTGTTCTTCGCCGGCGAGCACACCAACTCGTTTTATGAGTTTCAGGGTTTCATGGAAGGCGCCGCCCTTTCCGGTCTGCATGCCGCGAAGGCTGTGCTCGCGGCGCTGTCGAAGGCGGCGTGAATCGATCATGGGGATACCTGGCCCGACTGTTGTGTAGTGCGGCGCGGATACCTAGCTGCGGCCCGCACGGTCACGTTTCACAGGAGGATGCACATGAAGAAGGCATTCAGTGTGGGCGTTCTTACGGCTCTGCTCGGCGTAGGCATCAGCGTTATCGCTTCAAGGACAGCTGGCGCTGCGCCTGGGCCTGATAACAGATGCTATGGCGAGATCGCGGCTGGGATCGCTTCGACATGGCCGTGGGCCCACAATGACAAAGAAGCCTTTCCGCCGCCGCCGGGGGCAATTCACCTGTGGATTCAGGAATTCGGGCCCGAGGTCGGAATCTCCTCCGTCCGCCAGCTGCAGCTGCTGTTCTGCAGCGAATGACGAACGCACGGAACCTTTGAAACCGGCGACGGCCGCGTAGCAACCGAGCAGACTCTGCAACCGTCCGGTTACGACGATCTGCCCATCGCGGTCGCAGGATGCAGGTCATCCTGCGGCAAGTACGATTGAGGTTGATGCGGTTACAGGACGCAGTGGGTATGTTCGGTGGGACCGACCTCACTGCGTCCGGTCCGACCACCTGGGCCGATCTGGGATGCGGTGACGGCGGCTTCACATTGGCCTTGGCCGAAGTGATCGCACCGGGCAGCATCATCCACGCGATGGACCGTGACGCTCGGGCGCTGGGACGCCTCGCCACTCACCACAAACAAGTACGAATCCGGACGCATCACGGAGACTTCACGAAGCAGCCCTGGTCATTCACTGATCTGGACGGCATCCTGATGGCCAATTCACTGCACTACATCGAGCATCAGGCGGCCTTCATCCACCAGTGCCAATCTCAGCTGCGGCCGCACCACAGATTTCTCATCGTCGAGTACGACACTCATAGAGCCAATCCGTGGGTGCCGTACCCGCTGGGTCGAGGCGTACTGGCGGCGCTCTTCAAGGCGGCAGGGTATGCGTCGATCGAGACGCTCGGCTCGCGCCCCTCGGCCTATCATCGCGCGCGGCTCTACGCGGCGATCGCGACGTCCTAGTGCGCGCGAGGCGGAACCGCAAACCGGAATGTTACATCCTCAGTCGCTCCGCGAGCACACAGAGGCTCGTCATCCACATCAGCAGCGCATCCGTGCGGCCGCGCGCGGCGGCATCCATCGACGGGATCGAGTCGAGGAGCGGCAGCACCCTGGCGCGATCGTAGATGCCCGGTCCGTCGAGCGCGTCGCTGCGCAACGTATCCTGCAGGAACGTGTAGAGGCGGCCGCTGGTCTGAATCGTGGCGGGCGGTGACATGAACGGATGTTTCTGGCGCGTGTACACGGCGTCGATCAGCACCGGCCGCGCGGCCTCACGCAGCACGTACTTCTCGATCGTGCCTTTTATCTTCATCGAGACCGGCATGCGCGCCGCCTGCTCGACAACGTGGTGGTCGAGGAAGGGGAGACGCCCTTCGACCGAGTGCGCCATCTCCATGCGATCGCCTAGGTTGCTCAGGATGTAGTTGGGGAGCATGGTCTTTCCCCAGATGTACAGCGCTTGATTCACCGGGTGTCGTCCGGCGATCTGCCGCTCGACATCCAGGCATTCGAGCATGACGCGGAAGGTGTCGCGGGTCGCGAACTCGTGGCGGAACTCGTCGCTCGTCACCCGAAGGAGCCCCTGACCAATCTGTCCCCATGTCTCCAGGTTCGACGGGACGAACCCGAGCACGCGCTTCACGCTGTCGAACGCGGTGGATCCCTGCGGCATCAGCAGCCCGGCTGACACGCGATTGGCCGCTTCGAGCTCGGCGAGCAAGCGCGCCTTCGCGCCGGGATCGTGGCCGTTCCCGCCGTACAGAATCAGATCCCGCCGGAAGTGCGGATACCCGGCGAAGATTTCGTCGCTCCCCTCGCCCGTCAGCACGACCTTGATTCCGGAGTCGCGGACGGCGCGGCTCAACAGGAACTTCGCGATCGCGTGCGCGTTCGCGATCGGGCGCTCCGCATGGTAGATCGCGTCGCTGAAATGGTCGGCCAGGTCTTCCGAGTGGATGTCGACGCGACAGAACTCTGCCCCCGACCGTTCCGCCTGCTCGACCGCCAACGCGCTCTCGTCATAATCGGCGTGATCGAAGGCCAACGTATACGCACGAAGTGGCTTCGACGAGAGGCGCGATGCGAATCCGAGGACGGCGCACGAATCGATGCCTCCGCTCAGGTAGCACGCAACCGGAACGTCCGCGCGAAGGCGCAGCCGGACGGCTTCCTCGAACGACTGTTCGAGCTGCGCGACCCATTGACGGCCATCTCCATTCGATCGCGTCAGATCTGCGGCGGGGTAGTCCCAGTCCCAGTAGGGCATGACGCGGACTTGCTCGCCGTCGGTCAGGAGATAGCTGGCGGGTGGAAGCTGATAGATGCCCGCGAAGAGCGATCGGTCTGGTGGATGCGAGACGAAATGGACGTCGTACAGCGTGTCGCGATCCCAGCGCAGCGGCACGCCGGCTTCGGCCAGCGCCTTGACCTCCGATGCGAGATAGAACGTGCCGTCGTACACCGTGTAGTACAGGGGCTTGATGCCGAAACGATCGCGTGCGGCGAAGAGCTGCCCGTCACGCTCGTCCCAGATGGCGAGTGCGAACTCCCCCCGGAGCGACGCGAGTGCCCGCGAGCCGCGATCCTCGAAGAGGTGCAGCGCAATCTCGCTGTCGGACCGCGTCCGGAACGTATGCCCGTCCTTTTCGAGCTCGCACCGGATCCGTTCGAAATCGTAGAGCTCGCCGTTGACGACGACCCGCAGTGTCCCGTCTTCGTTCGGAATCGGCTGATCGCCGGTTTCGAGATCGATGATGCTCAGCCGGGCGTGTCCAAGCGCCGCACGGCCGTCGAGAGAGGTCCAGACCTGCTGCGCGTCCGGCCCGCGGTGCCGCAAGCTCCGCGTCGCGCGGGCGATCGAGTCAGCTGAGATTCCGCCGCGCTTCGAGACCGCGGCGACGATTCCACACATAGTTGTCCTCGTTTCCGGGCAGACAGTGCCCGGCACTCTCTCACACTACGTCTCCGGGCGCCACCAGTCTGGAGGACGGGGTTATGAAGAAGTAAAGATTGGGGACGTTAGAACGAGACCCAAACGAGAAACGGATCGTCCACGCGCAGAACGGATTCCTGCCGGTGCTGTCGCATGTATTCCAGACGGATGAAGTCGATGCTCTTGCTGTTCATCTTCTGGTTCTCGAAGGGATGGAGCAGGACGAGGACGTACGAGTCCTCCTTGATCGTCAGGCCGTCGGAGCCCTTGAATTGACCTCCGGCCTTGACGACGGTGAGCCCGTCGGGGAAGAGCGGCGTCACGACCTCGTCCAGAAACTTGTTGAATTCGTCCTCGGTCACGGCACCGTCGGGCTTCGCCGTCCCGAAGAACAGCTCCGTCCGTACGAAGGCCTGTCCGTTGCGGCCCTCAGGCGCACGGCGACGCTGAATGGGCCGGTCCTGCTTCCGTATCGGGATGACCTGTTGGGCCGAGATGGACGTGGTCGGAAACGTGGCGAGGGTGACGGCCACCGCCGTCACGCCTCGAAGAAACTGTCGTCGCAACATGAACTCCGGATCCTTTCGCTGAACTGCGGCACATCGCGGGCCGCGCACGCACGTCTGGCGTGGATCGTCAGGCTAAGGCGTCGAGTACCTCGAAGTCAGGAGGTTGCCGTTAGAAAGACGTAAGAATTCGGCGTATCTACGCCGCGAGGAGGCGGGCGGCGGGGGGATCGACGAGCCAGATCAACCGGCCCCGCCTCGGACGAACGAGCTGTGACGGGAGGCGATCCGGATCGTACGGACCTTCGAGAACATCCCTGAGCGCGGGCGCCTTGTTCTCGCCGGTGACGAGAAACAGCACCGTTGATCCAGCGTTCAGCACGGGCGCGGTGAGCGTAATGCGGTCGGTGTTCAGTGTGGTCACATGGTTCGCCACGACCAGGCGTCGAGTCTCGCGCACGGCCTCCGTGCCGGGAAACAGCGAGGCCGTGTGTCCATCCGGCCCCATCCCGAGAAGGATCAGATCGAAATGAGGGAGCTCCTCGGCCTTCGGATCGAAGACCGTTCGCAATGTGGTTTCGTAGTCGGCCGCCGCCCGCGCGGCATCCGGATCCTCGCCCTTGATCCGGTACACGCGATCGGGATCGATCGGTAGCCGATCGAGCATCGCTTCCCGCACCATCCGGTAGTTGCTGTCCGGGTGATTGGGTGGCACGTGCCGCTCGTCGCCCCAGAAGAAGCGAACCTGCTTCCATTCCACCTGGGATCGAAGCGTCGGATCGTTCGCGAGGAGAGAGAACACCGCTCGCGGCGTCGACCCGCCCGATAGCGCCACGTTGAAGACGCCACGGTCAGCAATCGCGCGGCTCGCCTCGTCAGCGAACATCGATGCCGCGGCCGCGTGCAGGTCAGAGATGCTGGAGAGGCGTCGAAGCTCGCCGATCACCGTACGATTATCATCCGCTGTCCGCTGTCCGCGATCAACGATGAGCGGCAGGGCGTGAAGTCTTGAAACCGTTTCCACGGTCGCACACGACCGGTCGGCTCAGTCGATAGCGTACACCCGATTATCGCCTAGAGATTCGCGCCCGTCAGCGCCCGGGCCCGTGCCAGCGTCCATGGCCTCCGCCCGCGCCCGGACGTCCTCCGGCAGGCTGCGCGCTCCACGTGTTGCTGCGTCGAGGTGCACGGCGACGATTTCTGTCGTGGCCGCGACGTCTCCAGTCTCGTCGTCCCGCATCTCGTGCCGGATGCGCATCGCTTTGTCTCTCACCTCCAGCACAATCGATCGAACCGTGACCGTATCGCCGGCGTGCAGTTCGCGGTTGTAGTTGAGTCGCTGCTCCACGGCGGCCATGCCCAGGCCCTCGCGTCGAAAACGATCCGCCGTGAGGCCGAGCTGTCCGAGCAGCTGCCAGGACGCCTGGTCGAACTTCTCGACGTACCACTGCACGTTCATGTGCCCCATGTGGTCGCACTGCCAGGGATAGACGGTTCCGCGGTAGGTGATGGGATGATTGGTCATTGCCACGCTAGTTTGAGAAGGATTCCGGGAAAACATTTCCCTGGACGAGCTCAGCGTACCCGGAGGACTGGCTTCGAGTCGTGAGGCTGGAGTAAAGGTCCGGTGAGCTTTCGATGAGCAAACTGAGGACGTGGTAGCCACGCCCTCAGAGTGGCAGGTGATCGAACCCTGCTGACGACGCGTCTAGGCGAGGATGTCCACGCAGACGGTGTTCAGCCGGTAGTACAGCATGTCGATGAACGTGCCGGCCTGCACGCGCGGGAGGAGCGGCGTGGAGCTCGTGCTGATCACCTGGGTCTTGCCGGCGTTGCGCTCGAGCCAGTCGAACAACCGCATTTGATCTTCAGGCGTGAGGCCGCCGACGTCCTGCAGCACCATCGTTCCGCTCGCGCCGGTGGCCGGCAACGCGAATCGGCGGCCCGGGTACCAGCTGACGACGGGTTCTCGCAGATCGGGCCGGAGCGCTTCGAGCAGACTCCAGATCACCCGATCCATTCCGATGAGCAGCACGTTGACGCGCGGCAGTCCCATGAGCAGCAGATCGACATGGGCTGCGCGCGCGAGGCGCCAATCTTCCGGCAACTGCGTGACGCAATCCAGCGGTCCAGCAGCCTGTGTGGCTCCAGCGAAGACCTTGGACAGGTTCTCCATGGGATGCCTCCTTGGGGGCCGGCGCAAACTAGGCCTGCGCTGGTCGGCACTCTACGATCAGGAAGGCACTTCCGGAATCGGGAAGAAAGTGGAAGGGAGTAGGGAAGATCCCTAAGCGTTATGCAACCACCCCTGGAGCACCGCGTACTTGACGATGTCGATCCGTCCGGTCAGACCCAGCTTGCGCATGGCGTTGGCTTTGTGCGCTTCGACGGTCTTGACGCTCAATGACAGCCGCCCCGCGATTTCCTTGTTGCTATAGCCCGACGCGATCAGCCGCAGGACTTCGGCCTCGCGTTCGCTCAGTGCGGCGCCGGCTTTCGCCACGCCCTTGCCTTCACGTCCCAGGAAACCCGCGGTCACTCGTGACGTGAGGGACGAATCGAGGTACTGCCCACCGCCGGCCGCGGCCCGAATCGCCTGCAACAACTCAGTCGGCGCGCTTTGCTTCAGGACGTACCCGGAAACGCCCGCACGCAGAAGCTCCTGCAGGTAGGCATCGTCGCTGTGGCGAGTGAGCGTGACGATTGCTGCGTGGGGCTGGAGCTGCTTCAACTGCCGGGTGGCTTCGAGCCCGTTCACGCCGGGCATCGAGATGTCGAGCACGATGACGTCCGGTTTCAGATCCTGCGCCCGCTGCACCGCGGCCCCGCCGTCGCTGACCTCAGCCACCACCTTCATGTCGGTCTGGCTGTCGATAATGAGCTTCAGGCCGTGCCGCACGGTGACGTGGTCGTCGGCGAGCAGGATCCGAAGGGGCTGGTCGGGGCTACGCATGATCCACGGTCGCCGGACTTGTGGTGGCCATCCGCACGAGGATCGTCGTCCCCCTGCCTTGCGCGGATTCGATTTCGAGCGTGGCCCCGACCAGGGCAGCCCGCTCCTGCATGCCGAGCAATCCGAAACCCTGCCCGGCCGTTCCCGGCTCACGGCTCTGATCGAATCCAACCCCATCGTCCTCGACGACGAGGATCACGTGGTCGGCACGGCGTTCGAGGATGATTTCCACGCGCTTGGCGCACGCGTGTTTGGCCACGTTGGTGAGCGCCTCCTGCGCGATGCGATAGAGCGTCGTCTCGACGTCGCAGGCGAGGCGGTCGTCCAGGAGTCCCGACGTATGCAGCTCGGCGGTCACGTTGACGCGGGTGCACCAGTCCTGCACGTAGTTAGCGAGCGCGGCGCGCAGGCCCAGATCGTCGAGCGCGGTGGGCCGCAGCTCCCAAACCAGATGATCCACGTCGCGATCGATCTGCTGCGCGATCTTCGAGAGCGCGCGCACCGGTTCGGTGAGCGCGGGACTTCCGGCGGCGGCCGTCGCGACGCGTTCGATGCCCCGGCCGAGCGCGGTCAACTGCTCGCCGAACTGATCGTGCATTTCGCGCGCGATGCGACGCCGTTCGTCTTCCTGGGCGAAGACCAGCCGGGCGAGCAGCTCGGTTCGCGCCCGCTCGCTGCGCTGCCGTTCGTCCATCTCGGCGCGCAACGATTCGTTGGCGCGGGCGAGCTCCGCGGTCCGCTCGCGGACGCGCGCCTCGAGCTCGTCGTGCGCGCGGCGCAGCGCGTCCTCGGCGCGCTTCCGCTCCGTCAGATCGAAATGGGTGCCGACGATGCGAACGATCGGCCCGCCGGGCTCGCGGCGAACCGGGAACCCGCGCGAGAGCACGTGCACGTAGTGCCCCTGCTTGTGGCGCAACCGGAACTCGCCTTCGTAGGTGCGAGCGCCTCCGATCGTCACGCTGTCGTTGACCTCGCGCGCGCGGTCGATGTCGTCTGGATGAAGCAGCCGTTCCCACGCGCTGATGTGCGGTTCGACTTCGTCCACTTCGTAACCGAGCATCTGCGTCCAGCGCGGTGAGTAGACGACGGCACCGGTCTCGAGATTCCAGTCCCAGACGCCTTCCTGCGCTCCCGCGAACGCGAGCGTCAGCCGCTCCTCGCTCTCACGCAGCATCGCTTCGGCGTGTCTCAGTTCGGTCAAATCGAAGTGTGTACCGACAATGCGGATGACCGGGCCGCCGGGCTCGCGGCGAACCGGGAATCCGCGCGACAGCACGTGCACGTAGTGGCCGTTCTTGTGCCGCAGCCGGAACTCACCTTCGTAGCTCTGCCCCCCGCGCGCGACGGTCTCGTAGACGTGATTGGCGCGCGGCAAGTCGTCGGGGTGCAGCAGCCGCTCCCAGGCGCGGACGTGCGGCTCGATCTCGTCGCCGCTGTAGCCGAGCATCTCCTTCCATCGGGCGGAGTAGGCCACGAAGCCGGTTTCGAGATTCCAGTCCCACAGCCCTTCCTGCGCGCCGGCGAGCGCGAGCATGTGGCGTTCCTCGCTCTCGCGCAGCGCACGCTCGGCGCGTTTCCGCTCGCTCGCGTCACGCAGCACGATCTGAATGTCCGGCACGTCGCGATCGTCGAGCGGTCCGGCCGTGATCTCGACGCTCAGCTCCTCGCCGTCGAGGCGAACGATCCGCTCGTCGGTCGGCGCGAGCGTCCGCCCGAGACGCAGCCGTCCGAGTTGTTCGCGAAGGGGAGCGCGGCTGCCGGCGTGCAGCAGATCGAGGAGCGACCTGTTCAGCAGATGATCGGGCGAGGAGGCTCCGAAGAGGCAGGCTGCCGCAGCGTTCGCGAAGACGACCCGCAGATCGTGAGTGATGAGGATACCGTCCGGCGACAGGTCTACCAGCTGGCGCCGTCTTTCGTTCGTGTCGTCCACGGAGCTCGTCAATCTTCCTTCAGCCTCGCAATCGATCGCTTCGCGGGCATCGGGAGTGTACCGCCCGCGAGCGGACGATGCCAAGCGGGACCGGACCAGCTCCGCCGTCGCGAGGCGGATCAGTACGGATTCATGCGATTTAGTTGGGCGGCGAGGCGTGATTAGGGAAGGAAGTATTCCTCGAGTCAGACCCCCCTCGCAAGGTTCAGCGTTTAGCGTGCAGCGTGCAACGTGCGGGTGCTGGGTGCACGGTGCACTGCGCGATGTGCATGGGTGCCGGTGCAGGGTGCCCGAGCGCCGTGGTGGCGCATCGGCAACGCTGCGAGAACCTGCAGCGGCCGGCGCGAACCGGTGGCAGCGGATCGAGCGCACAGAGCCGCGGCCGCGGTGCGGCAAACACATCAGCCGGGGTTCGCCAATCGGTTGGCACGAAGCACCTTGCACCCGCACCGTGCACCTCGCACCCAACACCTTGCACTCGCACGGTGCAGGCTGGACCGTGCACGTTGCGCGTTTGGTCTATCGTTTCCGCGCTGGCCGGCTCCAGCGCTTCGTCTGGTGGGGACCGGCCGGGCCCGCCGGGCCGGCGGCCCTGGGAATCGGCCGGGATGCTATGATCAAAAAGATTGCGGGTCGGCGACTGGCCGGTCCCTAGGGTTCTACAGTTCTACAGGTTCAAGGTGTTTCTCCGGGTTGTGGTTCTAGAGTTCAGGATGTTCCAAAGTTCTTCCCGGCTGTTCTCGAAATCACTGAACTCTTGAACCCGTTTGAGACTCTAGAACAGTTAGAACCCGAGAACCCGAGAACCGGGGGATTCTGGGCCGTGACCGACGACCATTTCATGCGCGCCGCGCTCGATCTGGCGCGCACCGCCGCGGATTGCGGCGAGGTTCCCGTCGGCGCCGTCGTCGTGATCGACGGCGGGATCGCGGGACGCGGGTTCAATCACCCGATCGGCACGCACGATCCGACCGCGCACGCCGAGATCGTCGCGCTTCGGGACGCCGCGCGCGACGTGCAGAACTACCGGCTCACCGGCGCGACGATGTACGTCACGATCGAGCCGTGTCAGATGTGCGTGGGCGCGATGATTCACGCCCGCGTCGCGCGCCTGGTCTACGGCGCGCGCGAGCCCAAGGCCGGCGCAATCGAGTCGGCCATGCGCGCGCACGAACATCCGGCGCTGAATCATCGGATGACGGCGACCGGCGGCGTGCTCGAAGAAGAGTGTCGGGCGCTGCTGCAGATGTTCTTCGAGGCGCGGCGGGCGAGAGAGTCGTCGGACTCAATCGGCTAACGGGCGACGGAGTCGCATCAGGTTTCGCCCGGTGGCTGCTAGTCAGCGTCGCGAGCGAAGCGAGGGGTGGCAGAGCGCCAGAGTGGCGCGGCCCGACACTGCCGCGGAGTTTTGACCCGGTTGCTGCTGGTCAGCGTCGCGAGCGATGGCAGAGCGCCTGCGGCTGCGCGAGGCGCGCAGGCGTCGAGCGCGTGCGTGGGGGTGGGGCCCCACGCACATTGAGAAAAGCGCGGGTGGGGCCCTGCCCTGCGTGCGACAAGGAGCAAGCGAGCGCCGGAGGGAAGTCGCCGCCAGGCGACCGCGAGCGCGCAGCGAGGTGGCGCGGCGACAGAGTCGCACAAGTTTTGGCCGGTTGCTGCTAATCAGCGTCGCGAGCGAAGCGATGGCAGGCGGCGGGGGTGGGGCCCCGCCGCAGACTAAGTACGGAGAGGTACCGAAGTGGTCGTAACGGGGGCGCCTCGAAAGCGTCTTGTCCGAAAGGGCACGTGGGTTCGAATCCCACCCTCTCCGCCAACCTTCGCTCGCCTGACATGTGAGCGAGCTACGGTTGGCAAGCCAGCGAGCTCACGCCACCGGCATGCGAAGGTTGGCTCACTGACGCGATGAGATCCGCCGTAGCGCCGACTAGTCCGCCGTAGCGCGAAGCGAGAAGGTGGAAGGCGCGAAGGTGGACGAATCCCACCCTCTCCGCCAATCATAAACAGCTGAAGATAAACTACTTATAGTTGCGCTCCGCAGCGCGTATGCCACATTTATCCCCGTGATCGCATGCGGGATGAATCGCAGCCATTCCATCGCGACCCGGGCGGCCATCGCCGTCACTCGCCCGAGGACCGTCTCCTGCCGACCAATCCAGTTGTAATGTGCCCTCGTTTCATAGGTACGCGCGGAGAGCTTGCGCATGAGGCGTTAAACGAAGGGACGTGAACCGCGTTGGCCGCCGTGTGGCTGAGCGACTCGGCTGAAGCCGAGCTAGTTCGCGGACTTCAAACAAAGTCGCCGCACGCAGCGGACGAATTCGTTCGCATTTTTCTTGCCGCGATTGTCGGCGGTCGCTCGGAGTTGTGGACTTCAGAAGTATGACGCGGATTTAGCCCTTTCCCTGCAGGAACGGTGCGACCAGGAGGTTGCTCGGTCTGATCTCGCGCGCCGCACCGAGTGTTCCAAGTGCGTGGCTGGACGGCGCTTGAACCGCCGCGTTTTGAGTCTCCCTGACAAGCCCCGATTATTCGACGGCCACCGCCTCCAAGTGATCGTCACAAAAGTGTCACTGAGTCGGATTCTGGAGAGGGCCGACCGAATATGGACGCATCATCTCGTTGTCCTCGTGCTCCAGGATGTGGCAATGCCACACGAATTGCCCCGCACGATCGAACGTCGCTTTCACGCGTGTGATCTCGCCGGGGTAGGAGATCACGGTGTCCTTGGGGCCTGTCTCCCACGCCTCAGGAGGCCGGACAACACCCGTGGCGTTTTCGCGTCCGACGATCTCGAACTCGACCTCGTGAATGTGAATCGGATGCGCGTCCGCTGTGAAGTTGTAGATCTCCCACACCTCGGTCGCTCCGGGAGCCGGATTCTCGGTGATCGCGTCGATCCATCGCCGTGGGGTGCCCTCGCCGCTAGGCGCGACGGTGCCGAGCTGCGCCATGGTTGGACCAAAAGGCACCGCGTTGGGATCGTTGCAGCTTAACTTGAGATTCGCGGGTTGGCGTTTCCGGTGGCCGTGGCCCGGATGGCCATCGACGAAGACCGTTTCCGACTCCGCCTCGTTGAGCGACACCTGCCGAGTGACCGTTGCGGGCGGCAGTGCCGGCGTCTGGGGCAGGACAAGCGCTTCGGGCGGCGTGCTGATGTCGCTCGATCGCGCCGAGACGACGCGAAATTGCATGACCAATCCAGTGGTTTCCGGATCCGAGACGTCAAAGTCGTCGTCCGGAACCCCGCCGCCGAATGGTTCGTCGGGACCACGGTTCAGCAGCACGATCTCTGTTCCCACAGGCACGTTCGTGAAATCCACGATCACGTCGGCACGCTCGGCCGGGCCCATCAGCAGTTGATCGAGCCTCGCCGGTGCCGGCAGTAAGCCGCCGTCGGCGCCAATCTGCCAGAAGGGTAGGCCGTCTCTCGAGAGCTTCAGGATCAGGAACCGCGAGTCGCAGCCATTGAGAAAGCGGAATCGATAGCGCCGTTGCTCGACGTCGAGATACGGCCACGTCCGGCCGTTCACCACGGTCGTGTTTCCGAAGAACTCCGGATTCCAGATCGGTGAGACGTCGCTTGGACCAGTGCAGCCGGACTGCGGGATGAATGGGATCTGCAGCTGACCGGTGCGCAGCCCTTCGAAGAACGCGCGGTTGTCCGGATAGAACAGTGAGTCGTCGGCGTTGAACGAGCGGTCCTGGATGGCAATCGGAATTTCGTAATAGCTCATGCCCGGTGGATCGCCGAGGGCGGGAGCCGGTCCGGGAAGGGTCCCCACCGGCAGATCACTCGACCCGCCACGAAGCAGGTAGAAGCCCGCGGGCCCCGCGTATACGTTCAGTCGCGTCATCCCCAGCGTGTGATCGTGATACCAGAGCGTCGCCGCGCGCTGATCATTCGGGTACATGAACTTTGCACTGCCCGGATCCCAGGTGCCACCCCAGACGGCGGCGAACTTAGCGCGGAAGAAGTTGTACCACGTGCCCGTTGTGGCGAAGCCCGCTGGGATGTTGTTTGCCGCGGGCAGATACCAGGCTTCGGGGTACCCGTCGCTCTCGTCCGTGCTGTGACCGCCGTGGAGATGCGTCACCATGGGGACCGGACCCTGGTACGGCTCGGGATCGAACCCATTCATGTCGCGAGCCGGCAGGCCGCCAGGTGGGTTGGCCCAGTGCAGGGTTTGATCAACCGGTAAGAGATGCGGCAGATACCGGCCATTCCTGTCCACGAGTTGGTTGACCCACGTCACCTCGACGCGCCGATTCGACGTCGCTTCAACCGTGTACGACGGATAGTTGAACGTGCCAGGATCAGTGAGCGAACCGTATCCCCAGACTGTCGTGCGCCGGTGCGGGCTGGGCAGGATTTGCTGCGCGAACTGTCGAACGGCGATCGCATAGTAATCAGTTGTCGGGCTGCTCCCAGCCAGCGGCATAGCCGGTGGAATGAGCAAGGGCGTCACGAATTTTGGGATGACGTCAGGGGGGAGCGTGCCGCCGGGAATCTGCGCCAGGACCCGCGGCCAGAGGCCGAATTTCGACGTGAGGTACACGCCCGCCCAACCCGTCGCGAGCTTCAGGAAGCGTCGTCTCGTTGCCATGGCGTCTCCTCGGCAGACAGCGGCGCGCGATCGCCGGATGGGTTGTCTAAGGCCTTCTGGATTGCGCAGATGTTCAACGACCCGCCAGCCAGCGTGATGCTCAACCAGTGCTCGAGAGTGTCGCCCGAACGACAGCGACCACTTTACGGCCTGACGGGAGCACGCCCAAGGCTGCCAAAGCGCCGCCATCAACCACCGTCTTTCCGTCTACCAGCACCTTGAACTCACCGTAGCGGCCCCGCACCATCTCAACCTCCGTGCGTAGTTCACGACGAAGTCGTGCCGCCACCCGGACGGCGTGCAAACCGGACACTCAATATGCGCAGTAGCGGACAGCAATGCGAACCATGTCCACCTCCAGCACGTCCCGAACGCTCGACGCGGCGGCTTCAAAGGTCGAATGTCCGCCCCAGTCCTGGCGAAGCCGCGCAGCGGCAACGGCCGACCTTCTGTGTCAGGGCTCCGTCGTCTTTCGATTCAACGCCGTCGTCAGAACTTTCAGCAGGCGCGCATACCGCGCGTCATCACGGCTGAAACGAGCGTTGTAATCCTCTTCCGTCAGCTTCTGCGTGAACCATTTCCCGTCATACGACACGGTCGTGCCACCGTTGATGGTCGTGCTGTCGAATGGATGATCTGACTCGCAAACGGGCGTCAGCCCGTCGGCCAGCGAGTCGACGACGAAGAAGTGTCCCTGCCGGTTCGCCTGGCCCTGGATGTCGAGATAGGCATCCATGTATTGGCCTTCGGCAATCCGTTTGTCGATCGCCGCTGGCACCGGATAGGGCGCGCTGACGACGAGCAGCAGCGATTCCGGAATGTAGAGCGCCGCAATGTAGCGGCCCGATTCCTCCGGATCGGGGGCAGCGATTCCGTCCAGGTGGAGCCGGTCGAGCAACGCCGTGAGTGACGCCGCGGCAGCGGCGGATTGCGGGCCCTGGTCCGTCGCTCCTTGCGGAACCGCAGGAACGGTCGCCAGAAGGACGACTAGTACGCCTAGGATCGTGAAGCGTTTCATGGGTGGATCCTCCCGCCGGCGAAACTGCCGTAATCGTGCCACCGCAGCTGCTGGCAGTCCGCGGCAAATCCGGAGGCGGTGGGTGGCGCTGCAGCGATCCTTCGTGGAAATTCCCCCATCTCGGGGAAAAACTCTCACGGGTCCGAGAGCCGTGCCGGCGGGCAGCGCCTCGTTTCTGCAGCCTGGTCGCGTATCGCGAATGACAGAAGGCTGATCCAAGCGTGGCATGCATGTTGCCCCCGATAGGGCGCGCATGCCACTGAACCCCTGCGAACTCGAGATCGACCTTTTTTGCCGCGGGCTTCGCGTGCCGGGTCACGTGTCGCTCGAGGGTGCACGAGGGATCCGCCGGACGCGCGCGGGGCTCGGTTCCGGCCTTGAATTGACCATCCCGACCGGGTCGTGGCTCAAGCCCGCCATCTGGATGAACGCGCCGGTCGTCGAGCCGTTCGTCCGGACGTCGCCGTATCTGCTCGCGGGCCATCCCGGCGCCTATGAAATCCTCGATCAACGCACCGACTACAAGTACGCCGTCGACATCCCACGTGAACCGAACTGGTACCGCAGATTGACATCGTTCGAAGTCCCGATGTCACAGATCGGCGTGCTTCAGGGCACGTACCTCGGCATTTACATCAATCCGATCTGTGAGTTCTGGTCGACCGGTCTGAACTGCCGGTTCTGTACAACCGGTCAGAACGTCGGCGGCGTCGAGGCCGCGGCGAAAAAAGTCGAAGACGTGCTCGAGACCTGCTGCGCCGCGAAAGAGGAATCGAAAATCACGTTCGTTCATCTGAATGGCGGGTTCCAGGGCGGCCACGCGCTCGAGTTCGCTGCGCCATTCGTCCGCGCGATCAAGGAAGATGTGGGGCTGCTCGTCGGCGTGCAGCTGACGCCGGAGCGTGACTTCACGCGGTACGACCGTTTGATCGACCTGGGCGTCAATCATTTTTCGTTCTGCCTCGAGCTGCTCGATCCTGGCTGGTTCGCGACAGTCTGTCCTGGAAAGGCGCGGACGCTCGGCCAAGACCTCTTCTTCGAGGCGATCGAGTACTGCGCGTCCCGCCTGCCACGCGGCGCCGTCTCCGGCGAAATCATTGCGGGCATCGAGCCCATCGCCAACACGATCGACGCGATCGAACGAATCACCGCGCTCGGGGCGTTTCCAACTGTCTGCATCTTCCGTCCGACGGTGGCGTCACAGATGGCGGCCTGGCCGTCGCCCTCGTACGACGACATGCGCCGCGTGATGGCAGCCGCGTACGACGCCTGCCGCCGTCGGCGCGTGCCGATCGGCCTGGCGCCGAATATCGAGGTCAGCCTGGTCGTGAACCCAGACGACGCCGTGTTTCTGGCGCCTCGGACGATGGATTTCTTCGCCTACGAGGCGTGGAGGCGGATGCTGCGGATCGCAGCCCGGCCAGTGTTCCTCCACGAAATGGGTACGCACGTCCGCAAGGCGCGTGGTGAAGACGACCCAAGACGAACAGAGATGCACTCGTGGAGGTCCAGCATCGCGCGGGCCGCTCCGAGCGGCATGTCACTCACGAATGGAGATCAGAATGGCGGCCACAGATGACCTCCTGATCGGATGGCGGGCGCTGGCGGAGACGGGGTGATTTCGGCCGGAGAATCGCTGATCAACGCCGCGGCGCTGACAGGCTACCACGCGATTCTCACGAAGAGTTTCGGGCCGCAGATTCGCGGCGGCGAATCGTCATTCCGTCTTCGGGTCGCAGCGAAGGAAGTGTTCGCCGTCAGTGGCACTCTGGACGTCGCAATCGCCTCAACTGGGACGATTTTCTGCGTTTCGGCACGGAGCTGCCCGTCGGCGTCGGCACGACGATGATCTATGAGTCGGAATGTGGACCGGTGCCGGACGCGATATCGCTCGCCGGAGTGGCCGGATTCGATCTCGTGGCTGCCCCGATCGCCCGCCTTGCCAAGGAATCCGGTTCCGACAAGATGAAGAACGCGGTCGTGCTCGGTCTGCTGGCAGACTGGCTGGGGTTTATTCCCGAAGCGCTGCTGGCGGGACTGAGCCGCAAGTTCGCGAAGAAGGGGCCTGCGGTGCTCGAAGCGAACGAGCGAGCGTTTGCCGCCGGCCGCAGCTACGCCGCCGACAACCCTCTGCCCGCGGCAAAACGGCTCGCATCGATTGACGTCCCGCCAGTTCCGAAGCTGCTGACCGACGGTAACGAAATGTGCGGCGCCGCGGCGATCTTCGCAGGCTGCACCTTTTTCGGCGGCTATCCGATCACGCCATCGACCGAGATCATGCAGTATCTCGGCCGCGAGATCTGGAAGTACGGCGGTGCGGTTTTCCAGGCCGAAGACGAGATCGCGGGAGTTGCCGCCGTCGTCGGTGCCTCATTTGCCGGAAAGAAGGCCATGACCGCGACGTCGGGTCCAGGCATGTCGCTCAAAACCGAAGTCCTTGGACTCGCGAGCATCGCCGAACTGCCGCTCGTGTGCGTGAACGTCCAACGCGCAGGACCGGCCACGGGAATCCCGACGAAGAGCGAGCAGGCGGACCTCTTCCAGGCCGTCTTCTCCGCGCACGGCGACGTCGTCCGGCCAGTGCTGGCGGCAACAAACGTGAGGGACATGTTCGCGACGACCGTCGACGCATTCAACATCGCGGAGGAGTATCAGACACCCGTCATCGTGCTCTCCGATGCCGATATCGGCCAGAGGAAGGAAGTCGTCGACCCGATCGACACGTCCGCGTTCCGGCTCGTCGAACGGCGGAAGCCAACACTGCCGGAGTTGGAGAACTATCACCGTTTCGTGGTCACGGACTCGGGGATCAGCCCCATCAGCGAGCCTGGAATGCCTGGCGGCAACTATCTGGCATCCGGCATCGAGCACAACGAGAGTGGAGCGCCGACGGCCAGCGGTGCCGTCCACGCAAAAGATGAACGAGAAGCGCATCCACAAGTTCGCGACGCTCATGGCGCGTCGGGATCTGTTTGACATCCATGGGCCGTCCGACGCGCCGATCGGAATCGTAAGCTGGGGGAGCGTGTCCGGCGTGGCGCGTGAGGCGCTCGCCCTCGCCAGGCGGAGCGGCCTGCCGGCCAAGCTCATGGTGCCGAGACTCCTGTATCCAGTCGCACAACAGGTGTACGAGGAGTTCTTCGCCTCTGTGCGTACAGGTTTCGTCGTCGAGCAGTCGCACCAGGGGCAGCTGTATCGGCTGCTGCGCATGTTCGTCGACCTGCCTCAGGGAATGACATCTCTGTCCCGCAGCGGATCCAATCCCTTTACGCCGCTCGAGCTGATGAACCATCTCCGGGATCGGGCGATAGCGCTGGAGCGTGCGGCGATTCCCGAGCTCGAGACGCAGAGCGATTGATCGAGGAGACGGTGATGTCGATCGAAACGTATCAAGCGAAGGACTACAAGAGCGAGCTGAAACCCATTTGGTGCCCGGGCTGCGGCGATTTCGGCGTGATGCAGGCGATTTATCGTGCACTCGCCGGGATCAACCGAGCGCCACACGAGATCGCGTTCGTCTCGGGAATCGGTTGTTCGAGCCGGATCCCAGGGTACACGACCGTGTACGGCTTCAACAGCGTGCACGGCAGAGCGCTGCCGATTGCGCAGGGCATCAAGCTCGCCCATCCGGAGCTGCTGGTGCTGTGCGCCGGCGGAGACGGCGATGGCTTCTCGATTGGCGGCGGACACCTTCCGCACGCGATTCGCCGCAACCTCGATTTGACCTACGTTGTGATGGACAACCAGATCTACGGATTGACCAAAGGACAGCTGTCGCCCACCTCGCCGCGCGGGCTGAACACCGCGTCATCCGTGTTTGGAAGTCTGGAAGAACCAGTCAATCCCCTGCTCTATACGCTCGCGTATGGTGCTCGCTTCGTCGCACAGGGAACGCCGGCGGACATGGCCGGACTTGCAACCATGATCGAGGAGGGCATTCGTTACCCGGGATTCGCGTTCATCAACGTGCAATCGCCCTGCATCACGTTCGGCCAGCCGGAAGCCCAGCTCAAGGTCCACAAGGCAGGAATGAAAAAGCTCGAGAGCGCCGGCCATGATTCATCGGATCGGCTGAAGGCGATGGATCTCGCGCGCGAGTACGGGCGGACGCTGTATACCGGAGTGTTCTACAAGGATCCCTCGCCGCCGCCCACCTTCGACCGTCTCGTGGCGGAGCGTCAGCGCGCGCTCGCGCCGAAGGCGAGGCCGCGCACCGAGATTCTTCAGGCGTTCGTTCCTCGCTGATGATCTGTCTGTAGTGGTCTATCCGCTGCCCGCCACTCCTGTCGCAGCGCCTCCATGGGATCACGCTTGCCAACGGCTGTGTGAGTTTCGCCACTTATTCGCCGGCGCCAGGAGACCGTCGAGTTCGAGCAGGCCGCGCTCTAGCGACCGGGCGCGCTGCGCATCGACGTCCTTTCGCATGCGATCGATGATGTCACAGAACCGCGAATCCACTCGCAGTTCGGCCAGGATCGGATCGCGCTCGAGCTGCAAGCGTCGACGTAGACCTTCGTGGCGCTCGATCACCTACGTGACGTGAGGAATCTGCGTCGCGCCCTCACGGCGAGACCGTGAGGCCGATCTGCTTGAGCAGCGGTTCGAGGTCGTCGCCCGAGGCTGGAACGCAGGCGAGGATCCTCGCCCTGGTCTGTCGGACCCACGGGTCCGCGCCGGAAAGCGCGCGCACCTCGCCGCCGGCGCCGAGGAGCCACTGCCACGTCTCGTGCGTCTCGGTCGCGAATTCCTCGAGTAGCGACGCGGTCCCTCCCGCGCGCAGGATCCGCATCATGCGCGCCGCCAGCTCGCGCGCTTCCACCAGGCCCGAATTCATGCTGTGCACGCCGACCGGGGCCGCCTGGTGCGCGGCATCCCCGGCGAGCCAG